>NZ_CP116899.1:684166-1026250 GCF_030997045.1 Microbulbifer sp. TB1203 | reverse complement strand
CGAGTTGGCGTACACCGAGGCGTGGACCAAGGCGTTACTCAGGGAGCCTTTGTTTGCGCAGGACGAATCGCTCGGCCCCGAGGCGCGTTTTGAACGCACCTACAGATGGTTCGACATCATTCGCGAGCGCATCAATGAAGAGCTCGAAATCGGCCCTGACGAAATCGTGCGGGACCCACGTCGTCTGGTGTGCGTCACCGGCCTGCTTTCGATTCTCGACGGCGCGGCCTGGGCGGTTGCGAATATCCACTATCTGCTTGCGCTTCGCACGATTCTGGAGACCGCGGACCGCTCCCCCGCGGTGAAGGCGGTGGCGGAGGGGATGTTGAAGGGCCGGACTGTGGGGTGTTTCGTGCTCGGAGAGTTGTCGACGGGCACCAATGCGATCGCAATCGAAACCGAGGCCCGATACGAGCCGCAGACCAGGGAATTTGTCCTCAACACGCCAACGGCGGGTAGCTTGAAGTGGATGCCCAATAGCTGGTTTCAGCGGGAACGAAAGGTAGCCGTCCTGTTTGCGCGGCTTGTAACGAAGGGTGAAGACGAAGGAGTCTTTCCATTTTTGGTACCACTCGATTCTCCGGGAGTCGAAGCACGATGGATTGGAGTGGAGCCTACGGTCAACCTGGATAACTCGTGCACCTGGTTACGCGATGTGCGCATCCCGAAAGACTACTTGCTTGTCGATTCAGAGATCGAACTCACGGACGAAGGAGAGTTTCGATGCGCCGAACCGAGCCGGCGCAGACGCCTTTTGCGCTCGATCGACCGACTTTCCTTCGCGCGCTTGAGTGGTAGCCTGACGTGTATCACTGGCGCTCAAGCCGTGGTTTTCCTTGCGGTAAACGGTGCGCGCGAAAAGCGGGTTTTTTCTCCTGGTTCACCTGGCGTCTCCGCCCGGGACTGCAGCAATTTTTACCTTCCCCTGGTCGACGCGGTGGCCACGATGTACGCGCTACGCTTGCGCTACAACTCGATCGTCAATGGGTGTTCCCCGAAGCCTTCGGAAGAGCGCGAGCAATTCATGGCCCGAGAGGCTTCGATCCTGAAGGCCTTCGTTTCATTATCGACTTTCGAAGTCATCGGAATATGCCGACAGCGAACCGGTTCGCACGGAATGTTCGGGGCAAACCGAATACTCGAAAACCTCATTGGCAACCACGCGATCTTTACCGCGGAAGGCGAGAGCGACGTGTTGCTTTTGAAGGTGGGAAGCGACCTCGTGCGCGGAATCGACTACAAACCTCCAGCGCGCGCCCGCCCAGGCGCCCGGTCACGTCTGTTGTCCTGGCTTTGCCGTCGGGAGCTTGCGGTGAGACGGAGCCTGCGCATTCGCATGTTTTTGGCGCAGCGGCGTCGCCCCCTGACGGAGGTCTGGAAAGAGAACACGGACGAGTTGATGCGGCTCGGGAGGATTCACGCCGAACGGCTCGTGGCAGAGTCTCTGGAGTTGGCGGCGCGTGAGGCGCGGGCAAAAGGCGGCGAAGCCGGTGAAATCTTGCACCTCTTGTCGCAAATCTACACTTCGGGCCTGGTGCTCAGAGATGGTGCCTGGTTCGGTGGCCGGCCTTGGGCGTCGCGCAGAGTACTGCGTGGGCTTGCGCGTGCGCGTCTTGCGTCGGCTCAGGCGCTGGCGCCGCGGCTCGATGAGTTGGTCGAAGCGTTTGAAATCGACAACGCGATAATGCGGGCTCCAATCGGAGAATCCAAGCCGCTCAGCGAGCTTTCGAAGCTGCTCGACGGAGGCATTCCGAAGGGGCATTCAGTAATGCAAAGCTACCACGAATCACGGCATGTGGGGATGCGGCGGTGTCCTGCGACCGAGACCGGGTCTGAAGCGGTATCGGTTACCCCCGAGGGAGACTGATAAACTGTAGTAGTTCAGACTTAGAATCAATGCCAACTCGGAGGTAAATCATTATCGAGTTAACAGCGGGGCGATAGCAGGCAGTAGTTCACCTGCCATCGCTTCGTGCTGTTGCCCAGTCGGATGCGCATCGCAGGTGTCCCCGGAGTGATGTTGGGAGAGAACCTGATGGACGCGGGCGTCCGCTGTGCGCTTAACCGTATCGGCGATATAGTCGCGCAGGACGCTCCGTTGCGGCCTGGCCGGGTCGGCTGCGTCATTGACGATGGCGCCCTCGGTAAGTGCAATCTCAGCGCCGGGATAGAGCGATAGCAAACGTTCGACAAATTCCACGTAGGTCGATACGAATTCGCTCCTTTCCGGCAGCGGGCCTATATCCAGGTTAAAGTCGTTGGTGCCGAGAGAAATCAGGATAACGTCCGGCACAAAAGCGGATAGATCTGCAGCCGGCCCGTTATTAATGGGTATATCCAGTTCAAAAAACTGGGGCGCTTGCAACTCGCCGGTATTGCCATTCCAACTGCGGATCAACCCGCGGCCGCCGTAGCACACCAACTGGGTCTCTGCGCCCATAGCTCTGCCGAGCAGCATACCGTAGGAGTGATCGGAATCGGGCTGGCGCGGGTTGGTGCCGCACTGGTAATCGACTGGCTGGTAAACACCCTCACCACAGGTGACCGAGTCGCCGATTACAAGGAGTTTGCGTTCCGGCGCCGCTGGCGGGGAGAGAAATTCCCCCTGGGCAAGGGTGAATTTTTCTACCGTGACGATACCACGCCAGGCTTCCGACGGGTGACTGAGCCGCACTGTGTGGGGCTTACCATCGCTTTCCACCAGGGAATATTGCTTCGGCGTCCGGGTCAATGTGAAGCGGCGCGGTGGTCTGTCGTCCACCATTACAGCCATGTAGCTGCCGTCTTTACTGCTGGAGGCGGTAACGCTGAGATCTCCCCCCGAAATAGCGAGGTTGGCGCTGACGCTCGGGTAGCCGAAACGCGCGCTGCCATCTTCCAGTGCCGCAAAGCGGCCGCTCCAGCGGATTTTGTCGCTGGTGGCGTCGACGGTTTTTATCGAAGTATCGGCGGAGGCCCCGGCACACTCGGACAGCGAGGCCAGAGCCCATAACAGGTATACGGGTATCGCTTTCACATCGGGTTCCTTACTTTTTCAAAAGGCGGGACAGTACCGGGCTCAACTGTTCGGCCCAGAGTTCGTAACCGCGCTCGGTGGGGTGCAGGTAGTCGGCCATAATGGTTTTGCTGATTCGGCCGTCGTCTTGCAAAAAAACCGGGCCGAAATCGTAATAATCAACACGCGAATTGTCTGCCAGGGTTTTAATCAATTTGTTGGTGGCTTCTACCCGCTCGCGCTCAGGGGTGCCCGCCTTTTCCCCGTAGGGGAAGATACCGTGCAGAACAATATGGGCGCTGGGGTAACCTTGCAGAGCCCGGTCAACCACGGCTTGTACTCCGGCAAAGGTATCCCGGGGACTGGCGTCGTTGTGCAGGAAGTTGTTCACGCCGATCAGAATAACCACAACATCAGGATTGAGTTTCTCGATAGCCCCGTGGTCCAGGCGCCACAACAGGTTTTGCGTGAGATCGCCGCCGATACCAAAATTGGCGGCTTGAAAGGGTGCGAACTCCCGATCCCAGACATTCTGGGCGTGGTCCCACATATCGGTGATGGAGTCTCCCAGAAATATCACCCGGGCACGGCCCTGTTCGGCGACCCTGACGTCGTCAGCGTGCTTCTGGTACCAGGTGGACAGGCTCATCCAGGGGAACTGTTTGGTACGCGGTACCGGCTGGGTGGAAATCGGGGCTGCGGCGGTGGCGTAACCGGTTACATACAGCATCAAGAAAGTGAGCACAAAAATCGAGGGTTTCATCGCTGCTATTGCCTTTGCTTATGATTAGTAAAACTTGTGGTTGGTAAGATCAGGCGAAGTCATCGGTGTCCGGGCCCCGCTCGGGCCTGAAGTGCCGGGAAAACTTCACCCTGTCGACCAGAGTATCCGCCAGACGCAGGCCTGCGTTTATGATTTCGGCCGGGAAACAAGAATTACCCCGTGTAACCTGCCCTGTCAATTACACAAAGGTATAAAGCGGGCCCCTACCGCTCACCAAACAACGTCATGGCCGCAATCAGCACCAGCCACAACAGCAGAAAGAACCACTGTATAAACTGGCCGCTCTTTTCACCTGCGGCTCTCTTGCCGGACACACTCTTCTCTTTTACCTTCTGGTAGTCAAAAGTATGCCGGGTGAGTTCCTCTCCCTGATAGACCACGGCTTCCCGCGCCCCGGCCCCCAGCGCCATTTCCTGGAAAGCGAGAATTTCTACATCAGTCAGCCCCCCCTCGGTCTTTTCCATGGGCTGTAATACCACAGTGGGCGAAGCTGGAATCAGTGTGTCTCCTGAGAGCTCTCTGAAGATATGTTGAAAAAGCTGTTCGCCGGCGGCGAAGTCGCGGATAAGCGAGCGGGGGTGGGAAAAGGGGTTCACCACTTCAATATTCTTTCCGGATGCGGACGAAGCGCGGCTGCCCACGGCAGCGACGGTCCGCCGTCCCTTTTTCTCCTCCAGTGCCAGCTGAGGAACCTGGTCGTAAATCCTGCCGCTGCCGATATCCGTGACCCGGATGCGCTTTTCCCATATCTGCACGTACAGGATGGTTCCCGATTTTTTGTTAACGAGATTTTTAAGCACCTGACATTTCCTGTTCAGCCGGCCGACGCTCAGCTCCTGTCAATACAATTGACTTCGAGCCCTGTACCCGCCGGGTCCTCGAAGAAAAGCTGCGTCACGCCGGTGTCCGGCACGTGGGTTTTCCTGTAGGAAACACCCAGAAGCTCCAGCCCCTCCACTACCGCAGCCAGGTCTTCGGTCTGAAACGCCACATGGTCCAGGTATCCCCGCCATTCGCCCCCGTAATGCATTTTACTTTCCGTCAAATGCACCAGTGGCCGGTCGCCCGAATACAGCCAGAAGCCTGGACGGGAAAAGCTGGGCCGGTAGCCTTCCTGCAGATTGAGCACCGTACAGTAGAAATACTTGATCTCGCGCAGCAAATCCTTCGGCGCGCTGATATTGATGTGGTCTATATTCATTTTCGGGCTCCCTCTCCGCTTCATTAACCCGGCCGGTAACTACCCTCCCCTCTCCCGCTTGCGGGGGAGGGGGCGCTGACCGGCTCCCCCTCTCCCTAACCCAGTGACTCGCGCCATCCATGGCGCTCGGCCTTCGGCCAGCTAAAGCTGCCTAAATCCGCTCCCGGCGGATTTGTCCCCCAAAGGGGGAGAGGGGACTGTCGGGGTGAGTAGTTAGCCCGGCCGCAAAACTCGCCGGGTTGATAACGATATTCAGACAATATTTTCCCGCTTGAGCTCTGCGATCTCGTCTTCGCTTCTCCCCAACCACTCCCGCAATACTTCCTCCGTATGCTCCCCCAGAACCGGCGGTGCCTGTTCGTATTCGAGTTCGGTCTCGGAAAATATCACCGGGTTGCGCACAGTTTTCACCGCGCCCGCCTGCGGATGCGGCTGCTCGAGCACCATTCCCCTGGCCTGTACCTGGGGGTCGGCAAAGACCTGGTCCAGGTCATTGATGGGGCCGCAGGGCACGTGGGCGTCGCTGAGCTTTTCCAGCCACCAAACGGCCTTCTGCCGGCGGGTGGCCTCTTCGATCAGTGGGACCAGCTGTTCCCGGGCCAGGACCCGCGCGGCATTGGTGGCGTAGGCGGGCTGTTCCGCCAATTCGTCGAGGCCGGCAATATGGCAGAATCGCTTGAACTGGTCGTCGTTGCCCACCGCAAGCATAAAATAGCCGTCTTTCGCCGGTACCGCCTGATAGGGCACGATATTGGGGTGACCGGTGCCCTGGCGCTCCGGGCTTTTGCCGGAGGTGAGATAGTTCTGCCCCTGGTTGGCGAGCCAGGCCACCTGGGTATCCAGCAGCGCCAGGTCGATATACTGGCCGGCACCGGTCTGCTGGCGGTGAATTACCGCGGCGAGAACCGCGGAGACCGCGTACATTCCGGTCATCAGGTCCGCCACCGCCACTCCCACTTTTTGCGGGCCGGCGCCGGGCTCTCCCTCGGGCACTCCGGTGATGCTCATCAGGCCGCCCATACCCTGAATCATGGCGTCGTAGCCGGCGCGGTTTCTGTAGGGCCCCGTCTGGCCGAAACCGGTGATGGAGCAGTAGATAATCCCGGGGTTAACGGGCCTGATGGACTCGTAATCCAACCCGTATTTTTTCAGCCCGCCAACTTTGTAGTTTTCCAACAGGATGTCACAGCGCTCCGCCAGCTGTTTGATCAGCGCTTGGCCTTCTTCCCGGGTGATATCAACAGTCACGGACTTTTTGCCGCGGTTGGCACTCAGGTAATAGGCCGCCTCCGAGGTGTCTGCGCCCTGTGCATCTTTGAGGTAGGGAGGCCCCCAGTGGCGGGTATCGTCCCCGCGGCCGGGGCGCTCGATCTTGATGACCTCGGCACCAAAATCGGCGAATACCTGGCTGGCCCAGGGGCCCGCCAGAATGCGGCTGAGATCTAGAACCTTCAGATGTGCGAGTGGACCTGCCATAACTTCCTCATTATTTGCCCTCTCCCCTGCCTTCTTCCACTAACTGGCGGAAGAGGGAATCTGCGCAGCCTATCAAATTCGGCGCATTTTCGCCCGGCTTGGATGGAGCCAGGGATACCGATAGACTGGCCCGGATTATTATAAGAACCGGGAGCACAGCCATGGCTACCGCACAACCGAGAAAATTTGAATCCTTCTGCGACTTCTATCCCTTTTACCTGGAGGAGCACCGCAACCTCACCTGTCGCCGCCTGCATTTTGTCGGTACCGGCCTGGTGATCCTGCTGCTGGCGGTTGCACTGTTCAGCGGCAATTTGTGGTACCTCGTTGCGGTGCCTTTCGCCGGCTACGGGTTTGCCTGGGTGGGGCATTTCTTTTTTGAGCACAACCGGCCGGCCACTTTCAAAAATCCTTTCTACAGCCTGTGGGGGGATTTTGTGATGTTCAAGGATATGCTGCTGGGCAGAATCGATCGTTGATCATTTGCAGAAACTTCGTTCTTAACATCAAGCTCTCATTGGCTCGTCATACCGGTGGCCCCCTGGGTTCCGGCATGCGCCGGAACGACGAAAGCAAGGTTCGCCCCGAATGGCGCCAAGGTAAGCAGCTTCTCATTGTAGGATGGGCAAAGCGTAGCGTGCCCATCTACCGGGCCTTGATGGGCACGCTACGCTTTGCCCATCCTACAAAATTGCCCTGCCAACCCTTAAGTTAGTGCCTGAGATTCCCCCCTACCTCAGTCCGTATTTGCGCAATTTGTTAGCCACCGCGGTGTGGGAAATTCCCAGCCGTTTGGCCAGCTCCCGGGTGGAGGGCCGCCCGGCGGCCAGCTCGGTGAACAAGGCTCTCTCCATCTGCTCCATAATCTCCCGGTAGCTGAGGCCGCGGCTCCAGTCGCGCCAGGGCAGCTCGGCGCTCACCGCCAGATCCGGCAGATCCTCCAGCTCTATTCGCTGCCGGCCGGCGGCCCGGCAGCGGCTGGCGGCGGCGCTCAGGTAGTTTTTCAGGCCGCTGAAATTATCCGGCCAGTCGTGGCTTCGCATCAGCGGGAGAGCTTGGTCGCACAGCTGCAGCGGCTCCCCTCCCCGACCCAGTTCCCGCAATATCGACGCCGCGAAGCGCTCCAGTGCCGGACGCATGGCCCTGAGCGGGGGAAGGCGCAGGGCCAGGGAGGAGAAAAGCTGGGCCAGCGGTGCCGCCAGCCCAGCAGTGTTCGAGCAGGTGGCCACTGGGCGAAAGTCCGACGGCAGCGCCTTTAAACGGCGTACCAGGGCCAACTGGGATTCTCCCGAGAGAAGGTGCAGATCCTCCAGAATTACCGTGCCAGCCCCGCGCAAGGGATCCGGCAATTGCAGTTGGCCACCCCGGGGATCAACGCGATAGCAGTCCCCCGCCGTTGGGGAAAGGTAGTGCAGGGCCGTGGCAAAGGAACTCTTGCCGCTGCCGGGCTCGCCCGCGATCAGCACGGGGGCGCCGAGCCCGGCCAACTCCTGGAGCTGGAGGCAACAGTCCCTGCGGCGGTCCCAGTCCCAGAGTGCTACCGGCTCAGGCAGTTCGGGGCTCGACAGTCCCGGCTCCCGGGGCTGCAATGTCAGCACCGCGCCCGCGAGGGACTCCACGGCCCCCGGGCTTTCCGCCAGGGCGATGGGCGACCACTCCATGAGATAGGGTCTGCCGCGCACGGCGACCGGCAAACCGTAGCGGGGGACGGCGAAATCCCGCAGCAGTTCCGCCACCTGCAAGAGAGGGAGGAAGCGCTGCAACTGCAGCCCGGGCACCCGATCCAGATTTACCCCGAAGGCCCGCGCCGCCGCCAGGTTGGCGGCGATCACCCGCCCCTCCCTGTCCACCGACAGAACCGGATCAACCACATGTCGCAGCAGGGTATCCAGTTCGAAGTGACGCCTTTCCGAAGGTATCAGCGCGATACGCCGCACCCGCTTGACGCCCGGCACTTTGAGCAGGGACTTCTCGATAGCCTGGTACTGGGTGGCGAGCATATTGGGAGCCGAGAGGTAGACCTTGTCCCCGCTGTCTCCCCCCAGCTCTCCCGAAGTCACGTTTATCCGATATTCGCCGAATATCTGCATAATCTCATACAGGATACCCACGCGGTTGGCACAAGTTATTTCGACTCTCATCGCCGGCCTGTAAAGATAAATTTACAGAAAGTGTATCTCCGCTCCCCCAAATGCCACAAGATCGCCTCCCTGGATATCGCCGACCCGAAGCCCGGTAACTAAAAATGGACAGGAGATAAGAACAATGGACAGCGCGGCAGCCCTGATGAGGGCCATACCGCCGGAGCAGAGCATCATGAAGAAAGACGCCGAGAAGCCCAGCAAGTACGTGGCGCACAAGCCGGACGAACAGGGCTTTATTCACTACTCCGATATCGAGCACGAGACCTGGCACCGGCTGATCGAGCGCCAGCTCAAGGTGGTTCCCGGCCGCGCCTGCGACGAATACCTGCACGGCCTGGAACTGCTCGACCTGCCCCACGACCGCGTCCCGCAATTGGAAGAAGTCAGTAGTGTGCTGCGCCGGGAAACCGGCTGGGAGGTGGTCAGGGTGCCGGCGCTGATCGGCTTCGAGACATTCTTCGGGCTGCTGGCGGACCGCAAGTTCCCGGTGGCCACGTTTATCCGGACCCCCGAGGAGTTCGACTACCTGCAGGAGCCGGATATTTTCCACGAGATCTTCGGCCACTGCGCCATGCTCACCAATCCCGCCTTCGCCAACTTCACCGAAAAATACGGCCAGTTGGGCCTGGCGGCCACGCCCAAGGAGCGCGCCTACCTGGCCCGGCTCTACTGGTTCACCGTGGAGTTTGGCCTGCTCCACACCCGGGACGGCCTGCGCATCTACGGTGGCGGCATCCTGTCCTCGCCGAAGGAGACTCTGTACGCCCTGGGCAATGAGCCCAAGCGCTACGACTTCGATGTGCTCGACGCCCTGCGCACTCCTTACCGGATCGATATCGTGCAGCCGGTCTACTACGTGCTGGACGACCTGCAGCAACTGCAGGAACTCACCGAAATGGACCTGATGGCCAAGGTGCACCGGGCGATGGAAATGGGTCTCTTCGAACCGATGTTTCCGCCCAAGGATGCGGCCTGAGTGCCGTAGATGCTCTGTTTCAAATCAGGCTGTAATCATAGCGGCGCACGCCGGTATCCAGCCCAGTGGCACCTGGGTTCCGGCCTTCGCCGGAACGACGACAATTCGCCGTAGGGCGAACGCCTAACCGATCAGCCACTCAACCTTGAGGGAAATTCCACTACCGCCGTGATCGTTCGGAGACTAACGTTATCTCCAACGGTGCAGTGTGAGCCCAACCATCCCCCGAAAATCGGATATCTCCACTACACTCAAACCAACAGCGGTATTTTTTGCCAGTGATGGCGTCCAAATCATCGCCAAAGGATACACGGCCCCGCGGTTTTGGGAGCTTTGTAGAATTATGTCCTCACTTGACGCGATCGATCGACAACTTCTTGCCATCCTGCAATCAGATGTTAGCCTCTCCATCGAAGAGCTGGCCGACCGCGTGGGACTCACCAAGACCCCCTGCTGGCGCCGGGTTCAGAAATTGGAGAAGAGCGGCATCATCCGCCGCAAAGTGGCGCTGCTGAACGCGGAAATCCTCGGCCTGCCGGTCTCGGTATTCGCCCAGGTGAAAACCGACCAGCACACCCCCGAATGGGCTGAAACCTTTGCCAGCCACATCGCGGAACAGCCGGAAGTGGTGGACTGCTATCGCATGGCCGGGGACTACGATTACCTGCTGCGGATCGTGGTCAGCGACATCGCCGCCTACGACCGTTTCTACAAGGAACTGATCCGCCACGTGGGCATCAGCGATATCGTGTCCAACTTTGCCATGGAGCAGATCAAGAGCACTACGGAACTGCCCATTCCGCCGCCTGGTGAATAACCACTGCTCTGTCCGGATCTGGACCCTGTAGGAGCGGCGGGGCGGCCATCCGCCCATGGCCGCGAACGATTTGGCTACGTAGCCGACACCGATCGCGGCCATGGGCCGCTCCTACAAGAGAGAAAGGCGAAACAGAATAACAACTTTGTTTGAGGTAGAGATGCCCTCCATTGAATCCCTGATGGCCCATATTCGCGACAGCGTGATCGGCGAGCGCCTGCCGCTGGTCACCCCATTCGGCGTGCGCCCGCTGGTTTACGCCGACTACACCGCCTCCGGGCGCGGCCTGACCTTTATCGAGGACATTATCCGCAACCGTGTGCTGCCCTGGTACGCAAACACCCATACCGAGACCTCTGCCACCGGTCGCCAGACCACCGCCTTTCGCGAACAGGCGCGCGCGATGGTCCGCAGGTCCGTAAACGCCGGGGACGAGCACGCGGTGATCTTCTGTGGCGCCGGTGCCACCGCGGCCATCAACCGGTTGGTGGACAGCCTGGGGCTGCGCGCCGATCACTACCAGCGCTTTGGAGCAGAGGCTACGAAAATCCCCGAAGCCCGGCGCCCGGTGGTGTTTATCGGCCCCTACGAACACCATTCCAACGACCTGCCCTGGCGGGAGTCCGTCGCCGACGTAGTGACCATTCCGCAGAACGCCGAGGGCGGCGTGGACCTGCCTGCGCTGGAGGAGGCGCTGGACCTCTACAGCGGGCGCCCGCTGAAAATCGGGAGCTTCTCCGCCGCCTCCAATGTCACCGGCATCCGCACCGACGTGGACGCAGTCACCCGCCTGCTGCACAAACACGGCGCCCTGTCGTTCTGGGATTACGCCGCGGCCGCCCCCTACGTGGCCATCGATGCGAATGGCGATGGCAGCGCAACCAGCAAGGACGCCCTGTTTATCTCCCCACACAAATTTGTCGGCGGCCCCGGCACCCCGGGCATCCTGGTGGTGAAAAAATCCCTGCTGCCACCGGAACAGCCGGCGATACCCGGCGGCGGCACCGTATCCTGGGTGGGACCGGACCGGCACACCTACCTGCCCGCCGGCGAACGCCGTGAGGAGGCCGGCACCCCGGCAATCGTGGAATCGGTGCGCGCGGGTTTGGTATTCGAACTCAAGGACGAGGTGGGCGCAGAGGAAATCGAGGCGCGCGAAGCCCGATGGCTGGACAGGGCCTTTGCGCGCTGGAAGCAGAACCCCAATATCGAAATACTCGGCGGCACCGAGCTGCCCCGGGTGGGCATTGTCTCCCTGCATATCCTGCGGGGCGGCAAACCCCTGCATCACGGTTTTGTGGTGGCGCTGCTCAACGACCTCTTCGGTATCCAGGTGCGCGGCGGCTGTTCCTGCGCCGGCCCCTACGGCCACCAGTTGCTGCACCTGACCCCGGAGCAGAGCGAGGCGCTGGAACAACTGGTGAGCGAAGGCGAAAGTATCCTCAAGCCCGGCTGGGTGCGCCTGAACTTCAATTATTTCCTGGATGAGGAGACGGTGGACTACCTTATCGAGGCGATTGAAATCATTGCCGACCGGGGCCACCGGCTGCTGCCCTACTACCAGTACGATATGGAGGCCGGCGTCTGGCGCTACCAGGGCGAGGCCGGCGAGGCGCCGCTGCGCCTGGAACTGGATGCGGGCGCACTGGCTCCCACGCAAAAAGTTCAGACGCCTCTGCGGGACTATTTGCAGCAGGCGCTGGAAATCCTGCGGCAACCGAACGGAAAGGAGTGCGAGCAGCCGATTCTGTCGCCCGAGGCGGAGAACCTGCGCTGGTTCAATCTGTAATGACCCGGGCAGCGCAGCTTATGCAGCCTATGTGGATGCTCTGTTTCAAATCAAGCTCTGGTCATACCGGCGCACGCCAGTATCCAGTCCAGTGGCACCCGGGTTCCGGTACCGGATCGGGTCCGGCATGACGTTCCTGCGCCGGAAACGACGACAATGCGCCGGGGCCCGACAAAAAAATACCCACTGTTCCCGCCCCACCCGCATCTATGGATAATGGGGTAAAGGCCCACCCAGACAAGGATCTCCAGTGGAGGAAATCGCTCTCTTTCAATCCTTTTTCCTGATCTTCAGCGGCGCGGCCATCGTGGCCTCGCTGGCACTCTTCGGGCGCCAGCCGCTGCTGGTGGCCTATATCGCCTTGGGGATAGCGCTCGGTCCCTCGGGGTTTGCGGTGATCGACAATGTGCAGCTGCTGGCGGAAATATCCAGTATTGGCATTATCTTCCTGCTGTTTTTGCTGGGCCTTGATATGCAGCCCCAGGCGCTGCTCTCGGTAATGCGCAAGGCAACCTTCGTGGGGCTGATCAGCAGCGCAATTTTCCTCGGCCTGGGTTACGGGATCGGACGGCTGTTCGGGTTCACCGCCATCGAGTGCTGGGTAATCGGCATGGCGCTGATGTTTTCCAGTACCATTATCGGCATCAAATTGCTGCCCACCACCGTGTTGCACCATAAGCACCTGGGCGAATTGATGGTGGGCCTGCTGTTGTTCCAGGACTTCGTAGCCATCACTTGCCTGATGATACTGCTGGGCGGTGGCGCGGAAACATTAAGCCCCATGCAAATAGGCCTGTCTTTTGCCGCCCTGCCGCTGCTGGTGCTTATCGCCTGGGTGGTGGTGAAATTTCTGTTGCTACCGCTGTTTACCCGCTTCGACCGCTTTCACGAGTATGTTTTTCTGCTCGCGGTGGGCTGGTGTATGGGCCTGGCGGAAACAGCGGAGATCCTCGGGCTGTCGCGGGAAATCGGTGCTTTTATCGCCGGCATCACCCTGGCCACCAGCCGTATCTCACAATACATTGCCCTGAGCCTGAAGCCCTTGCGGGATTTCTTTTTGATTCTGTTTTTTTTCAGCCTTGGGGCCCAGTTCAAGTTGTCTGTACTGCCGGAAATCGCCCTGGCTGCTGTGGTCACCGCGGTAGCGGTATTGATCATCAAACCCGTGGTGTTCCGCTACCTGCTGGGCCGCCAGAGCGAACGCAAGGTGCTGGCCTGGGACATCGGTTTCCGCCTGGGTCAGATCAGCGAATTCTCGCTGCTGATCGCCTTCCTGGCCGCGAGCCAGGAGCTGATCGGCAGCGCCGCATCCCATTTGATCCAAGCCACCGCGATACTCACCTTCCTGGTCTCCTCCTATATCGTGGTGCTGAATTTCCCCAACCCGATCGCGATCAAGGACGATTTGCGCAGGGATTAAAATCGCAGATAAATCCGTGAGGATGGGCGCGCGCTGTTCCGCCCCATCCTACGCCCTGGCGAATTTTCGGCTATTTTTCAGCATACTGAATAACTGCGGAATATCCCTGGCAAACATCAGGTACAGGCAGGGCACCAGCAGCAGCGAAATGGTGGTGGCGGCGAGAATGCCGTAACCCAGGGAAATGGCCATCGGGATCATAAACCGCGCCTGCACCGAGGTCTCAAAGATCATCGGCGTCAATCCGCAGAAGGTGGTCACCGTGGTGAGGATGATCGGGCGGAAGCGGCGCGCGGCAGCCTGTTTGATCGCATCAGTGACCGGCGTACCCCCGGCGCGCAGTCGGTTGCCGTACTCGATCATCACCAGGGTGTCGTTGATCACCACTCCCGCCAGCGCCACCATGCCCAGCAGGCTCACCATACTCAGGCCATAGCCCATCAGCAGGTGGCCCAGCAGCGCACCGATCACCCCAAAAGGAATGGCCACCATCACCGTCAGCGGCTGAATATAGCTTTTCAGCGGAATCGCCAGCAGCAGGTAAAGCGCGGCCATGGTGAGGGAGAAAGTGAGGCCCAGGGAGGCCAGGCCCTCGCGCTCTTCCGCCTGGCGCCCCTGGTAGGAGACCGCCAGCCCGGCAAACTCCGCCTGCAATTGCGGGATGGCACTGCGGTTCAGTTCGTTGATCACCAGTGCCGCCTGGTCCGGCGGTTCCACATTGGCGGTCACCGTCATCACCCGCCGGCCCTCGCGGCGGTTGATGGTGGCGTAGGCGCGGCCCTTGTCCACTTCCACCAGGTCCGGCAGAGGCAGCCAGAGGCCGTTGCCGGCGCGGATCATGATGCTGGAGACATCGTCCAGGGAAATCCGCTCGGATTCCGGCAGGCGCACCATCACCTTCACCTGATCGCGCCCGCGCTGCTGGCGCATGGCCTCGGCGCCGTATAGCGAGGTGCGCAGTTGGCGGCCGATCTCCTCGGCGGAAAGGCCGAGGCTTTTCGCGGTTTCCGTCAGGGTCAGGTCCAGTTGCTGCTTGCCCAGGGAGACGCCCGCATCGATATCGCTGACGTTGGGAAAATCCTTCAGCGCCATCGCCAGCCGTTGCGCCGCCGCTTCCAGGGTACTAGTGTGCGTATGGCGCAGCTCCACGGTGAGCGCAGCGCCGGCACCGGGGCCGCCGCGGTCGGCGGCGAAGCTGGAACTCAGCGCGCCGGGCATCGGGCCCACCGCGCGGCGCCAGTCGCGCACGAACTCGCCGGTGGTAAAGTCGCGCTGGTCCGACGGGGTGAAGTAGACATCCACCTGCACCGCGTCGCCATTCACCAGGCCGCGCATGCCGAGAAAAGCCCGCTTGCGCTCCCCCTCCTCCAGCAGCCGGTTGGCGGCCTGGATGATCTGCGCCCGCGCCTTTTCCAGTTGCTGTTCGGCGGTGCCCGGAGGGAAGGTGACCTGCACCCGCCCGGAATCCCGCTCCACCCTCGGCATCAGGGTAAAACCCATGCGCCCGCTGGCAGCGTAGCCGCCCACTACCAACAGGGTGGCGATGGCCACGGCGATGGTGGTGTAGCGGTGGCGCACACAGAGATCGAGCAGCGGTTTGAAACGCACTTCGACAAAGCGGTCCAGGCTGCGCGCGATCATTTTCTGGCGCGCGGCGATCCGCCGCGTCCAGCGGTTCCTGTACCCCCGGCGGGAATGGGCGAGGTGCGAAGGCAGGATAAACAGCGCCTCCACCCAGGAAATGATAAATACCGAGCCCACCACGAAGGGGATGATGCCGAAAATCTTGCCCATAAAACCGGGCAGGTACATCAGCGGAATAAAGGCGACGATATTGGTGAGAATGGCAAAGGTCAGCGGCACCGCCACCTGCCGCGCGCCGGCGATCGCGGCCTGCATATTGCTGTATCCCAGGCGGCGCCACTCGTGAATGTTTTCCCCCGCGATAATCGCGTCGTCCACCACGATGCCCAACGCGATAATAAACGCGAACATGCTCACCATATTGATGGAGATATCCAGCGCGGGCAGGAACAGTAGAGCACCGAGGAAACTGGTGGGAATACCCAGGGTCACCCAGAAGGCGAGGCGCAGTTCGAGAAACGCGCCCAGTACCACGAACACCAGCAGCAGGCCAATAAAACCGTTTTTCAACAGTAACGAAAGGCGCTCCTTGAAAATTTGCGAGTCGTCGTCGCGGATGCTGATATGCACCCCCGGTGGCAGCGACAGGCGCGCCTCGTCCAGCACCGCGCGGGTGGCCTCACTGATGCTCATCGGAGTCTGGTTGCCCACGCGATAGACATCGATGCCCACCGCCGGCTCGCCGTTGAAGACCATGTTGCGCGGCTCATCCACCAGCGCGTCGCGGATGGTGGCGATATCCTTCAGCCGCACCGTGCCGCCGCCGCTGCCCCGGGCGACGACGATATCGCCGAACTCCCGCGCCCAGTCGCGGCGCTCGGTCACCCGCACCAGAATTTCGCCCGCGGTGGATTTTACCCCGCCGGCGGGCACGTCCACCGCCGCGTTGCTGATCAACTGCGCGATGTCCCGCAGGGTCAGGCCGTAGCGGCGCAGGTCGTCCCGGCGCACCTCCACCGCCACTTCGAAATCGCGCACGCCGGAGGCGGAAAGCTGGGTGATATCCGGGTGGGCCTCAAGCTTGTCGTACACCTGCATGGCGACGTCGCGCAGGGTGCGGTCGTCCAGGTCGCCGTGGATCACCAGATCCATCACGTCCCGCTTGCGCTCCGCAAGGCTCACCCGGGGACGCTCGATATCGGAGGGAAAGGTGCTCACCCGGTCGATGGCCTGCTGCACGTCCTGGTACACCTGGTTGGCGTTGGCGTCCTCGTCCAGTTCCAGGATGAGGGAGGCACCGCCTTCGGAGGCGGTGCCGCGCATCTCCTTGATACCGACGATCCCCTGCACCGCCTGTTCCGCCGCCACCAGCACGCCGCGCTCCACCTCCTCGGGACTGGCGCTGGGATAGGAGATCTGCACCGAGACCATATCCAGGCTGAACTCGGGGAAGACCTCCTTTTTGATAATGAGGGAGAAAACCAGACCGCCGAAGATAAACACCAGCATCAGCAGGTTGGCAGTGACGTGGTTGTGGGTCATCCAGGCGATGGCGCCGCCGCGGGTTTCCACCGGCGGGCGCTTGGCGGGAGGATTCTGCCGAGTGTCGCTCATCCCCGCTCTCCCCGCGCCGCTTTCGCCGCCGGCTCGCGCGGAGGTGTGCCCGACCGCCCTTCACTACCAGGCGGCCCCAGCTCGGGGAGCCTATCCCCGCCCTTATTATCTTCCCCAGACAGGCGCACCGGCATACCGTCGATGACCGCGGACAGGCGGGTGGTAACCAGGGTTTCGCCGCCGTCGAGGCCGCTCTCCAGCACCGCGTAGTCCCCGCTCAGATAGGCAATTTCCACCGGCTGGATGTGGATGCGATTCTCCTGCACCTGCCACACCCGGTCGCCGTCCTGTACGGCGGTGAGTGGCACACGCACGCGCTCCTCGCCGGTACTTCCGGTGATTTCCACCCGCGCCAGGTCGTTGAGCAACAGTTGCGGTTGGGCCGGGTCATCCAGCGACAGCGGGTCCGGCAACTCCACCAGCACCCGCGCCAGCCGGCCCTGTTCTTCCAGAACCGGGATCAGGCGCACGAACTCCGCCTGACGGAACCGCCCTTTCGGCCACTGGCTGCCGTGGATACGCACCTCCGGGTCCGGCCCGCCCAGCCGCGCCAGTTGCCGGGCCGGCACTTCCACCTCCACCTGGAAACGGTTGGCGCCGGCCAGTTGGTAGAGCACCGTTCCCGGTGCCACCCGGTCGCCCATATCGACACTGCGACTCACCAGCAGTCCGGTGAACGGCGAGCGGATTTCCGTCAGGCGCAGGTCCCGGCGGGCGAGACCGACCTGCGCCTCCGCCGACGCCACTCGTGCGCGGGCGGCGGCCAGTTGCGGCTCGCGCAGCACCAGGGCTCGGTCCGCGTCCGGCAGCGAGGAGCCCAGCAATGCGTATTCCTCCTCGGCCACCTGGCGTTGGCCCTCCTCCTGTTGCAGCTCCGCGCGCCGCTCCGCCAGGGTGCTGCGCGCCGTCTGCAGGGCCAGTTGATAAGGTTCCGCGTCGATGCGCAGCAGCAGTTGGTTTTTCTCCAGGGTGGAGCCCGGACCCAGGTCGTAATCGAGCCATTCCACGCGCCCCTCCACCTGCGGCTGCAGTTCGACAAACTCCCGCGCCGATACCTTGCCCACCGCCTTGACGGTGAGCGGGAAACGACCGCGCTCGGCCTCCACCACATCCACCAGCGGCGCCGGTGCGGTCCGCGCACCGCGGCTCACCGTGGGCTTCTCTCGCAGCAGCCAACTGGAGACCAGCAGCGCCAGCAAAAGCAGCAATACCGGAAGCGCGAAGTTCCAGTTGATTCGTTTCAGCATCTAGCCCTCCTGTTAATGGCGATAGATCGAGTAACCATCATTATGCGAAGGCTCAGACCTGAATCACGGAAAGTTAAGCGATGGTCGTGATGCGAAGGCCCTGATGCCGGTGGCTTTTTGCGGGACTGTGACTCGGGCCATCCATGGCCCTCGCCCTTCGGGCGCCTTCGGCGTCCAAAACGGCAGTCCTGCCGTTTTGTCTGCGAGAGGGATCTCGCGGACAAGCCTCCAGGGATGGATTTAGGGGGGGCGCCTAGCCCGTGTCCCGCAAAAAGCCACCGGTAGCAGGACCGCCCCGGCCCGTTACTTAGCGTAATTGAACCGCTCAACTCTCCTCCGCCCGGTACAACTCCAGCTCCACCGGTTCCGCAACCGGCAGGTCCTCCGCCGGCAGGCCGCCGGACAGGGCGCGGTAGAGGGTTACCCGGTTCTCTATCAGTTCGCGGCGGGCGGTCAGTATCTGCCGCGCCAGGCTCTGTTGATCATTGGTGGCGGTAAGCACGTTAAGGAAGTCCACCGCGCCGCGGCTGTAGGCCTGCAACTGGCGCTCGGCGATCAGTCCGGCCAGGCGCTCCCGCTCACGCAGGTGGTGCAGGCGATCGAGCACCGCCTGCTCCCGGATCAGCGCCTGCTCAACTTCCGACAGTGCCTGAACGACAACGTTGCGGTACAGGGCCCAGCGTTCCTGCACCACCGCCTCTTGCTGCGCCTGGGCCGAGGCCAGTCGGCCGCCTTCGAAGATGACGCCCTCCGCGGCAGCGGTGAGGGCGAGCAGCCATCCGTCGAGGATGTCGGCTATGGCGGTGCCACCACCACTGGCTACCGAGCTCAGGGTGATGGCGGGCAGGCGCTCCGCCCACGCCTGGTCGGCGAGATAATAGCCCTGCAGCAGTTCCCGCTGTGCCCGCTTCACATCCGGGCGGCGCAGCAGTAACTGCCCGGGCACACCGGTATCCGGCAGGGCCGGCAGCGACGGCATAACGGAATCGGGGCGTACAAAATCCGGCAGCCGTTCGGCACTGATGCCCAGCAATGCGGCCAGTTGTACCCGCAGAGTCTCGATATCCGCCTCCGCAGCCTGCAGTTCCTGCTCCGACTGCTGTATCAGTTGGCGCTGCTGCAGGACGTCCGCGGCGCTACTGGTGCCACCACCGAAACGCAGTTCGAGAACCCGCAGGGTTTTGCGATTGGTTTCCAGTTGTCGCCGCAGCAGATCCCGCTGGCCCCACTGCTCGAGCAGTTGCAGCCAGGTATCGGCCACTTCCGCCGCCAGGGTCAGGGCCGCGGTCTGCAGGCTCTCCGCCTGTGCCAGCCGGCTCGTCTCCGCAGCCCGGGCGCCGGCGCGAACCCGGCCCCACAGGTCGACCTCGTAGCTGGCGGCCAGGCTGCCGCCCCAGCTGTTGCCCTCACTATCGCTGTCCTCGAAATCGTCACTGGAGAAGCGTTGCTCGGTGTTATCCAGACGTCCGGTTAGCCGCGGCCAGAAACCGGAGCGCGCGCCGCGGGCCGCGGCCTCCGCCTGTTCCAGGCGCCATAAGGTCGCCTGCAGGTCCGGGCTGTCGCGCAGGGCCAGTTGGATCAGCCGGTCCATGACCGGGTCGTCAAAATTGCGCCACCAGCGGATGCGGCGCTCCGCGCTGCCGGAAGTGCGGAAACTATCCGGCAGCCCCAGAGTTTCCGCCGGATGATCCGGTGGCAGCGCCGTCTGCGCGCAGGCGGCCAGCAATGGCAGACAAATGACTGTGCTGCGGCGAAAAAACAGTAGGAAATTCACCAAAAAACCAAAGACACCAAGTTAGGAACTAATTTGCGCCTATTATGTAATCCACCCCTGGCACTGCAAGGTAATTTACGGTTGTTTACGCTTAGTAAATGCCCCAACGCGCCGACTTGAGTATCATGCCGGCGCATACGACCGGCCGGACATCCGGCATACAATACCGGCATACAACAGAGAGAAACGGAAGTAGACGAGAAACCTATGAGCAAACACCAGCCCCTGGCCCATTGGGACGATATCCTGCTACTGGACCGCCAGCTTACCGACGAAGAGCGTATGGTTCGCGACACAGCGCGCGAATACTGCCAGACCCAACTGATGCCCCGCGTACTGGAAGCCAATCGCCACGAGATTTTCGATCGCGAGATCATGACCGAAATGGGCGCCCTGGGGCTCCTGGGCTCCACCATCGACGGCTACGGCTGTGCCGGCCTGAACTACGTCTGCTACGGCTTGGTGGCCCGCGAGGTGGAGCGCGTGGACTCCGGCTATCGCTCGGCGATGAGCGTACAGTCCAGTCTGGTGATGTATCCCATCTCCGCCTACGGCTCCGAGGAGCAGAAAGAAAAGTACCTGCCCAAACTCGCCACCGGCGAGTGGGTCGGCTGCTTCGGTCTCACCGAGCCGGACGCCGGCTCCGACCCCGGCGGCATGAAGACCCGCGCGAAGAAAGTCGACGGCGGCTACCGCCTCACCGGCTCCAAGATGTGGATCACCAACAGTCCCATCGCCGACGTCTTCGTGGTCTGGGCCAAGGACGACGAGGGCGAGATTCGCGGATTTATTCTCGACAAGGGTATGGAGGGCCTCTCAGCGCCGAAGATCGAAGGCAAATTCTCCCTGCGCGCCTCCGTCACCGGCGAAATCGTAATGGACAACGTCTTCGTACCGGAGGAAAACAAATTCCCGGATATCGGCGGCCTGCGCGGCCCCTTCGGCTGCCTCAACCGCGCCCGCTACGGCATCTCCTGGGGCGCCATGGGCGCCGCGGAATTCTGCTGGCACGCCGCCCGCCAGTACGGCCTGGACCGCAAGCAGTTCAACAAGCCGCTGGCCCAGACCCAGCTGTTCCAGAAAAAACTCGCCGACATGCAGACCGAAATTGCCCTGGGCCTGCAGGGTTCGCTGCGGGTCGGCCGCATCATGGATGAAGACAAACACTTCGATCCCACCATGATCTCGCTGATGAAGCGCAATAACTGCGGCAAGGCCCTCGACATCGCTCGCGTCGCCCGCGATATGCACGGCGGCAACGGCATCGCCGACGAATTCCACGTGATTCGCCACGTGATGAACCTGGAAGCGGTGAACACCTACGAGGGAACCCACGATGTGCACGCGCTGATTCTGGGGCGGGCACAGACCGGGTTGCAGGCGTTTTTTTAAAGATGGGACTCGGGACTCGGGACTCGGGACTCGGGACTCGGGACTCGGGACTCGGGACTCGAAAAGAATAACCGCAGCGTGTCTGGCGTAAAGTCACCGGTAGCAGGGCCGCCCCAGCGCTAGAAACAAATCTCCCCGGCCCTCGCAAAACACCCAATACCTTATGGAACAACTGCTGTACTGGTTCGACCTGATCGGCATAGTGGTCTTCGCCTTTACCGGCGTACTCGCCGCCGGCCACAAGCAGATGGACCTGTTCGGCGCCGTGGTGCTGGCCTGTGTCACCGCCACCGGCGGCGGCACCATCCGCGATATCATCCTGAACATCCCGGTGTTCTGGCTGCAGGACAGCCACTATCTGTGGATCGCCTCGGTCACCGGAGTGGTAAGCTTCTACCTGATCCGATACCTGCAGGTACCCATGCGCCTGCTGGCGATCGCCGACGCCATGGGCCTGGCGGTATTTACCGTGATCGGCACGCAAAAAGTACTGGAGCTGGGGCACTCTCCCACCATCGCCATTGTGATGGGTGTGATGACCGGCACCTTCGGCGGCCTGATTCGCGATATCCTGTGTGGTGATATTCCCCTGCTGCTGCGCCGCGAGATCTACGCCACCGCGTCTCTCAGCGGCGCCGCAGCCCTGGTCCTGCTGGACGCCACCGGCGCAGTGCCCGGGAAGATCGTAGTGGGCATTGCTGTGCTGGTCACCCTGTCCATCCGCCTCGCCGCACTGCGCTGGAACCTGTCCGCACCCATCGCGCGTATAGGTAATAATTGAGAAGCCCGCTTATCAAAGGTAACAACACGGTGCGCAATTCCCTGCAAGAACGTATTTTTCCCCTAGCCCTCTGCCTGGTGCTCGCCGCCTGCGGGCGCGAGTCGCAACAGGAAAAGGCCGCCGAAGATCCCGGGCGCCTGATACCCAAACCCTGCTGGTTCGAAATCGACAACAGCTGGCCTGTCACCCAGTGCTACATGATGGAAGTGCCAGAGAACTATGCCAAGCCGGAGGGCCGTAAGATCCAGTTTCCGGTGGTGCGCTTTCACGCCATCGAAGCAGACCCCGCCAAACTGCCCCTGCTGCACCTCGGTGCCGGCGGCCCGGGCGCCAGCCTGGGAATGGAACCGGAAAACGCCAGCGAATGGTTGTGGGCCAATTACGCGGACATGACCGTCAACGACGGTCGCGACCTGATAGTGATGGACCCCCGGGGCGTCGGCATGGCCAAACCCCGCCTGTCCTGCGACGAATTTATCGAAGACGCCGAGACCGCCTTCCAGCGCAACCTCTCCTCCGACGAGGAGGCCCGGGTCTTCACCTACAGCATGGAGCGGTGCTACAGCCGCCTGAGTAAAATTGCCGATCTGTCCCACTACAACAGCGCCGTCGTGGCGCAGGACGTCGAGGCCCTGCGACGCCAGCTGGGATTGGAAAAACTCAACCTGTACGGCGTCTCCTATTCCTCCCGCTACGCCCTGACCTTCGCCCGGGACTATCCGCAATCGGTGCGCGCCCTGGTGCTCAATAGCGCCGTCTTTCCGGAAATCATCTACACCCAACAACTGGCGAAAGACACCCTGGAAGCCTACCAGCGGGGACTCGCACACTGCCGCGGCGACAAGCTGTGCAACAGCCGCTACCCCGACCTGCAGAGACGCCTGGAGGCCCTGATACAGGACCTGGATGAAAACCCGCTCACCGTACCGGTCAAACACATGTATTCGCAGGAGGAATATCCCTTTGTACTCAGCGGCCAACGCCTGCTGAGAGTCCTCTTCCAGGCCCTGTACAACGAGGATTTCTATCGCGAACTGCCCCACGTGATCGAGGCCCTGGAAAACCGCAACAGTGAACATGAACCCACACAGGCGGCCATCGTCAACCTCATGAATATCATTCTGGACCCCAACTTCGGCGACGCCGCCGGAGTCAGCCACTTCTGCTACGAAGAAGCGCCTTTCGTGGACTTCAACAAAGCCCTCAAAAGAGCGGCAGAAAGTGGTGTGCTCGGTGGCACGGTGCGCACCGATCTCCAACTGCTGCAAATGCAGTGCCGCATCTGGGCCATTCCCTCCGCCTCCCTGGCTGAGTCCCAGGCTGTGAGGACCCAAGTGCCGGTACTGCTCCTGCACGGAGGCTTGGACCCGGTACTCTCGGCGGAAGATGCCGATAAGGCCCGGCACAGGCTTCCCAATCATCAATGGCTGCTGTTTCCGAAACTGGCCCACGACGTGATCTCGGCCAGCAACTGTGCGGAAATGGCCGCGGCGCGTTTCCTCGACGATCCCTCGCAGGAATTGGCGGAACCGGTCAGTCAGTGCCGCAAGGAGGAACTGGCGCAGCAGGAAGCTCCGGACGATGGTGAAACACCACCCAATCAGGCAAATAACGGCGAACCATCGGCGGAAGATCAATAAATACAAGAGCGGTAGCGGTATTCTTTCCGGCTCATTGATTATTGGCCTTTGATCACTGATTATTAACCGTCATCAGAACAAGAATCGACGAAGACATGAGCGATCAGGCGGCGATAGAAGTTTTTGAACTGGCGGAAATTCTCCACCACCCGCAAGTGGTGGTGCTCGACTGCCGGTACGATCTGGCGGAGCCCCATGCCGGCGAGCAGCGGTTTCGCGAAGGGCATATTCCCGGCGCCCGCTACGCCAGCCTGCACCGTGACCTGTCCGCCCCCGTCGGCCGCTACGGTGGCCGCCACCCGCTGCCGGACCCGCGGCAGTTCCAGGCATTCGCCCGCCGCGCCGGTATCTTCCGGGACACCCGGGTCATCGTCTACGACGACCAGCGCCTGGCCTTCGCCGCGCGCGCCTGGTGGCTGCTGCGCTACTTCGGCCACGAAAAGGTATCCGTCCTCAATGGCGGCCTGCGGGCCTGGCGCGAGTCCGGTCTGCCGCAGGAATCCGGGGACGGCACGGCAACCGAGCAAAGCGGCAATCTGACCTGCCGGCCGCGGCGCCACCTGGTCATCGACTACGGACCACTCCACAGAGGCCTGGAAAATCCTCCCTGGCAACTGATCGACGCCCGCGATACAGAACGCTTTCTCGGTATCGAGGAACCCATAGATCCCATCGCCGGCCATATTCCCACGGCCATCAATAAACCCTGGCAATGTGTGACCGACGAGAATGGCAGGCTGAAAAGTCGCGAGGAACTGGCCGGCAACTGGCGGGACATTCCCGCGGACGAACAACTGGTCAACTACTGCGGCTCGGGTGTCACCGCCTGCGTCAATCTGCTCTCACTGCACCTGATCGGCCGCACCAATGCCCTGCTCTACGCCGGGAGCTGGAGCGACTGGTGTGCGCATATACTGCATCCAGATAACAGTGATCAATCGACACCGACAAGCGAAGCCGAACCGCTGGCCGTGGATCACTGATCTGTGATCAGACAAGCCCCGGTACCCGCCAGGCCACAATAGCCGCCGGGATTCTTGGCCAGGTACTGCTGGTGATCCTCTTCCGCGTAGTAGAAAGTCGGCGCCGGCCCTATCTCGGTAGTGATGCCCCCCAGCCCCTTATCCTCCAACGCCCGCTGGAACTGCGCCTCGCTTTCCCGCGCCTCGTGCAACTGCTCCTCGTCGTAG
Source organism: Microbulbifer sp. TB1203 (assembly GCF_030997045.1). Classification (NCBI taxonomy): domain Bacteria; kingdom Pseudomonadati; phylum Pseudomonadota; class Gammaproteobacteria; order Cellvibrionales; family Microbulbiferaceae; genus Microbulbifer; species Microbulbifer sp. TB1203. The sequence goes on along the minus strand of NZ_CP116899.1, from coordinate 1,001,426 downwards.
CAGTAGATACAGGAGCGGTACTGGGTGCCCCGGTCATTGCCCTGGCGCATGCCCTGGGTGGGGTCGTGCTGTTCCCAGAAGGCACGCAGCAATTGCCGGTAGCTGATTTTCTCCGGGTCGAACACCACCAGCACCACTTCCGCATGGCCGGTGCCACCGCTGCAAACCTCCCGGTAGGTAGGGTTGGGGGTACTGCCGCCGGCGTAGCCCACCGCGGTGCTGTAGACACCGTCCATCTCCCAGAAAAGCCGCTCGGCCCCCCAGAAGCACCCCATGCCGAACAGCGCCCGCTGCATGCCTTCGGGAAAGGGCTCCACCATAGTGTGGCCGGAGACAAAATGCTTTCCACTGATGGGCATGGGTTCGTCGCGGCCGGGGAGCGCCTCCTCCGGAGTGGGAATAGTAAACTTGTCGTAGTGCACGAAGTTTCCTCAAAAGTTGATAGTCGGCTGTCGTTGGTAGGATAGGTGCGCAGCGTGCCCATCGGGACATGCCCCTCCGGCGTCCTGCATGGGCAAACTGAAGTTCACCCCTGGGAGGCCTCCATGATGCAGCCGGAGGCCTTCATCGGCCGGCTTACTGACCACTCCCGGTAATCCGCGCCCAGCTTTTCCTCTGCCCGCTCCGCCAACCGGCGAAAGGGCGTCCGTCCCGGGTCGGCCAGGATCACGCGGCCAACGCCGGCGCTCAGGGCCCGGCGGGTGAGATTGTACAGCGGCTTTTCCAACTGGTCCCAGAAGCAGATATCCGTGCCGATCAGCGCGTCAAACTCGCCGAGATCCGATTCCCGGATTTTTTCATAGCGGCTCCGCCAGGTATCCACCACCACACCGTTCAATTCCGCGTGGTAGTGCACGAACGGAAACACGCTGGGATCCGCATCCAGGCCGGTGACCCGGGCGCCGAAGTGCTTTGCGCAGAAGATACCGCCCAGGCCCCAGCCGCATCCCAGGTCCAATACCCGCGCGCCTTTTTTCAGCGGGTTGCGCTTGAGGTAGTCCATGGTGAGGCAGGAACTTTTCCAAAACTTGTTGCCATGCAGGCTGGGGTCCCCCGCCTCGCGGCGCAACTTGCGCATATCCGGGTGTGCATTCTGTCGAACGGTAAGCCCAAACAAACGTCGACTGTGGTTGCTGGAAGTCATGTCGGTTCTTCGTCTCCTTCTTTTCGGTTTGCGCAAAAGACAAGGTAACAACTGCCAATAGATGCCAGTGTACCGCTAAATCCCCGCCGCTTCAGTGAGCTGGGCTGCTTTTATTGCGGAAGAAATAATCCAGCTCACCTGAAACGCAGGGAATGGTGTGAAACAAAAAATGCATAAATATCTGATTGCGGGTGTCGCGCTCCTGATTGTCGGTGCAGCGCAAGCGGTGTCCAGCTTTCAACCCAATGAGGCCGCCCTGAGGGCGCGGAAGACCACAGTAATGAAGTCGCCCGGCAGCCGGAAGATTTTCTCTCCGCGGCATACGCATCGACATCTGATATCCTATTGGGCCGAATGACTGAATTAGAGAGAACTCCTTGGCCCGTATCGTCCTGCTGATCGCCGTCGGCATCGTCGCCTGGCTGGCGTGGCAAAAATTCAAAGCCAGCCACCCCGAGGAGCGGCGCAAGCTGTTGCTGCAGTGGCTGTTGATCGGTGTGGCCCTGCTGGCGGTGGTGCTGGCCATCAGCGGCCGCCTGCACTGGGTGGCCGCAGCCGTCGCCGTGGTACTGCCGGTGCTGGGGCGGGGCCTGAGCTGGCTCGGCCGCCACCTGCCTTGGCTGGCGCCCCTGATCGCCAGGCACGCCAGCGCCCGGAGGGGAAGACAGCAGGAAGAAGCGGGCGAGAACCCTCCCCTCACCAGCGGCGAAGCCCGCCGGATTCTCGGGGTCGGCGCCGATGCCGGCCGCGAGGAAATCGTCAGTGCCCACCGCCAACTGATCCAGAAGCTCCACCCTGACCGGGGCGGCAACGACTACCTGGCCTCGCGCATCAATGCCGCCAAGGAGCTGCTGCTCAAGGAACAGGAATAAAGCGGTCGCCATGGCACCCTGGTAAACACACCCCGCCCCGATCCCCGGAAATTTCTGTCTACACTGATTAGTGACGCTTTTTCCGCCTGGGACCATTGCCAATGCCGCTTCACAGCAAACGGGGGCTGCGCAGCCCCGCCCACGGAAACGGCGTGGACGCGGACATCTTTGCCTCCGCCGCCTCCGCGCGGAGCCTGCCCCGTTACTCGATGCCCGTAGATGGCGCCAGCGCGCGCAGTGTGGTGTAAGGTACTAATTGTGTATATCAGAGCCCCCCAAATTGTTCACAGTTAGGCGCAGCTCGCAGAGAATGGTCATTCCATTTTCAAGAGCTGCAACGCCGCTGTGGACGATTTGGGGGGCTCCCTTCGGGCGGGCCGCTAAGCAGCCATCTGCGGCGTTGCATTTGCTTGACATAGATGACTATGCCGGCGCAAATGCGCCTTGCATCTGGCCGCTTAGCGGCCCGCTGATATATACAATTAGTACCTTACACCACACTAGTTACCAGTTGGTGCGCGACGAGCTGTTTATGGACGGCAATTCCCGCCAGAACCTGGCCACCTTCTGCACCACCTGGGCCGAACCGGAGGTGCACCAGTTGATGGAAGAGTGCCTCGACAAGAACATGATCGACAAGGACGAGTATCCGCAGACCGCGGAGATCGAGTCCCGCTGCGTACATATCATCGCCGAGCTCTGGCATTCGCCGGAGGCCGCCGACACCATCGGCTGTTCCACCACCGGCTCCTCCGAGGCCGCGATGCTCGGCGGCCTGGCGCTCAAGTGGCGGTGGCGCAAGCGCCGCCGGGACGCCGGCGCCGATGCGAGCAAGCCGAACGACTTCCGCATCGAGCGGGTGAAATCCATCAACGCCTCCGGCCACAAGTACGGCCTCGCTCCCCTCGGCGTGGGCTGGGCGGTGTGGCGCGACGCCGAGGATCTGCCCGAAGAACTGATATTCCGCGTGGATTACCTGGGCGGAAACATGCCCACCTTCGCGCTCAATTTCAGCCGTCCCGGCGGCGAGATCATTGCCCAGTACTACAATTTCCTGCGCCTGGGTTTCCGGGGCTACCGGACTGTGCAACAGCACTGCGCAAACACCGCCCAGTGGTTGGCGGAGCAGATCGGCAAACTGGAACCCTTCGAACTCTTCTACGACGGCCGGGGCGGCCTGCCGGCGATCAGCTACACCCTCAAGCCCGGGAGCTGGGGCTTCAATCTCTACGATCTCTCCGAGCGGCTGCGCATGCGCGGCTGGCAGGTTCCCTCCTATCCACTGCCCGCCAACCGCCAGGACTGCGTGATCCAGCGGATACTGATCCGGCACGGGGTCAGCCGCATGGCCTCGCTGTTGCTGGAGGATCTTCAGTGCGCGGTGGAATACCTGCGCGCCCACCCGGTGACACACTCGGCCACCCAGCCGGGCTTCAGCCACACCGGCCGTCGATCGGGCTGATGCTTACAGGAAACCACCGATGCTGGTCCGGTACCGGATCAAGTCCGGCATGGCGTTCCTGCGCCGCTCTGACGACTATGAAGAGCTTGATTTGAAACCGAGTATCTACGGCAGCCGGCACAGCAGGTGCACATAGCGCGCCAGTTGCCGGTAGGGCTCGAGGCGGGAATACTCCAGTTCCTTGTCCACGATCGCCGCGGCGGGCAGCTTCTCGCGGATCGCGGGGGTCATAAAATCGTGGAAACAGCGGATGCCACTGTGAGCGACAATGGAAAAGCCCGCCTGTAGCAGCCAGTCCTGCACCCACTCCAGTTTCAAAGGGTTCTGCGGTGTGAGGCTGCCCGGATGTCCGCCCCAGTGGCCGCTTTGAATATTGCGATCCAACTGCCGGAAACTGCCCCTCTGCAGCAGGCGGAATTCCAACGCGCGCCGGTTGTAGAAAGTGAGCGACAAATGGCCACCGGGCTTTAACAGCATCGCCAGCTGTTGCAGCGCAATCCGCGGTTGTTCCAGCCACTCCAGTACCGCGTGGCAGAGCACCAGGTCGCTGTCGCGCAGCTCTTCCAGTTCCGGTAACTCCTGCAGCGGCCGGTGCAGCAGTGTCACCCGCTCCCCCAGGCCCCGGCCGGCCAGTTGCTCCCCAGCCTGTTGCAGCATTTGCGCGGAGATATCCGCCAGGTAGACCCGGTGGCCCCCCTCCGCCAGATCCATCGCGAACTGGCCCTGGCCGCCGCCGGCGTCCACCACCTTCAGTTCGCCACTGTCACACAACAGCGGCGCAAGGTCCCGGTTCAGCACCGCCAGGCGGATATCCCCCTTGAGGCCGCCGTAGATGCGCTGCCTGAAGCGGTGCGCCAGGTCGTCGAAATTGCGGTCGGTCATCGATTGCCTCCGGTTTGAAGTGCCGCCGAGTGTACGACTGCTTCGCCCCGCTGAAAATCGCCACAATCGCAAATGATAGTAATTTACATTTAGATTGACTGATGTTAATTTATCGCACCTCAATAATCCCCCCCCCAAAAACGAACCAAGGACAACTCCAAGTGAATTCTGCAAAGCACCTGCTGCCCCTTGCCATCGCCCTGCACAGTGCAACCGCTGCCGCCGCCGACAGTGTGGAAGAGGAAGTCGTGGTCACCGGCCGCGCACAGGAGTTCTACCTGGAGAGCGAAACCCGCGTGGGCACCAAGGTGGCCACCGATATCATGGACATTCCCCAGTCCGTGCAGGTGCTCACCGCACAGCTGATGCGCGACCAGGCGGCGCGCCAGGTGACCGACCTCTACCGCGCAGTGGCCGGGGTCAGCGAGTTCAGTTATTCCGGGGTGACCTTCCGCGGCTTCCGGGACGATGCGAACGTCTTCTACGACGGTGTACGCGGCGACCCCTACTCCGGGTTCGGCGTGCCCCAGCTGTTCAACTTCGAGCGCGTGGAAATCCTCAAGGGCCCCGCCGGCGCCCTCTACGGCGGCGGCGAACCGGGCGGCACCATTAACTATGTGTCGAAAAAGCCCCGCTTCGAGGAAGAAACCGAAGTCAACCTGGCCGCGGGCAATTACGACCGGCTCGGCGGTTCCGTCGATACCACCGGCGGCCTGAGCGAATCCGTCGCCTACCGCTTCGGCACTTTCTATGAGGAACAGGATAGCTTTCGCAACAACGCCGACGCCGCCAACCAGGAAGTGGCCGGCGGCCTGTTGTTCGAACTGGCGGAGAACACCCGGCTGACCACCACCTTCGACTACATCGAGCAGGACCTGGGAGGCAACCGGCTGCGCGGCGTACCGGTGGACGACGACGGCAACTTCCTCGTCGACCGCTCCTACAACGCCAACGAAAAGAGCGATTTCCAGGACCTGGAAGCACTGGTGCTGCAGGCCACCCTGGACCACCGGTTCGGCGAAAACCTGAGCGTCAGCACCACCCTGCGCCAGCTGGACAACGAGCGCGACCAGCAGTACCACGAATCCCGCAGCTGGGTGGATGTGAACGGCGACGGCGAAGCGAATATCGACGACGGCACCATCAAGCGCGAGTACCGTAAACAACACCGGGAGAACGCCGAGACCAGCCTGACCGCGGATTTCGTCTACACCCTCGACACCGCCTCCATCGGCCACCAGATACTGTTCGGCGGCGACTATCACAAGGTGGACACCGAATACGATTACTTCCGCGCCCGCTACGAAGCGGACGGCGTGGGAAACCTGAATATTTTCGAGCTCAACTACGGCGAAACCGACCCCAGCACTTACAACCTGCGGAATATGGGCAGCGACGGCGCAAAATCCGATCGCTACAGCATCTACCTGCAGGATCAGATGGAACTGGGCCCGCGCTGGTCGGCGCTGGTCGGCGTGCGCTATGACACCTTCGAGGATACCGCCAAAGCCTCCGGCTACCAGTTCGAGGACAGCGCCCTGGTCCCCCGCGCCGGCCTGGTATTCAAGCCGCAGGACCACACCTCCCTATACCTGAACTACTCCGAGAGCTTCAATCCCATCGGGCTGGGTGACCAGGAAGATGTGAGTGAAGAGGGCAGTCTGGACCCGGAAACCGGCAACCAGATAGAACTGGGAATAAAAAACGAGTGGCTCGACGGCAGCATGATGACCACCCTCGCCGTCTACACCATCACCAAAAAAGACGTGACCATGGGCAACCCCGAGGACGGTGGCAGCGGCGACGGCATCCCGGCGCTGATCAATGTGGGCGAAGTGGAAAGCCAGGGCTTCGAAGCCACCCTGGTAGGCGACCTCAGCGACAGCTGGACCATCACCGCCAATTACGCCTACAACGACACCCGCGTGGTAAAGGGCGTGGAAGGACAATCCCTGATCAACACTTTCGACGATGGCGACCGCTTCGTAAACGCCCCCCGACACCAGGCGGGACTCTGGAGCCGCTACGACTTCCCCTCGATCAACTCCGCGGTTGCCTTCGGCGCCGACTACGTCAGCGAACAATTCAGCTTCAACGGCCAGCGGGTCAAACCGTTCACCGTGTTCGACCTGAGCTGGAGCACCGCCTGGAACGACACCCTGGTGCAGGTGAACGTGAAAAACCTTCTGGACAAGGAGTATGCGGTCAGCGGCTTCAACGAGCGCAACGGACACTTCCCCGGGGACCCGCGGGAACTGGTGGTGCAGGTTACGCAGAATTTTTAGCCCGGGAGCGCGGAGTTCCAGCTCCGCTTGCGGGCCGCAGGCCCGCTCGAAATTGGGGACTGGAAAAGAATAACCGGACTCAATGCGAAGGTCCTGATGCCGGGGGCTTTTTGCGGGACCGTATGAGACAGGGATGTCGATTACGAGCGTACAGGGACGTATACACAGCGTGTCCCGCAAAAAGCCCCCGGCAGCAGGACCGCCACTGAACTGGCCGGAAAACCAGGGGCTAACTGACAACACAATGGCAATAGACCGCCTCAAATGGTACCGCCTGCACAGCTGGGCTGGTTTGAAACTCTCACTGCTACTGAGCTTCGTGCTGGTCACCGGCACCCTGGCCACCGTCTCCCACGAGATCGACTGGCTCTTCAATCCGGCCATGCGCGTCCAGCAACCGGTGGAACCGGTTAAATACCATTGGTCGGAGTTCTATCGAAGCGCCCGCGCCGCCTACCCCAATGCACAGCTGCTGAACATCGACGCGCCGGTGGATTCCCAATTCGCCGCAGAGGCGGTGGCAATGGACTCCTCCGGCGAGCGCTTTCGCATTTACCTGGACCCCACCACCAGCCAGGTCACCGGCACCGGCCGCTGGAACAACTGGCAACGCTTTTTCCGCCAGGCCCACCGCCACCTGATGCTGCCACTCGCCCTGGGCATCACCATCGTCTGCTCAACGTCGTTTCTGCTGGTAATCGCGCTGCTCACCGGCATTGTCTGCTACCGGGGCTGGTGGAAGGGTTTCTGGAAAATTCCCCGCCGGGAACAACCGCGCACCGGCAAAAGGCGGGACAGGCAATCCCGCCGCTTCTGGGGCCAGATGCACCGGCTCTTGGGTGTGTGGAGCCTCTGGTTTATCGCCCTGATCGCCATTACCGGCATCTGGTACCTGCTGGAGCGCTGGGGCCTGAATGCGCACTATCCTCCTCCGCTCACTGTGGCCAGCGCCACCAGCCTGGAACAACCCGCCGCGGAAACCCTGGCCGAAACAGTGGCCGCCGCCAAACACCTCTACCCGGAACTGCGCATCCGCTCGATACAGCTGCCCCGCAGCGCGGGAGATACCCTGAAGCTCACCGGCCAGGCGGACGCGCTGCTGGTCCGCAACCGGGCCAACCACCTGGCCTTCGATCCGCGCACCGGCGAACACCTGGAAACCCGCAGGGGCGACCGGCTGGGTTTTCACCTGCGACTCTCCGAGGCCGCTGATCCGCTGCACTTCGGCGCCTTCGGCGGACGAATTACCAAATGGACCTGGTTCTTCTTCGGCACCCTGCTCAGCGCCCTGTCGATCAGCGGCGTCTATCTTTACGGGCTGAGAACGGTTAACTCCGTTCGCAACACAGCCGGCGGCAGCTGGCGCTTTGCCTGGCGCGATATGGGGCGCTGGAAATGGCTGGCGGGGTTGTTGGTGGGATTGTGCTTTGGGATGACTACGGTGTTGTTTTCCTGATTCCTTCGGCGGACCTGCGGCCCGCTTGCCGAGCTGGGGCTCGGCGCTCCCGGCCAACAGCCGCTCCTACAGGGGGGAACGGGATTCAGAAACGCCGCCGGTTCTCGGCGATCTTGTCCGCCAGGGCCTTGTCCAGATCGATATCCATGACTGCGGCCAGCTTGAGCAGGTACATCTGGATATCCGCCAGCTCCGCCGCAACACTTTCCGCCCCACCGGTCTGCAGCATCCGCTCCACCTCCCCGTCATCGCGCCACTGCAGATGGCGGCACAGCTCCGCCACCTCCACCGACAGCGCCATGGCCAGGTTCTTCGGCGTGTGCAAAGACTGCCAGTTGCGCCGGCGGGCGATCTCGTCGAAAGCGGCCAACACCGCGGCGCTATCCATGCTACTTAGCCTGCTCGCGATCGATCTTGTGTCCCTCCGCCGCCAGCAGCACTTGCAGGGTGCGCGAACGGAACTCGCGCAGGAAAAGTATCAGCGCCACCAACAGATAGCCGATCGCGAACAGCAGCGGGTGGATAAACCAACCCATCACCGCCATGGCGAAATAGTAAGAGCGCAGCCCGTAGTTGTAGCTGTGCCCGGCCTGGTCGATCACCTTGGCGGTACTGATCGCATAGCGGCGCCGCTCCTCCTCGCTAAAACTCTCGTCCTCCGCGGGTGGCGCCGCGCCGATCAGCACGTTGGCAAAGGAATACTGGCGCAGGGACCAGGTGAAATTGAAAAACGCAAAGATAAAAATCAGTAGCAGCAACAGTACCTTCAGCTCGAACTGCACCACCGTGGTGGTCTCCGCCAACGGCAGGCTGTTGATCATCTCCACCGCCACGGTGTCGGCGGTGAGCGCGGTCACCAAGCCCGCGAGGATCAGGATACTGGTGGAAGCGAAGAAACCGATCACCCGCTCCAGGTTGCCGATAATCGCCGCGTCCGGCATGCGCATATCCCGCTCCAGCATGCGCAGCATCCACTCCACCCGGTACCACTGCATGGACGACGCCAGACACCAGGCCACTTTGGCCTTCCGGCGCGCGAAAACCGTGTACCCCATCCAGGTGACAAAAAAGCCAGTTACGCTGGCGATATCCAACCAGGTCAAACGTGTGTCTCCGTATTCGTCTACATTTATTAACCCGAGCACATTGGACCGGGTTAATGCCCTGCCCGGGCAGTCAACGAAGTGTTTGCCCTGGTGGCACCGGTGTCAACACTGTTTTTCCGGCTCGCCCTGGCGGTAGAATAGCGCCCCAATTGCCGGGGCGGATGCAAACAGCACCGACTGAGTGATGAACCAAATGCGAAGCCCTCGATAGCAGGGCCGCCAATGCCCCAAGTACAACCTACGGAGCAGTCTTTTGAGCAACGCACACCCCGCCTTCGAACTGGTCACCAGTGCAACCATCGAATCCCTCGGCGTGCAGGTGGAGGAATACCGACACCACAAAACCGGCGCCCAACACCTGCATATCGCCGCCGACAATCCGGAAAACGTCTTCCTGGTGGCACTGCGCACCGTTCCCCAGGACTCCAGCGGCGTCGCCCATATCCTGGAACATACCGCCCTCTGCGGCAGCGAAAAATACCCGGTGCGCGACCCCTTCTTCATGATGATAAGGCGTTCCCTGAACACTTTTATGAACGCCTTTACCAGCTCCGACTGGACCGCCTATCCCTTCGCCAGCCAGAACCGCAAGGACTTCGACAACCTGCTCGACGTCTATCTGGACGCGGTCTTCTTCGCCCGCCTGGACCCGCTGGACTTCGCCCAGGAAGGCCACCGGCTGGAGTTCGCCGAACCCGGCAACACGGACAGCGAGCTGGTCTACAAAGGGGTGGTGTTCAATGAAATGAAAGGCGCCATGAGCTCGGTGACCTCCCAGCTGTGGCAGACCCTGAGCAGATACCTCTTCCCCACCACCACCTACCATCACAACTCCGGGGGCGAGCCGGCGGACATTCCCAAGCTCAGCTACCAGCAGCTGGTGAACTTCTATCGCAGCCACTACCACCCCAGCAACGCCATCTTCATGACCTTCGGCGATATCCCCGCCGCCGAGCACCAGGCGGTATTCGAGGAAAAGGCGCTGCACAAATTCGAGCCGCTCGACAAAACTATCGGCGTAGAGCGGGAGACCCGCTACCTGGCACCGATATCGGTGGAGGAACACTATCCCGTCAGCGGTGACGAGGGACTGGAGGAAAAAACCCACATCGTGCTCGGCTGGCTGCTCGGCGACGTCACCGACCTGGAGGAATCTCTCACCGCCCACCTGCTCACCGGTGTGCTGCTGGACAACAGCGCCTCGCCGCTGATGAAACTACTGGAGACCACCGATCTGGGCACATCCCCCTCCCCCCTCTGTGGCCTCGACGACTCCCAGCGCGAACTCGCGTTCGTCTGCGGCATCGAGGGCAGCGAGCGGGAACGCGCCGACGAGCTGGAAAAACAGGTGCTCGCGGTACTGGAGGATGTGGCGGAAAACGGCGTGCCCTACGAACAGGTGGCCGCCGCCCTGCACCAGTTGGAACTGCAACAGCGGGAGATCACCGGCGACGGCTACCCCTACGGTCTGCAACTGATCCTCACCGCCCTCACCGGCGCCACCCATCGCGGCGACGCCATCGGCCTGCTGAATATCGACCCCATCCTGGAAAAGCTCCGCGAGCAGATCAAGGACCCGCGCTTTATCGCCGACACCGCGCGCAAATTGCTGCTGGAAAACCAGCACCGCGTCCGCCTGCTACTGTCGCCGGACGACGCACTGGCCGGGCGCCGCGAAGCCGCGGAAAAGGCCCGCCTGGCGGAAATCAAAGCCCGCCTGAGCGATGGCGAAAAAGAGCAGATCGTGCAGACCGCCACCGCGCTTCTGGATCGCCAGCAGCGCGAGGACGACGCCTCCATCCTGCCCAAGGTCGGCGTGGAGGACATCCCGCCAGAGATGCCCAAAGTCGAGGGCGAGGAAACGCGCCTGGGCAAACAGAAACTCACCCGCTACAGCGCCGGCACCAACGGCCTGGTATACCAACAGTTGATCTGCGCCCTCCCGGACCTCAGCGAAGAGGAAAAGCAACTGCTGCCCTACTACTGCCAGGCGCTCACCGAAGTGGGCCTGGGGGACAAGGACTACCTGCAGGTGCAGCAGTGGCAGGCCAGCGTGGCCGGCGCCCTGCACAGCTATACCAGCAGCCGCACCGATATCGACGACCTGCAGCAACTGTCCAGCTATTTCGTACTCTCCGGCAAGGCCCTGACCCGCAACCAGGCGCCGCTCACCGAACTGATGCAGGCCACCGTGGAACAGGTGCGTTTCGACGAACTGCCACGCTTCAGGGAATTGCTGCTGCAAACCCTGGCGCGCCGCGAACAGGGCGTGGTGGGCAACGGTCACGCTCTCGCCATGGCCGCCGCGAGCGCCGGTTACAACCGCGCCGCCTTCGAGAGCCACGCCACCGGTGGCCTGTTGGGGCTGCGCCAGTTGAAGGCCCTGGTGCGTGGACTGGACAGCGACGACGGCCTGGAAAAACTCACCGCACAGTTCCAGGCCATCCACCGCAAGATCGCCGCTGCGCCGCGCCAGTTCCTGCTGATCGGCGAAGAGGACAAACTGCCGGACTACTCCCAGGCGCTGGCGCCCCTGGCCAGCGAAACAGTAGAGGCCTCCGCCGCCCCATCGGAAGATTTCGACCCGCACCGGGTCGGAGAACTGTGGCTGGCCAACAGCCAGGTCAACTTCTGCGCCAAGGCCTATGCCACCGTGCCCATGGTCCACGAAGACGCGGCGCCGCTGGCGGTCCTCGGCGGCTTCCTGCGCAATGGCTTCCTGCACCGCAGCATCCGCGAACAGGGCGGCGCCTACGGCGGGGGTGCCAGCCACGACAGCAACCTCGGCGTCTTCCGCTTCTACTCCTACCGGGACCCGCGCATGGCGGAAACCCTGGCGGACTTCGACGCCTCGCTGGAATGGCTGGCCAGCGGCCGGCAAAAGGACGAGCAGGTGGAGGAAGCCATTCTGGGCGTGGTGGGCGCGCTGGACAAACCCAGCTCCCCTGCCGGCGAGGCCAAGAAAGCCTTCCACTCCGCCCTCTACGGCCGCACTCACGCCGTGCGTGAGGAGTTCCGCCGCCGGGTGACGGAGGTGAGATTGGAAGACCTGAAGCGCGTCGCCGACACTTACCTGAAACCGGAAAACGCCAGCACCGCGGTGGTGACCGGGAGCCAGGGCCGCGAAGCGGGCCTGGAACTCGGCCTGCAGGAGGAAAAACTGTAGGGCGTGCTCCCGGCAAAAAATCATGACCAAACACGACAACATCTACGCCAACCCCCTGGGCGACGTCACCGGCTTCCAGTTCGACCAGTCGGTGGTCGACGTCTTTCCGGATATGATCCAGCGCTCGGTGCCCGGCTACACCACCATCGTGGCGATGATCGGCACCCTGGCGGAGCGCTACGCACAGGCCGGCAGCCGTTGCTACGACCTGGGCAGTTCCCTGTGCGCCGCCACCCTGGCCATGCGCCACCGCATCCCCGCCGCGGACTGTGAAATTATTGCGGTGGACAACTCCAGTGCGATGATCGAGCGCGCGCACCAGGTGCTGGCGGCGGACAGCGGGCAGGTTCCGGTACAGTTGGTCTGCGACGACCTGCAGAATATCAAAATCGAAAATGCCTCGGTGGTGGTGCTCAATTTCACTTTGCAGTTTATTCCCGTGGAGAAGCGCGAGGGCATTCTGCAGAAAATCTGCGATGGCCTGCGGCCGGGGGGCATACTGATTATCTCGGAAAAGGTGGACTTTACCGATCCCGACCACCGGGAACTGATGATCGATTTGCACCACGCCTTCAAGCGCGCCAACGGCTACAGCGAACTGGAAATCGCCCAGAAACGCACCGCGCTGGAAAATGTGCTGATCCCGGAAACCCTGGACACCCATCGTGAGCGCCTGAAGTCGGTGGGTTTTACCAGCGTCGACGTGTGGTTCCAGTGTTTTAATTTTGCGTCCCTGATTGCCATAAAGGCAAAAACCTGAACGAAACCACCCTGTAGGAGCGGTCCGGCCGGGAGCGGCCCATGGCCGCGATCGGCTTGGCTACGTAGTAAAGCCGATCGCGGCCATGGGCCGCTCCTACAAGTGCACTCCGAACCGACTTCGAATTATGATCGACTACACCAACTTCTACGCCGGCATCCAACATATCCCCGCCCTGCGCCCCTGGCTGGCTCAGCTGCCGGAGCAGATCGCCGCCGGTCTCAGCCCGGAGCGCTGGGGGGATCTCCCGGATTGGCGGGCCGCATTCGATGCGCTGCCGGATATTTCCCCATCCGCCGTCGAGCTGCGGGAGAAAGTGCGTATTGGCAGCGCCGCGGACGCCTCCCCGGAGCAGTTGCAAGCACTGGAAAAACAGTTGCGCAAACTGCATCCCTGGCGCAAGGGCCCCTGGGAAATTTTCGATCTCTTTATCGATACCGAATGGCGCTCCGACTGGAAATGGGAGCGCGTGCTGCCGCATCTGGAGCCGCTGGAAAACCGCCTGGTACTGGATGTGGGCTGTGGCAATGGCTATCACTGCTGGCGCCAGTTCGGCGCCGGCGCGCGGCGGGTGATCGGCATCGATCCCTCCGCAAAATACGTCGCCCAGTTTTACGCGCTGAAAAAATACCTGGGCTGGGAGCAGCCCGTAGACCTGCTGCCCCTGGGCATCGAGGCACTGCCGCCCAAACTCCACGCCTTCGACACCACCTTCTCCATGGGTGTGCTCTACCATCGCCGCTCACCCATGGACCACCTGCGCGAATTGCGTGACACACTGCGCCCCGGTGGTCAGTTGCTGCTGGAAACTCTGGTGATCGACGGCGAGCCCGGTGACTGCCTTGTCCCTGAAGATCGCTACGCCAAGATGCGCAATGTGTGGTTTATCCCCAGCACCGCCACCCTGGAGAGCTGGTTGCGCAAGTGTGGCTTTGAAAATCCCCGCACGGTGGATGTGGGCACCACCAACCTCGGCGAGCAACGCCGCACGGACTGGATGCGCTTCGAATCCCTGGCGGACTTTCTCGACCCGGAATCCCCGGACAAAACCGTGGAAGGTCACCCCGCTCCCAAACGCGCTGTTCTGGTCGCGAATACGCCGTAGCTTCTGCCTTCCAGCGGCAATTGAAGCCCGTTTATTCTGCCAGATAACCCACCTGTAGAATTTTGTGTGGAATATCGCCGGACGCCTTGATTGTCACTACCATATCGGCAAAGTTCGCCCCTAAATGGTGCAAGCACCTCACCCTGTAGGAGCGGCGGGGCGGCCATCCGCCCATGGCCGCGATAAATGGTGGTTTATTTCCCAGGCCGATCGCGGCCATGGGCCGCTCCTACAAAACAGCAAACGGGCTATGTGTACTGTATGAGCATCAGCGTTTTCGAACTTTTCAAAATCGGCGTAGGCCCCTCCAGTTCTCATACCGTAGGCCCTATGGTGGCGGCGCGGCAGTTTGTCCAGGACCTGGAAGACCGGCAACAGCTGCGGAATACCGACCGGGTACAGGTACACCTGTACGGCTCCCTGGCCCTTACCGGTATCGGCCACGGCACCGATATGGCCGTGCTGATGGGCCTCCTCGGCGAGGCTCCGGACACCATCGATGTGGACGCCATCGACCACAAGCTCGCACAGATCGATCAGGATCGGCAATTGCGGCTGAACCTCGATAAAAACATCGGATTTGTTCGCGACCGCGATCTGGTCTTCCACAAAGAGGAATTTCTATCCCGGCACGCCAACGGCATGACCTGCCAGGCCTACGCCGATGGCGAACTGCTTTTCGAGCGCAGCTATTTTTCCATCGGCGGCGGCTTCGTATTGTCGGAGGAGGATTTCGCCCAAAAGGACCAGATAGCCACCCTGCTGCCCTACGATTTCAGCTCCGCAAAACAGTTGATGGAGCTGTGCGAAAAACACCACTGGACCATTGCCGAACTGGCCATGGCCAATGAAAAGGCTTTCCGCAGCGAAGAGGAAATCAAGCAGCAACTGTGGAATATCTGGGAGGTAATGCACTCCTCCATCCAGCGCGGCTGCCGCGAGCAGGGATTACTGCCCGGTGGCCTGAATGTGCGCCGGCGCGCGGCGGAACTCTATCGCGAACTGAGCAAACAGCCCGAGGAGGAGCGCAATCAGGGACTGGCGATTCTCGACTGGGTCAGCCTTTTCGCCCTGGCGGTGAATGAGGAAAACGCGGCCCGCGGGCGTATCGTCACCTCTCCCACCAACGGCGCCGCCGGGGTGATTCCCGCGGTGATCGCCTATTATGTGCAGTTCGTGCACAACCCGGAAAAGCACGGCGAGCTGAAGGACCAAGTAGTGAAATTCCTGCTCACTGCCGGGGCCATCGGCATGCTTTTCAAAAAGAACGCCTCCATCTCCGCCGCTGAAGTGGGCTGCCAGGGCGAGATCGGCGTGGCCTGCTCCATGGCCTCCGCCGGCCTGGCCGCGGTCCAGGGCGGCAGCAACCAGCAGATCGAAAACGCCGCGGAAATCGGCATGGAACACAATCTGGGGCTCACCTGTGATCCTATCGGCGGCCTGGTGCAGGTGCCCTGTATCGAACGCAACACCATGGGCGCAGTCAAGGCCATCAACGCCGCCCGCCTCGCCCTTCGCGGCGACGGTGCGCATATCGTGCCGCTCGACAGCGTGATCGAGACCATGCGCCAGACCGGTGTGGATATGCGGAGCAAGTACAAGGAGACATCGCTGGGCGGGCTGGCGGTCAACGCCGTCAACTGCTGACCGAGAAATGTAGGGGCGAACCTGAATGGCACTGACTTAAGTGTTGCAACCTCCGTAGGATGGGTAAAGGAGCGTAGCGACGTGCCCATCATCCGCGGCTTTGATGGGCACGCTGCGCTTTGCCCATCCTACAAAAATAGCGAATCCCGGCTTAAGTCAGTGCCATTCGGGGCAAACCTTGTGTTCGCCCTTACAGGGGGCCTTTCCATCGTCACCCCGGCACGCCGTGCTTCGTGTAGATATCGAATCGCCCCGACTTCCCTTCCAATGACAGCGAAGGTTTTCTCGCCGCCAGAAAAGGGGCCAGCCGTGGCCGTTTTACCACGGTGCGGTAGTAACAGGCGGCAAAGGCCGGCTCGAGTAATCCGTCCGCATCTTCATCGCTACCCACCAACTGGTGGAAGGCCGCCATTTCCTTCTTTACCCCGGCGCTCTTGCCGCGCTCCGGAAACATCGGGTCCAGATAGACCACCGGTATCGATTCCGGCGCCTGGTCCTGCAGCCACTCCCGCGCAGAAACGTCGCTCTCTTCAAGGTTGAGGCGCTGTGCTATCGGGGCCAATTCGATGTCTTCCAGGGCGGCTTTCTGCAATCGATCCAGGCCGTCGCGCAGGAGCGCGCGCACCACCGGATTGCGCTCGAGCATATGTACTTTGCAGCCGAGAGAGGCGAGTACGAAGGCGTCCCGACCCAGCCCTGCGGTGGCATCTACCACGCTCGGATAAAATCCGCTGCGCAGGCCCACGGCTTTGGCAATCTGCTGTCCTTTACCTCCACCGTATTTGCGCCGGTGCGCAGCGGTGCCGCCGACAAAATCCACGAAGACCGGTCCGGGCGCCTTGCGCCCGGTGGCACACAGCTGCAGGCGCTCGCCCCGCTGCAATACGAAAGCCGGCGCATCGAGCCGGCTCGGCTCCGCGCAATCCAGACAGCGCAATTGCAATTCGTCCGCCAGCTGTCGCGCGGCCGGCAGCCACTCGGCGGCGCTAGCGGTTATAGCCAGTTGATCGATCAAGGAAATTTCCGGGTCGTTTTAGAAGACGGGGATGCTAACTGACTATCGGGGCGAGGCCAAACCTGTGTTTTGGGGTAACGGTGGAGTAATGGCCGGCCTCGTCCGCCGCCATGACCGCTCCTACCCCGGTTCGACCAGCCAGTTCAGCGCCTGCTGATAGCCATCGGCGGGGAAAGGCCGCACCTCGGCACCGACGAAGTGGTCCACCAGCCGGGGCATAAAGCCCAACAATGTGTGATCGGATACAACGGCAATTTTATGGATACGCTTGTGGTAGTCGCGTATGAAAACGCAGTGTGAGATCAGTGCGGCAAAACTCTCCCAGCCGGGGAAATGGGCCGCATTGATCAGCAACCCTGCCAGGCAGCCGTGTTCACTGATCACCGGATCCACCTGCGCCTCCAAGGCCTGGAAATCTGTTTCCTGCAGCGGCCCCAGAGGACAAATTTCGAGCACCGAGTGATCGCAGTGCCAGTAGTGTTCTATCATCAATTGTCACCGGCTACCGGGTAAAAGCCGCTGTCGCGACCTCTACTTGGCACTAGCATCAATTGCCCTGCGGCTCTTCCTCCGAGGAGGAATCCTCTTCGGCGGCATCTTCACCGCGTAACTTTTCCGCCGCCCGTTCGGCCGCCTTCTTAGCCGCGTCACCGGCCTCTTCAACTGCACTGCCCGCCTTTTCTGTCACGTCTCCCAATGCCTCTCCGGCATCGGAGGCGGCATCTTCGGTCTTATTCATCAGGGAGTCGCTGGTATCGTCGCCCGGCGGTGTGGTATCCGGCTGGTCGGATTCCCGGGGCGTATCCCTATCCGGCGGTGTGCTTTCCTCGCGGGGCATGGTTCCCTCGTCGGGGGATCTGTTATCCGGCGGTGTCATCTGTTCGCTCTCGGGCGTTTCGAGCGAGTCGTAGGCATCCTTCGCGGAATCGTCGCGATCGCGCGACATAAAATAGCCGATAATCAGCAGCAAAATAATCAGCGGAAGCAGTAGCTTTTTCATAAACCCACCTGTTGACCCCTGGCTGTTGCGTGTATGGAGGCTCAGTTTTGGCGGAACAATACGCCCCTGCCCGAGCCCTTTGGTGCCAATCCATTCTTCACCAAATGCACAACGGCGGAAGAAGACGACGCCATATTGATAAGAATAACCCGTGATGGGGGTTCTTCAAGGAACATTATTCCTCTGCTAAGTTTGGATTGTTGTAAATGTAGGCGGACATAGAGCCGAAGGTTTTATAAGCCTCTCGAGCAGAATCGCTTCCACAATGCAGAGCAAGAGGCCGGAAGCGGAGGCTCTGGAGTGTGCACATGGGAATTG
Source organism: Microbulbifer sp. TB1203 (assembly GCF_030997045.1). Lineage (NCBI taxonomy): Bacteria > Pseudomonadati > Pseudomonadota > Gammaproteobacteria > Cellvibrionales > Microbulbiferaceae > Microbulbifer > Microbulbifer sp. TB1203. The sequence goes on along the minus strand of NZ_CP116899.1, from coordinate 983,208 downwards.
AAGTGCTACCCGGCCGCCTATTCTACAGCCGCATCGACCACATGATGATGGCCATTACCACCATGCCCAGGTCCTCTGTCAGGGTTACTGTGCTGAGCGGTACGTCGAGGATGGAGCCCATACAGGGGCAATTGATATCCAGCCCCCGGCGGAGGGCGCTGATTACGCCGATGGCGCCAAAACCCAGTATCAGGATGGTTGCGCCATAGACAACCTGGGGAAATAGCATCGACAGAAAGCCAAGGCCCAGAATGAGCTCGATCACCGGGTACAGATAGCCATATAGCCGGCATCGCCTGGCAAGCAGGTCGTACATTTCAAAGCCGTCGGCGAAAGCGGTTGGGTGGAAAAGTTTCAGGAGTGCAAAAACGCACAGGAAAAATCCCATTGCGTAATGCATGCCGGCGATCATGTCACCGCGGGTGGAGACAGTGATAGCCACTCCAGCCAACAGGGAGACGAGGATCAGGCTGAACAGTGGCCAGTAATCCGCGATCTCAGCACCTCTGTTTTCCTCCTGTTTTTTAAAAGCTGGATCTTTTGCCATTTGAAAGCCTCCTTGCAATCCCTACGACGCTCCCCGACCATGAGGATTGTTTCCAGTCATCACCGGAGTGTAGACACTTATGCCGGCGCCCCCACAATGAGGCCAGAGCATCAAGAAGTTGGGTTGAAACAGGGTATCTACAACGGCAGGGCGGGGCGTTATCAACCCTGGAGATCGAATTCCTTGAGACGGGCGAGCAAGGGGGCGGCTTCAGCCTCGGGGATTACCGCGTCACAACTATATAGTTGCAGGCGGCCACGGCTGTCCGGGCGGGCGAAAATCAGATAGCGGGCGCCCTTTTCCAGTTTTTGTTCGCAGGCGTCCAGTCCCAGCCGGAAGGCAATCAGGCGATTGGCTTCACCTTTCCACACCTGTTGGGAAACCGCGGAGTAGACATAGCCGAGAAGCGCCACCATGCCCGGTTCGGAGAGAGCGCTGTCCACATCCCGGTGAATTCCGGCGATCTGCACCTGGGCCACCAGTTCCGCCTCCGCAAAGCGCTCGGCGAAAGTGTCGCCTCGCTCTTCCCCGGCTTCCAGAGATTCCTGCGAGATACAGAGCGCCGACAGGCTGAGTGCAATCGCGGCTATTGCGGCCGGTATTGTCTTCGCCACTCTGTTTCCTCCCAAACAAAAAAAAGTATCTGTAGGATACCCTTTGTGACTCGGGCCATCCATGGCTCGGAGCGCCGAACTGCTCGCCCTCCGGGCGCCTTCGGCGTCCAAAACGGCTGTCCTGCGTTTTGTGACTCGGGCCATCCATGGCCCTCACCCTCCGGGCGCCTTCGGCTTTGCCGTTTAGTGACTCGGGCCATCCATGGCCCTCGCCCTCCGGGCGCCTTCGGCGTCCAAAACGGCTGTCCTGCCGTTTTGTCTCATATTATTTGAGCGGCAGCAACTCCAGCTCCACCCGGCGGTTCGCCTGGCGGCCGGATTCCGAGTCGTTGCTGGCGATGGGATAACGCTCGCCGTAACCCACCGCTTGTACACGGCCACTGGCTATACCGCGACCGCTGAAGAAGCTGGAGACAGAGTTTGCACGACGCTCACTCAGGGTTTGGTTGTAGACGTCGGAGCCGGTGCTGTCGGTATGGCCACTGACCCGGATGGCGGTCTGGTCGAACTCCTTCAGCACAACCACCACGGAGTCCAGGGTGTCGTAGAAGTCGGTACGGATTTCGGCGCGGTCAGTGGCAAAGGTAATGTTGCCGGGCATAATCAGGCGAATATTGTCGCCCTCGCGCTGCACCCGCACACCCGTGCCTTCCAGGCGCTGGCGCAAGGCCGCTTCCTGGCGGTCCATATAGTAGCCGATGCCGCCACCGATAGCCGCACCACCCACGGCGCCGGTGATCGCGCCTTTCTTGCGGTCCTTCTTGCTCGCGGTAGCTGCACCAAGGATGGCCCCCGCAACGGCGCCAGCGCCGGCGCCCTTGGCCACATTGCTGGTTTTGCTTTCCCCTGTATAAGGGTCCAGCGTAGTACAGCCCACCAGTGAGCCCAATGCGAAAATTGCTACCCATTTTTTCATGTAAGGTTCTCCTAAACACTTGCTATCGGTGAACGGGTGTCGAGATTTGGGAAGAGTCACAGCCTGTCAAACTTGGGACAGTCCCAAGTTTGACAGGCTGTTAGCCTCCCCGATCCGGGAGGGAGTATTGCCGCGACCAGCTGTCTGTAAGCTGAATCCGGCCCCCTTTTTTCGGAACAGAAGACTAGGCGGAAATGGGAAGCAGGTCTACCGGACAGCCCACAATTATCGAAAGGAAAATGTCTGGAAGTGGTCAGGCCGGTGAGTATGCCGCCGCTGGTGGCACAGTGGTCGCAAGAACAGCTGTCTTCCACAATTTCTGTGGATAACTCTGTGAATGAACCGGGAAAAGGGAACGCCAAGCGGCGCGAACTCTCGTCCCCAGCAATTTGCCCACTTTTTAAACTTCTTATTTTTCTCTTTAAAAAACAATAAGTTATGGGAATTTCAAACCCTAGCGTACCAATTTCGTCGGAGTGAGCAAGCCTATCGTCCGGCCCCCCTCGGCATGTGGAAAAAAGTTTGTCAATACTTGGTATTGGGAAGGGAAAGGCTTTTTTTAGAAAAGTTCCTGATTAACCGAAATGGAAGCCTACGACACAGCGATTAGGGTACCGACGTATCAAATATTGCGACAGAATTTCAGTAATGAGGTGGCTTTTCGTCCTGCCGCCCCCCGCTATGCAGCTCGAAGGAAAGGTCCCGGTACTTGTCACCTAATTCCTTTAATCGAACCACCAGAGCGCGGATATTCGCATCCTGCGCTGCGATCACATCGTTGAGTTGAGCCAGGGTATCCTCCTGGAAAGCCAGGCGACTCTCCAGTTCCTCCACTCGCGTATTCAGTTCCGCCAGCCTATCCATCACAAAATCCCATACAGTTGTTCCACCAGGTTCGCCGAGCGCCGGTCCATAAACAGGCTCTGGCCCAAACGGGTGGTGACATAGCCGCAGCCGAGCTCCCTCTCCGGATCGGCAAAACCCACACTGCCCCCGGCCCCCGGATGACCGAAACCCCGGGGACCGCCAAAGCGCAGGTCGGCGGAACTGCCTCGCAGGATAAAGCCCGCGCCGAAACTCACTTCCGCCCGCAGTATGGCATCACGTCCGCGGCTCTGTTCGCGCCCGGCCTCGCGCACCAGTTCCGCTGGCAGGCAGTTGGGAGCGTCCAGCGCCAGGTCGCCGTAGATGGCGGCGAGATCCCGCGCGCTGAAATGACCGTTGGCCGCGGGAATCACCGCGCCGCGCCACTCCCGGCTGTTGGTACCCATCATCAGGCTCACCGGATTGGTAAACGCCATGGCCACGGGGCCTCCACGTTCCTCTTTTATGGCCCGGCCCACCGCGTTTTCACGCAGTTCCGGCAATGGCTTTTTGAGGGGACCGACATCCGCGATCCGAGTGGACCTGTGGCCCAGAGCACCGAATCCGCCATCCAGGTCCAGCGGTTCAGCCAATCCGTGACGGTAGAGTTCCGTCAGAGATAGCCCGGTTGCCCGCTCCAGCAGCCCGCCCAAGCTCCAGCCGAACAGGAACGGGGAATAGCCCTGACGGGTGCCCGGCGTCCACCAGGGTTCGGTGGCTGCCACCTGGGAGCAGGCGGCAGCCCAGTCGTAAATGAGATCATCTGCGACCTTTTCGCGAAAGGCGATCAGTCCGGCACGGTGGCACAACAGCTGTCGAGGGGTGACCGCCTCTTTGCCGGCGGCGGCAAATTCCGGCCAGTAATCCGCTACCGGGCGGTCCAGGTCCAGCTCGCAGGCGGCCACCTGCTGCAGCGCCAACAGCGCCAGTACGCCCTTGGAGGAGGAGAACACATTGGCCAGGGTGTCCTCTGTGTAGGGTTCCCGCCCCTCGCGGTCCGCGCTGCCCGCCCACAGAGAGACGATCAGTTCGCCGTGCTGACGCACCGCGAAAGCTGCGCCGGTATCGCCGCAATCGCGGAAGTTCTCGGCAAAGGTGTCGTAGAGGGATTCGAAACCGGGGGCGCAGAAGCCGTGGATTTCCATGAGCGTGGTCTTTTATCCGGAAAAAAATCAGGCGCAAGGGTAGTTCCTTCCCCTGGTCCGCGCAAATCGTTTAGCATTGCCGGCCAAAAGTGCCCGCCGTACAGGGCACCAGGATTGGAGAAGATTGTGGCTGAACAGATTGCAATACAGGACCGGATACCCGACAACCACTGCTTCGGTTGCGGTCCAGACAACCGCCAGGGCCTGCAGATCAAGAGTTACTGGACCGGCGACGACGAGACCCGCTGCGAGTTCACTCCCCTGCCCCACCACTGCGCCGGCCCCACTCACTACCTCAACGGCGGCGTTATCGCCACGGTTATCGACTGCCACACCATCTGCACCGCCATTGACGACGGCTACCGCCAGGCCGGCCGGGAAGTGGGCGGCGGAGAGAAAATCTGGTTCGCCACCGGCAGGCTGGATGTCCAGTACAAAGCTCCTGCCCCTATCGACCAGCCTGTCATACTGGAGGCAAAAATCGTCGACCGCGGCGAGAGAAAAACTGTTCTGCACTGCACTCTTTCCAGCGGTGGCCGCCTGTGCGCCGCCGCGGACGTAGTGGCGGTGCGGGTGCCGGACAAGTGGTGAAAAAATGCGCGGCGCGCTCCCGATGTAGATACCCCGTTTGAAATCAGGCCATCGACTCCTCATACCAGCGCAGGAACGTCACGCCGGATCTGATCCGGTACCGGCATCCAGCTCAGCGGCCCTGGATTCCAGCCTGCGCCGGAACACGAAAGTTCGTTGTGGGGACGAACCTGGTTGTTCGCTCCGCATGTAGTCCCGAAAAGAAGGATCGAAGATGAAAAAACAATTCGCAGTTATCGGCCTCGGCGCCTTCGGCACGGCCGTGGCACTGGAACTGATGCGCCTGGGTCACGAAGTGCTGGGAGTGGATTCCAGCGAGGAGAAAGCCGAACACATCGCCGACAGCCTCACCCAGACGGTGATTGCCGATGCCACTGATGAGGAGGCTCTGGAGGAGCTGGATCTGCAACGGTTTGATGCGGTGCTGATCGCCATCGGTGAACATATTGAAGCCAGCACCCTGTGTACCATGTTGGTCAAGTCCCTGGGCGCGAAGGAAATCTGGGTGAAGGCCATTACCAGCATCCACCACCGCATCGCGCAGAAGCTGGGTGCCGACCGCATCCTGCACCCGGAATACGAAATGGGGTTGCGCGTGGCCCAGAGCATGGCGCATCCCAATATGCTCGACTACATCAGCCTGGGGGACAGTTATTTCCTGATCGAGATCCGTCCCGGCGAAGCCCTGGAAAACCGGCCGCTTACGGCGCTGAAATACGATCGTAAAAAAATCCACCTGCTGGCGCTCAAGCATGGTCAGGAACTGATCCTCCAGCCCGATCCCGATCACCACTTGCGCCGCAACGACCACCTGGTATTGGTGGGCGACGAGGACGCCCTGCGGCGCTTTTCCGAAGAATTATGAGAATCTGGTTTCCCGGTCTCCACACCCGCATGATGAGGCTCGGTTTGCAGCGCGCGTGGCGCTACAGCCCGCCGGCGATTCTCGCAATGAGTTTCCTGGTTCTGATCGCCCTCGGCGCCCTGCTCCTCTGGCTGCCCATTTCCAGTCACGGGGGACTGGCCTTTTCCGAGGCACTGTTTACCGCCTGCTCCGCGGTTACCGTTACCGGCCTGGTGGTGGTGGACACCGGCAGCGCCCTGACCCTGTTCGGCCAGGTCGTGGTGCTGGTGCTGATCCACATGGGCGGCCTGGGCCTGATGACTTTCGCCGCGTTGACGGTGATGGCGCTGGGGGTGCGCTTCGGCCTGCGCGGCCAGCACCTGGTGCGCGAGGCCATGAACCAGACCTCGCCCGGAGATATGCTCACGCTGGTGCGCCGGGTGGCCCTGCTGGCGTTCACCCTGGAAGCCCTGGGCACAGTGCTGATGGCAGTGGTCTGGGTACCGGAAATGGGCTTTTGGGAGGGGCTGTGGTTCAGCTTCTTTCACTCAGTCTCCGCGTTCAACAACGCCGGCTTCGGCCTGCGCGCAGACAGCCTCAGCGCCTGGGCGGGCCACCCTCTGATCAACCTGGTGATCACCGCGCTGTTTATTGTCGGCGGCCTGGGGTTTACCGTGCTGACGGACCTGCGCCGCCATCGGCGCTTTTCCACTCTCAGCCTGCACAGCAAACTCACCCTGTCCGGCACTGCTATCCTGGCCCTGGGCGCCTGGCTGCTTATCATGCTGTTCGAGTGGCAAAACCCGCATACCCTGGGTTCCCTTCCCACAGGCGAGCGCCCCTGGGCGGCGTGGTTTACCGCTGTGACACCGCGTACCGCCGGTTTCAACACCGTGGATACCGCGGGGCTGATAGTGCCCAGCACCCTGCTGATCATTCTCCTGATGTTTATCGGTGCCGGCAGCAACTCCACCGCTTCGGGCATCAAGGTGAGCACCTTTATGGTGATACTTCTCGCCACCCGCTCCTTTCTTCTCGGGCGGCCCCAGCCCAATGCCTTCCGGCGCACGGTGGCCCTCGATGTGGTATTCCGGGCCAACAGCGTGGTGGTGCTGAGTCTGATGATGGTGATACTGGGCACTTTCCTGCTGGTGGTTTTCGAACCGCGACTGCAGCTGCTGGATTTGGTGTTCGAAGGGTTTTCCGCTTTTGGCACCGTGGGCCTGTCCCGGGGTGTCACTGGCGAACTCTCCCTGCCTGGGCAAATGGTGCTGATGGTACTGATGTTCACCGGGCGGATCGGCCCCCTGGCCCTGGCCTTCTCCCTGGCCAGGCCGAGGCGCAGGCGGGTGCGCTATGTGGAGGAATTGGTGCAAGTGGGCTAAATTTACGTTTTCTTTACGACTTTGGAACAAAACCTACTGGATTCGTTACGGTGCAGTTCTCTAGCATCTCACCGCAAAACCGGGTAGCAGGCCACCCTTGGCGATTTAATGCAAAAGTACCAACGAATAACCACTATTTTTCATCTGTGCAGCTTTCTGGTCTTCCTATACAGCCTGACAATGCTGGTCCCGGCTTTCGTCGGCTGGCTGTATGACGAAACGGATATCTCCGCTTTCCTGATCACTTTCGCGGTTACCCTGGTCTTCGGTGGCGTGGGCTATTTGAGTACGCAACACCGAACGACAAGCCTGAGAACCCGCGACGGCTTTCTGGTGGTGGTACTCTTCTGGGTCATTTTCTCCGTCGCCAGCGCCACCCCGTTTATCCTCGACAGCCGCCTCGACCTGACGCTGACCGATGCGTTTTTCGAAGGCATCTCCGGCATCACCACCACTGGCGCATCGGTTCTGCAGGATATCGACAGGCTGCCGCTCTCCATACTGTACTATCGCGCGCAGCTAAACTTTCTCGGCGGCCTGGGGATTATCGTGCTGGCCATCGCGGTGATGCCGCTGCTGGGTATCGGTGGTGCCAAGCTGTATCAATCTGAAATGCCCGGCCCGCTGAAGGAGACCAAGCTCACCCCGCGCATCGCAGATACTGCCAAGCATCTGTGGTTTATCTACCTTTCGCTCGCCGGGCTCTGTGCCCTCTCCTACCGCATCGCCGGCATGGGTTGGTTCGACGCCGTGTGCCACAGCTTGTCTACAGTGTCGCTGGGCGGATTCTCCTCTCATGGCGACAGCCTGGGCTTCTATACCAACAGTATGGCGATCGAACTGGTGGGCGGTGTCTTCACCCTGCTGGCAGCCATCAATTTTGCGCTCTATTTCCTCGCCATCACCAAGGTCAGCCTGAAACCCATCCTGAGGGATTCCGAGTTCCGTTTTTTTTTCACCATCGCGTTCCTGCTGGTGAGTTTCACCTGTATAGAGCTGTACCGCGCCGGCACCTTCGACGCGCAGGGGGCGCTAGTGCACGGCTTTTTTCAGGCGCTGTCCATCATGACCGACAACGGCCTCACCGCGGCTGGTTATCCGAACTGGCCTGAGCATGTGGCAATCCTGCTAATCGGCTCCAGTTTCTTCGGCGGCTGCGTCGGTTCCACCTGCGGCGGCATCAAGGCCATGCGTTTCCTGGTGCTCTACCGCCAGGGCAAGGAGGAGATCAAGCAGCTGGTCCACCCAAACGCCCTCAGCCTGCCCAAAGTCAGTAAAACCGTGGTATCCGAGCGGGTGATCCGCTCTGTGTGGGGGCTTTTCTTCCTGTATGTCTTTCTCGCCTGCTTCTTTATCTGGGGAGTCGTCGCCAGCGGGCACGACCTGAAGACTGCTTTTGGTACCGTCGCTGCCTGCCTCAACAATATGGGCGTGGGCTATGGGGACACCGCCACGGGTTTCGGAGGCCTCACGGACCAGGCGAAATGGCTGATGTATGCGGCCATGCTATTCGGCCGGTTGGAGATATTTCCGCTGTTGATTGTCTTTTCGCGGATTTTCTGGCGCTACTGAACGGATTCTATTTCGATGCCCTGGAATTCGGCCAAAGGCCCGCTCACAGCCTCCTGCAACTGGCCGTTCTCCTGATCGATAAACAGCGCCGGGATCTGATGCCGGTTTGCCGCGACCAGCCCCGCTTCACTTCCCAGGCACAACAGCGCCGTGGACCAAGCGTCCGCAGCGGCGGCATCCGGGAAAAAGACCGTTACCGAAACCGTGTTGTGTTCCACCGGCCGGCCCGTCCTCGCATCGAGAATATGGCTGTAGCGCCGGCCTTCTCTGTCAAAGAAATGGCGATAGGTGCCGGAAGTCATCACCGCCAGCGGTTCGGCGCGATCAATGGTGACAATCTTGGCGACACTGCGCTCTTGCGGCAGCGGCCTTTCCACCGCGACCCGCCAGGGCTTGTTGCCGGGCTTACGGCCGCGGGTCAGCAGTTCCCCGCCAATTTCCACCAGGTAGTCGGAAATACCGTACTGTTCCAGAACCGCAGCGATGCGGGCAACACTGAAGCCCTGGGCAATGGAGGATAAATCCACACGCAACGCGGGAACCACTTTGCGCAGCCGCTCTCCATCCACGGTTTCCAGCTTATCCATACCCACGGATGCCATTGTGTCCTGCAATTTCTGCGGCCCTGGCGGTGTGAACCGGTTATCGGAGAAGCCCCACAATTCAAATAGTGGCTTGATGGTGAGGTCATAGCAGCCGCTGCTGGCGCGATTGACCCGCCGCGCCTGTTCCACCAGAGCCGCTATTTCCTCGCCCACCCAGTAGGGTTCTGTTGTGGATTGGACGTTGAATTGCTCGATGGTGGAATCCGCGCGGTATCCGGACATACCTTCATCAATCTGTTCGAGCCGCTCGCTGACCGCCCTCTGCAATTGCGCCGGATCGACCGGCTCGCGGGACCAGTAGCTGATGTGGTAGGTGGTCCCTTGGGCGGGGCCCGCAAACTTCTGGATTTTTTCTGCCCTGCCACATCCAGTCACAGAAAGCATTGCAATCAGAACTGCTATTGTGATCCGCGGCAAGATACGAATAGAGCGTGCTTTCATACTGCCTGCGTATTCTTCAAACGGAAGTTTCGGAATAGATAAACCGGTAGCCGACGCCGGCCTCGGTCTTGATATATTTGGGTTCGGTGGGGTCATCGCCGAGTTTTTGCCGCAGGTGGCTGACAATGATGCGCAGGTAGTGGGTATCGTTTTGATGGCCGGGCCCCCAGATTTCCTGCAGCAGCTGGGTCTGGGTGATCACGCAGTTCGGTGACCTGGTCAAGCGCGACAGAACCGCATATTCCTTGGGGGTCAGCTCCGCTTTTTTCCCATTGACCTCAACCAGTCGTTTGCTCAGGTCGATCAGCAGGTAGCCGTCGTCCAGCACCGCCGGCAGATCCGGCTTGAGGCGATCGCGCAGCGCGGCCCGGATGCGCGCCAGCAATTCTTCGATGCTGAAGGGCTTGGTCACATAGTCCTGGGCGCCCGCATCCAGCGCACGCACCTTTTCCCGCTCGCCCGCACGCACCGACAGCACGATGACCGGCACCGAGGACCAGCCGCGCAGCTCGCCGAGTAGCTGGTGCCCCTCCATATCCGGCAGGCCCAAGTCCAGAATCACCAGGTCCGGCTGCTGCCGCGCGATCAGCGCCAACCCCTCGCCGCCGCTCTCGGCCTCGGCAACTTCGTAGTCGGCGCTTTTCAGCGCGATGCGCAGCATACGACGGATCTGCGTCTCGTCGTCGATGATGGCAATTTTTGCGCTCAATTTCTCACTCCTGGGAATCGGATTTATCCGGGTAATCCACCGGCAATTCCACCACAAGGCGGGTGCCCCTGCCCTGCGACCCCGCATAGGCGTGCACGGAACCGCCGTGGGCGCCTATCATACCGCGGCAAATTGCCAGCCCCATACCCGTGCTCTGCTTTTTCTGGTCGCCCCCGGAGACCACGTAGAACATATCAAAGATCTGTTCGCGCAGCGCCTCGGGAATGCCCGGTCCGCGGTCCTCTATCTCTATCACACAGGTGTTGCCCTTCCGGTCAACGCTGATATTGATGCTCTCCTCCGGAGGCGAAAACCTGGCCGCGTTTTCCAGTATGTTGAACAGCGCCTGCTCGATCAGTGCCGCGTGGGCAAACAGCAGCGGCGGGGGCGATTTTGCGGAATATTCGGTTTTCACACCTGGGAAATACCGCTTCAGGCGCGCCAGCGCGCTGCCGATGATATCCGAAATGGACACCCAGTCCCGCTCTATCTTCAGGCTGCCGTGGCCGAGACGGGTCATGTCCAGCAGGTTTTGGATATAGCTGTCCAGGCGCCGGCTCTCCTGAAGAATGGTATCCAGCAGTTCCTCCCGGTCCCCCGGCGCCAGCTGCCTGTCCAGAATATTCAGGCTCTCGGCGGCGCCCATCATCGCCGCCAGCGGCGATTTCAGGTCGTGGGAGACCGAGGACAGCAGCGCCGAGCGCAACTGTTCCACTTCGGTCTTCATCCGCGCCGATTCCAAATCCCGGGTCAGCTCGATGCGCCGCCAGGTATCCGCCGCCTGGCGCGACATGACGGCGATAAGATCGCGGTTGTAGAGTTTTGTATCGGGGGAATGGGTATCGAACCTGATCAGCGCGCAGGCGATACTTTTATCGTCCCTGCGGATGGGATACACCGTCCAGGCGGAGGCGCTCAGGGTATCCGTAAACCGCCCGGAGGGCTGGGCGTGCCTCAACGTCCATTCGATCGCGGCTTCATCGACGGAATTGAACGGTACCGACGGGTTCGGGCAGGTCGAATAGCGCCCGCCCTCTTCCGCCACCACAATACAGCACTCTTTTTGCAGCGCACCGCCGAGTTCCTTGGCCAGGGCATCCCAAACCGCTCTGGGCTCGTCCGCCACCGATAGCTCCTGTCCCAGAAGACGCATGGCTTCGGAGTAGCGGTTGCTCTCGCGCAGCAAAATAAACTGGCGGCGGATACGCGAGGCCATCGGGCCGCATATCAGCGCAATCAGGAACAGGAATAGCAGGGTCGTCAGCTCATCCCGGCGCGCGACGACGAAGGTATACCGGGGATCGGTCAAAAAGAAGTTGTAGCTGAGGAAAGACAGTATCGCCGCGAGAATGGCCGGGCGCGAACCATAGCGCAGACCGATGGCCACCACCGCCAGTACGTAGAGCAGCACCAGATTGTAATTTTTCACCCAGATTTCCAGCACCACCGCCAGCGCGGTGACCGCGGCCACCGTCAGCATCGCCAGCACATGGCCGCGCTTGCTGCCGAACAGCGGCGCCTTCCGGTCTGCGGGAAGTTTGAGTTCCAGCGGTTTGTCCGGGCTGCTGAATACCGATACCTCCAGCGGCAGCCCGGATTCTATCAAGTGCTGGTAGAGCCGTTTGCGCCAGGGCTGCCAACGGTACCGGGAGCCGGAGCCGACCAGCACGGTGTTGATCCGGTGCTCGGCAATAAACAGCACAATGGTCTGGTAGGTATTGACGCCGCGCAATGTCTCGGTTTCCGCGCCCAGTTCCCTGGCCAGGGAAAAGGCGGACTGCAGGCGCGCACTGGCTTTCTGATCCTGCACCCGGCCGGTATCCACCCACACCACCATCCATGGCAGCAGCCTTCGATCCGCGATCTGGCGGCCGATACGGATCAGGTATTCGTGATCGCTGTTGGTGCTGATCAGCACCAGCAATTTTTCCCGGATCGCATACTCCAGTCCTACGGCGCGCGCGTCCAGGTGTGTCTTGAGCCGCGCATCCACGCGTTCCATCACCTCGCGCATCGCCAGTTCGCGCAATGCGGTCAGGTTGGATGCAGAAAAGAAGGAATCCAGCGCGGAGCGCGCGTATTCCGGCAGGTAGACCTTGCCCTCGTGCAAGCGCTCGATCAGCGTGCTCGGCGGCAGGTCGACAAACACGATTTCGTTGGCGTCGTCGATAAACTGGTCCGGCACCGTCTCGCGCACGCGCACGCCGGTGATCTGCAACACCAGGTCCCTGAGGCTGACCAGGTGCTGGATATTCAATGTCGTGTAGACATCGATACCCGCCGCCAGCAGCTCGGCAATATCCTGGTAGCGGCGTCTGTGGCGGCTGCCCGGCACATTGGTGTGCGCCAACTCGTCCACCAGTATCAGCCGCGGTTTGCGCGCAAGCGCCGCGTCCAGGTCGAACTCCGTCAGGCTGTGCCCGTGGTATTCGATCTGTTTGCGCGGCAGTATTTCAAAGCCGTCGAGCAGCTTTTCGGTCTCCGCGCGCCCGTGGGTCTCCACCAGGCCCACCAGCACTTCTTCCCCCTGCTGCAGCCGCTCCCTGCCGGCGCACAGCATGGCGTAGGTCTTGCCTACGCCGGGCGCGGCGCCGAGAAAAATCTTCAGCTTACCGCCTTCTCCCTGGTGGATCGATTTCAGAATCGCGTCTGCCTGCTGATTTCTGTCCGGCATATTGCTGCGCCCCTCGGGGTTTCCAGAGTTGGGTTTACAGAGTTTTACTGATACTGAGAACGGCGGAGAGATCGCACCAGTCCTCGCCGAAGCATTCACGGTTATCCAGATCCGTATCGATGATACTCAGTCCCAACTCGACACCGCCCCACTCACGGCTGATGCCCGCGGAGTAATCCAGATAGCGGTCACCGGCACCGTCGAGAAATTTGTCACTGTCAAAAGCGTTGTGACCCAGGTGAAAATTCAGCCCGAAGCCGCACACTTCGGTTGCGTAGTCGGCGTGGGCGTAGAGGAATTTTCCGCTCTCCAGATAATAGTCATCGGAATAGGCCAAACCGAGGGTGACACCCGCAAAGCCGAGCTTGCCGTAGACCTCGGCGTAGGGGTCCTCGTCCGGTGTGGACGGGTAATCATAGTAGATATAACCCACATCGAAACTCAGCGATTCATTGAGTTTGCCGCGATAGCCGCCGTAATAGTCCAGCTCCAGGCTGTTGGCGAAGTCCACATTGGAACCCCAGGTACCCAGGTAGAAGCCGTTGCCAAAATCCAGATCAAATCCACCCTGCACAGCGGGGCCGCCGTCGGTCTGCGAGATACCGCGGAATTTGTAGTCGCTGACCAGTGCTATATTGCCGCTGACCTTAATAGAATTTTTTTCACCTTTTTTATCCTCTGCGATGGCCCCAGACGACAGGGTTAACGCCAGGATCGCGGTGGATACAACTTGTGATTTCATGATCTTTCAATTCCTGAATAGTACGGAGCCCTGCAGGAGCGGCCCGTGGCCGCGTTTGGCAGGCCTACGGCCCGCATGCCGAGCTGGAACTCGGCGTTCCCGGGGGGCGCCCCGGTCGCTCCACTCATTCACGGCGCCTTCGGCCTACAACGCAAATAGATAATAAATGCCTGGGAATTAATTCACAGCCACCGCCGTCGGCGGCAACTCGTCCAGCGCCAGATTCAGCAGCAGTATATTGACCCGCGGCGGGCCGAATAAACCGAGTTGCGGGCCTTCGATGTGTTGGCCCACCAGTTCGGCAACCCGCTGTTTATCCAATCCGCGCGCCGCGGCCACCCGCGCAATCTGCAGTCGCGCCGACTCGGGCGAGATATGCGGGTCCAGGCCGGCGCCGGAGGCGGCCAGCAGATCCACCGGAATCTGCTCTGCTTTCACACCCTCCAGCTGCTGGATGCGCGCGCTGTCCGCGGCCACCCGCTCGCGCAGCCCGGGGTTGTCCGGGGCCAGGTTGCTGCCACCGGTGGCAGCGGGATCGTAGTTCGCCACCGAGGGGCGACCGTGAAAGTAGCCGCTGCCGGCAAACGGCTGGCCCACCAGTTTTGAGCCGACCGGCTTGCCGTCGCGCTCGATCAGACTGCCCCTGGCCTGCTCCGGGAACAGCAGCCCGCCCACCGCGGTGGTGGCGCCGCTGTATACGATTCCGCACAGGCCCAGCATCGCCAGGCTGAAGCGCAGGCCGGTCAGGATACCGGTTTGTTGAAAATGCAGTTCTTCAGTTCGCACAATATTTCTCCTCAATTCGTCTGGCGGGGCTGGAGCTCCGCGGTGACTCGCGCCGGCCTTCGGCCAGCTAAAGCTGCCCAAATCGGCTGTCCTGCCGATTTGTCCCGGGTCCCGATTCACACAATCAGGCCCAAAAACAAATCGATCACCTTGATCACCACGAACGGCAGCAACACACCGCCGAGGCCGTAGATCAGCATATTGTTGCGCAACATCTTCTGCCCGCTGAACGCGCGCACGCGCACGCCCCTGAGTGCCAGCGGCACCAGCGCCGGAATAATAAGTGCGTTGAAAATAAGCGCGGAAGTCACCGCGGTGTAGGGATTGGCGAGCCCCAGCAGGTTCAGCGCGGCGATGCTCGGGATAGCGCCGGCAAAAATGGCCGGCACTATCGCGAAGTACTTGGCCACGTCGTTGGCGAGCGAGAAGGTGGTGAGCGCGCCGCGGGTGATCAGCAGCTGCTTGCCCACTTCCACCACCACCAGCAGCTTGGTCGGGTCGGAATCCAGATCCACCATATTACCGGCCTCGCGCGCCGCCTGGGTGCCGGAGTTCATCGCCAGGCCCACGTCCGCCTGCGCCAGCGCCGGAGCGTCGTTGGTGCCATCGCCCACCATGGCCACCAGCCGGCCTTTCCGCTGCTCGCGGCGGATCAGCTCCAGCTTGTCCTCGGGTTTGGCTTCGGCCACGAAGTCATCTACCCCGGCCTCAGCGGCGATGGCGCCGGCGGTGACCGGGTTGTCACCAGTGACCATTACCGTGCGAACGCCTAGCGCACGCAGTTGTGCGAAGCGCTCGGCGATGCCCGGCTTGATCACGTCCGACAATGCAACAACGCCCAGCACCGCACTGTCATCGGCGACCACCAGCGGGGTGGCGCCGCGCTGCGCGACCCGGTGGATCAGCTGCGCCAATTGCTGCGGCACATCTAGACCCCGCTCCTCGGCCCAGCGGCTCACCGCATCGCCGGCACCTTTCACGAAATGGCGACCGCCGGGCAGCAGTGCGGCGGAGATGCGCGTCTCAGCCGAGAAGGGAATAAACTCGGTGCCCTCTGCCACTTGCGGGCGCGGATAGTCGAGGGATTCGGCCAGTATCAGGATGGATTTGCCCTCCGGCGTCGGGTCCTCCAGCGAGGTCAACACTGCTGCTTCCATAAGCTTTTTCTTCGGTACGCCCATCAGCGGCAGCATTTCAGTAGCCTGGCGGTCGCCGAAGGTGATGGTACCGGTCTTGTCCAGCAGCAGCGTGTCCACATCGCCGGCCACCTCCACCGCCTTGCCGGATTTGGCGACGATATTGGCTTCCAACGCGCGGTTCATGCCGGCGATACCGATGGCCGGCAGCAGGCCGCCGATGGTGGTGGGGATCAGACACACCAGCAGCGCGATCAGCATGGTGTAGTCCAGGCGCACACCCAGGAAGGCGGCCATGGGCGGCAGGCTGGCCACCGCGATCAGGAACACCAGGGTCAGCGCCGCCAGCAGCACAGTCATCGCCAGTTCGTTGGGGGTTTTCTGCCGCTCGGCGCCCTCCACCAGGCCGATCATGCGGTCCAGGAAGCTGGCGCCCTGTCCGGCGGTGACGGTGATCTCAATCTCGCCGGATAGCACCACGGTGCCCCCGATCACTCCCGAGTGGTCCGTGCCCGCCTCGCGCAGCACCGGCGCCGATTCGCCGGTGACAGCCGACTCGTTGATGGTGGCAACACCGACAGTTATCTCGCCGTCTGCGGGAACAGTTTCCCCGGCACCGACGCGCACCCGGTCGCCGCGGTTCAGCAGGCTCGCGGAAATAGTCTGCTCGCCCGATGCCGCGATGCGCCGCGCGTTCAGGTCGCGGCGCGCGGAGCGCAGGCTCGCTGCCTGGCCGCGGCCCCTGGTCTCGGCGATGGCCTCGGCAAAATTGGCGAACCAGACGGTGAACAGCAGTATCAGCGCGCTGGCCAGTTCAAAGACAAATGTATTTCCCGTGAGGATGCGCTGCACAGCGGTACCCGTGGTGATCAGGGTTCCGACCCACACCACAAACATCACCGGGTTCCTGATCGCGTGTGCCGGTGCCAGTTTTTTGCCGGCGGTTACCACTGCCTCCTGTAACAGCAACCGATCGATTGCTTGATGCTTCACTCTTTTCATACTTCTTCCTCAGGGCTGCGCCAGTTGCACCGCCTCACCGATGGGGCCAAGCACCATGGAGGGCAGGAAGGACAGGAAATTGAGAATCAGGATTACGAACACCAGGGTCACGCAGAAGGTGGCGTTCTCCAGCTCGAGCGTGCCGGGGCCCTCCGGGGCCACCCGCTTGCGCGCCATACCGCCGGCGATGGCCAGCGGAATAACCAGCGGCAGGTAGCGGCCGAGGATCAGGCAGAGCACGCAGGTGAGATTCCACCACAGGCTGTCGTCGTTCAGGCCCTCGAAGCCGGAGCCGTTGTTGGCGAAAGCCGAGGTGTACTCGTAAAAGACCTGGGAAATGCCGTGAAAGCCGGGGTTGCTGTTGCCGGTGAGCGCAGGAAAGGCAACCGTAATGCCGGTGAGCACCAGAATGCACAGGGTCGGCAGCACGATCAGCGTGCTCAGCAGAGTAATTTCGCGAACCTCTATTTTGCGCCCGAAAATTTCCGGCGTGCGCCCGATCATCAGCCCGGCGAGGAAGACCGCGATCCACACATAGACGATAAAGTTCACGAAGCCACAGCCCACCCCGCCCCAGATGGCGTTGATCAACATACCCGCGCGAGTCACCAGTCCACCGAGCGGGTTGAGCGAGTCGTGCATGGCGTTTACCGAGCCGTTGGAAGTCTGGGTGGTGAGTGTGGCCCAGAGCGCGGACAGCTCCGGCCCGAAGCGCACCTCCTTGCCCTCCATATTCGGCCCCTCTGCAGCCAAGCCGCCGAAGGCCGCGTTGGGCTGCAGCTCGCTGTAGACGATGGCGGAGATACAGGCCAGGCTCAGCACGCCCATGGCCGCCAGCGACATCCAGGTGAATCGCCGCCTCAACAATAGACCGCCGGCCATAAACACCGTGGCGATCGGCAGCAGCAGAATGGAGATGGTTTCCACCGCGTTCGACAGCGGCGTGGGGTTCTCCAGCGGGTTGCTACTATTAGGCCCATACCAGCCTCCACCGTTGGTGCCCAGTTGCTTGATCGCCACCATGGGCGCCACCGGGCCGATCGGGATGGTCTGTTCGCCAACACCTACTGCCGGGTCCAGCACACCGGTGGTCTGCGCGCCCGAGTAGCTGCTGGGCACACCTTGGGAAGCGAGCACCAGCGCCACTGCGGCGGCCAGCGGAATCAGCAGGCGTACCACCGAGCGCACCACATCCACGTAGTAGTTGCCCAGGTCCCGCGCCTCACCCTCGATCGCGGTTTCGCGGTTGCGCCCGCCGAGCATGCCACGCAGCACCGCCACGCACACCGCCAGTGACATGGCGGGAGTCACTATCTGCAGGGTGGTGATCACGAAAGTCTGCGATAGATAACTGAGCTGGGCCTGGCCGGAGTAGTGCTGCTGGTTGGTATTGGTGAGGAAGGACACCGCGGTGTGCAGTGCCAGGTCCCAGGACAAGGGGCCAGTGCCGTCCGGGTTGAGCGGCAGGCGGTGCTGGAACAGCAGCAGCAGATAGGCGACGGCGCCGAGCGCCAGGTTGCTGAGCAGGAACGCCACACCGTAGGCCTTCCAGTCCATGCCCCGCGCGGCACCGACACCGAGCAGCCGATAGAAAAATTTTTCCAGCGGCAGAAACAAACGGTCGCTGAAATGGGGCTGGCCAGAATAAATTCCCGTCATATACCGGCCCAGCGGCCAGGCCAGTAACAGTGCGGTCAACAGGATAAGAAACATTTCCAGCATGGCTAAAACCTCTCCGGCCAGATCATCGCGACACAGAGATAGCCGGCCAGTGCCAACACCGTCAGTAACAGAAACCAATCCACGTTATCGCTCCTCGTTGATTGCGAGGGCGCCAAGGTAAGAGCGGGAGGCGTAAAGTATCCAGAGGGGTGTTTTACGGAGAGGTAAAGATTTCGTAAATCGTTGTGGGTAATGGGTGGCGGGTGTGGAGCGATCCTAGTGACACAGGGGGCAGGTTTCTAGTCAACCTCCTCCAGCTTATAACCACAGTGCTTACAGTACTCTGCATCGCTGTCGTGGCCGGCGCGGCTGCAGTTGTGGCAGCGGCGCAGGGTTTTTTCCCTACCCAGTCCGTGAGCCAGTTCTGCGGTCACTATGCCGGTGGGTACGGCGATAATGGCGTAACCGGTCAGCATGGCGAGCGACGCAATCGCCTGGCCGATAACCGTATGCGGCGTGATATCGCCGAATCCCACTGTGGTGATGGTGACGATGGTCCAGTAAATACTCTTCGGGATGCTGGTAAAACCGTGAACCGGTCCTTCGACGAGAAACATGACAGAGCCGAAAATGACACACAGCACCAACATACCGATGTAAAACACCATGATTTTGCGCCGCGATTGGTAGAGGGCCTGTATCAGCAGATTGGAATCGCGCAGGTAGCGCGCCAGCTTCAGGATCCGGAAGATACGCAGCACCCGCAATAGGCGCACCACCAGCAAAGTGCTAGCACCGGTCAGGAGCAGCGCCAGGTAGCTGGGCAGTATCGCCAGCAGGTCCACCACACCATAGAAGCTGAAAACGTAGGAGCGACGGTTGACCGCGCAGTAGATACGTAGCAGGTATTCGATAGTGAACAGACCGGTGAATATCCACTCCAGGATAAAAAACAACTCGCCGTAGCGGACGGCGATCTCCTGTACCGACACCAGCAGCACCAGCGCCACACTGATCAGAATGGCCCAGATCAGGAAGACATCGAACATCCTCCCCGCCCGTGTCTCCGTGCCGAAGATCACCTCGTTCAGCCACTTCCGCCTTCCGCTCAATGCCATGGTTCCTCCCGTTTGCGGCCAACTATAGCGCTGCGGCAGGGGCCCCGCTAGTGTCCTGTCTCATACTAAATGGTGACTTCAGAGTCCCCCAAATTGTTCACAGTTAGGCGCAGCTCGCAGGGAATGGTCATTCCATTTTCAAGAGCTGCAACGCAGCTGTGGACCCTCTCTACCAGGTGAAGAGGGGGGGCTCCCTTCGGGCGGGCCGCTAAGCAGCCATCTGCGGCGTTGCATTTGCTTTACATAGATGACTATGCCGGCGCAAATGCGCCTTGCATCTGGCCGCTTAGCGGCCCGCTGAAGTCACCATTTAGTACGAGACAGGACACTGGACAAAGCCAAAGTCACCCCCCAGAATCCCGCCAAACGAAGCGGAGGTTGATATGGCAAAAGAAAACCGACTGGTCTATTCCACCGACCGCGGCCGCATCAAAGAGGAACCGAAACAGGAGTCTCGCCGCGAGGGCGACGGCATCGTGCGCATCCAGCGGGAAACCAAGGGGCGCAAGGGTAAAGGCGTCACCTGCGTGCGCGGCCTGCCGGGCACTGACAGTGAGCTGAAGCTGCTGCTGGCGGAAATGAAAAAGCGCTGCGGTTGCGGCGGCGCGCTCAAGGATGGGGTAATCGAGATCCAGGGGGACAAGCGGGCGGAGATCAAGGAGCTGTTGGAGGCGCGCGGTCACAAGGTGAAACTGGCAGGGGGATAAGCCTCACTCTTGTGTAGGAGCGGTAAAACCCCGGAGCCTCCGGGGAGGACGGCGCGAATCAACTGCGGGCCTACGGCCCGTTGCGGAGCTGGAGCTCCGCGCTCCCGGGGTCGCGGCCAACGGCCGCTCCTACATTTTTACCAGCCGCAGGGGTCTCACCCTGAGGGCCCGCTCCCGATCCAGGCAGGGCTGCAACAGCTGCGCCAGCTGGATGCGGTAGTGTTCGCACACCGCGGCGCTGGCGTTTTTACATTTGAGTTCCAACGCCTGCAGCGTATCCCGCAACCGCTGCCGGTCCGCCGGCAGTTCCGGCACCTGGCTGGAACCGATGCGCTCCTCCAGCATTTGCGGCAGCCCGCTCTCGCGCAGAACGGCGGTATTGCCCGCCGCTTCGCACAGAGTCCGCAACTCGCCGGCAGCCAGGGCATAGAATTTCTGCAGCAGTTCCCGCTGGCTGCCGTCCAGCGACAGGCGGTCGATCATCAGGCCGAAGATATCGCCGTAGGCGTCGAGCTTTTCCAGTCTCGCCGCCAGCGGGCGGTAGGCGGACAATTGTTCCAGACGGCGTTGTAGCTCCCTCTGCTCCGCGGCGGGCATGGATTCCAGCGTGCGGGTGATGCGCAGGTAGAAAACACTGAAAATCTCCCTCCGCTGCCGCTGCAGTTCCTCGCGACGGCTGCGGTTGTCCCGCAGGCTCTCATCCGCCACCGCGGGGGTGGCCCCCGACAGGAAGAATGCCTCCGGCTCGATTTTTACCTGGGCCCTGACCAGCGCCGCCCCCAATTGCATGGCCGCTTCGCGCAGTTGCAGGTCGTCCAGGCGGCGTTCCTGCTCCCGCAGCTCCACCAGCTTGCCCCGCAGCCAGTCGATGGCCTGCTGCAAATCCATGGCCTGCAGTTCCCCGTTCGCGGGTAGCTCCAGCGGTAAAAAGCGGCGCGGCGGCAGCTGGTTGAAATACTCGGCCAACACCTGCTGCGCCTGTTCGGACTCCTTGCTGGCGCACAGCAAGCGGATGTTATCCACCGCCCGGCTGTCCTTCGCGGCAACCGCTGCGCTGGCGGAACTGCAAAGTGCGCCAAAATCGGCAAAGAGTTTCTGTACCGAAAAATCCTGCTGCACCAGGGGTGCCAGGGACAGTTCCTCGGCCCAGGCGATGCGCTCGTTGTCCGCGGCCTGGGTCCAGTCCCAGGAATCCGAGGCCTGCGCCATCGCCAGTTCGATATTCGAGCGGGTTTCCCGGTCCAGGTTGCGCAGTGTCCAGGCAATGGCGTCGGGATAATCTGTCAGCCGCTGACCGGACAGGGAAGCCTCCCGGTTCACTTCCGCCACCACCAGCTCCGCGTGCACCAGCTGATGCCATTTGTCGGCAAAGGGCGCGAAGGCCTCGCTGCCGATGATCTGCGCCGCCCAGGCATCCCCCTGACGCTCCAGCAGTCGCGCGGTGGGCCCGGTGAGGCTACGGTGCAGATCGAGCAGCTTGTCCACCAGGGGAATGGCGGCGCGCCCTCCCAGCGTCAGTAAACGGTGCAGCGGCTTCAACGGCGGCGCCACCTGCCCGCCGGGCGACACCGCACTGCGCTCGTTCTCCAGCGCCCACTGCATCCACTGCAATCGTCTGGCAATATCCCGAACCAGCCAAGCGGTGATCCCCCGCAGTTTTCCCTTGTAGCCGCCGAGGGCGCGGGCCACCATTGCCAGTAGTTCATTGCCGGACAGTGTGCACACCGCGCCCAGGCCCAGGCGCAGCGGTAACTGCTGCGCCTTGATATCTTCCGGCGTCGGCTCGGCCATCACCTCGGCACCGGCAGAAACCGACAGCTGGCTCACTTGCGGCAACCCGGTCTTCTCCGCCAAAACCCTCAGCAGCAGATGAAGGCCCGGCGCACCATCTCTCGACAGTGGCAGCGACGCCACTTCAAACTCCGCGGCAAAACGCCCAGCGGTAAAAAAAGGCC
Source organism: Microbulbifer sp. TB1203 (assembly GCF_030997045.1). Taxonomy (NCBI): domain Bacteria; kingdom Pseudomonadati; phylum Pseudomonadota; class Gammaproteobacteria; order Cellvibrionales; family Microbulbiferaceae; genus Microbulbifer; species Microbulbifer sp. TB1203. Next base: position 961,193 of record NZ_CP116899.1, on the reverse strand, counting down.
AGAGCAGCAGAGCCGCGAGTGCGGCGATCAATCCCAGCGACAACATGCTGCCCAATAGAACGAAAGCGCTAAACTCTCCGGCTATCATTGCCTGCGGAATTTGCCAGAGCGCGCGGGCGGCGCTGTATACACACAGGGCCGCAAACAGGACAAAAATCCCCGGCACCAGGGCGGCCAACAGCACGCCCAGAACCAACTGGGCCCGATCCGCGGAGGATTCACCTGGCGTTGCCGGCAAGTCGCCGAACAGGGACTCCAACTGGGTCCTCGCCTTGCCATTGGCGGCGGCAGCGGGTTTTGCCTCGGCAACCGCCGTCGGTAACCTGGCGACTTGCGCATTTCTCTCCTTTCTCTCCGTTCGATTGTCCGTGTCCGTTTTGGATGGTTGCTCGCGGCGCTTCTCGGCAAATTGCAGCTTGGCCAGCAACGCGCGATTGTCGAACTTGCCCGCCGGGTGGACCTCCACGCGCAGGCCGACCTGTTGCAGGCGCGCACGGTATTCCAGTACCTGCTTGGAGGAGAGCTGGTCCTTGATCACCCAGCCCTTGAGCAGCAGTCTGCGAGCCTGGGGAACAGGCACTGAGAAGGCCGCCGCCGCATCCTGCAACACCTGCGCCGGCGATTTGGCGCGCAGGGTTTTTCCCGCGGAAACAATCTGGAACATTTGCTGGCCGGACATAGTTCACCCCAGTGGGTCAGCTGGAAAATCGGCGGTATTGGTAAGGTTGGCGGAGCGTAAAAGATTACCGCGCGGCGCGGCGCGCACTGGTTCTCACCGGCGATGCGAAATTGATAGAACGGGGATAAAGGGTGGATGCGTGCACGACTGGTGCGTGAACGGCGTCTCAATTATCCCACCCTGGCGCGAAGCCCCCGCAGTACTTGGTCCATTGGGCGCCACTCCAACAGAACTCGCAGCGGACCCAGGCGCGCTTGTGCCCCCTTGTTGCAATCGGCAAAATGCGCGGCTACCAAGAGAGGAATGAAGAGAAAGGAAACTCCGCCCATGAGCGACGCCCCGGAAAAGAAAGTGGCCCCTTACGGCAGTTGGAAATCGCAGATCAGCGTCGACCTGCTGGTACAGGACAGTGTGCGCCTGAGCGAACCCAGGCTGGTGGACGGTTGCACCTACTGGCTGGAATCCCGCCCGGCGGAAAAAGGGCGCTCGGTACTGGTCCGGCACTGTCCGAAGGATGGGCGCAGGGATATCACTCCCGCCCCGCTGAGTGTGCGCTCGAAAGCCCACGAGTACGGGGGCGCCAGTTACCTGATTGGCGATAACACCGCCTATTTCGTCCTCGCCGACGACCAGCGCATCTACCGCATGGATCTGGACAGCCAGGTGCCCGAGGCGATTACCCCCGAAGGCCCCTACCGCCACGCGGACCTGTTCCTCGACCGCCGGCGCAAACAGCTGCTCTGCGTGCAGGAAGACGGCTCCCCGGAAGCGAATGGCGGAGAGGCGATAGCCCGCATTGTCGCCATCCACCTGGAAGCCCCGGAGAAAAACCCGCCGCGCATTCTCGCCGAGGGCGCGGATTTCTATTCCAATCCGAGCCTCAGCCCCAATGGCATGCGGTTCAGCTTCCTGCGCTGGTCTCATCCCGACATGCCCTGGGACGCCACTGAGCTCTGCCTGGCAGAGCTGGACGACAGCGGCCGGCCGGGAACAGTGAAAGTGGTCGCCGGTGGTGGAGAGGAATCCATATTCCAGCCCCAGTGGTCCCCGGAGGGCGAGTTGTTTTACGTCTCCGACCGGAACAACTGGTGGAATATTTACCGCCAGGGGGAAGAGAAACCGCTGTGGGAAAAAAACGCGGAGTTCGCTACACCCCAATGGGTGTTCAGCATGTCCACCTACGGATTTCTCACCTCCGACGAAATCCTCTGCACCTTTACCGAAAACGGCCGCTGGCACCTGGCCACCATCGACCTGGAAGACCGCAGCCACGAAATCCTTGAGCAGCCCTTCTGTGATATCGAGGGCGTGCGCTGTGAGAGCCACAGGGCAGTATTTGTAGGTGCCGGCGCCGACAGGTTCCCTGCGGTAATTGCCTACGACAATCACAAGAAAAACTTTGAAACCATTGCCAGCAGTAACCGCAGCCGATTGGATAGCGGGATTTTTTCCCAGGCCCAGGCCATCGAGTTCCCCGCGGGCGAACGGCAGGTGCACGCCTTTTACTACCCGCCCAACAATCCCGATTTTCAGGCGCCAGAGGGCGAAAAACCGCCGCTGATCGTATTCAGCCACGGCGGCCCCACCGGCGCCACTTCAGCGGGACTGAACCTGAAGGTTCAGTACTGGACCAGCCGGGGCTTCGCCATCCTCGATGTAGACTACTCCGGCAGCACCGGCTACGGCCGCAAATACCGCGAGCGCCTGAAGGGCCTCTGGGGCGTCCTTGACGTGGAGGACGTCTGTGCCGGCGCTGAATACCTGGTGGCCAAAGACCTGGCCGACCCGGAACGGCTGCTGATCAAGGGTGGCAGCGCCGGCGGCTACACAGTGCTGGCCGCCCTCACCTTCCACAGTACTTTCAAGGCCGGTGCCAGCCACTACGGCATCGGCGACCTCACCACCCTGGCGCGGGACACTCACAAATTCGAATCCCGCTACCTGGACAAGCTGGTGGGCCCCTGGCCCGAGACGGAGGATACCTACCGCGAGCGCTCGCCGATCAATTATGTCGATCAGCTGAATTGCCCGGTAATTTTCTTCCAGGGCCTGGAGGACAAAGTGGTACCCCCAAGCCAGGCGGAAACCATGGTCAACGCCCTCAAGCAACAGGGTATTCCCGTGGCCTATATCACCTTCCCCAGCGAGGGCCACGGCTTCCGCGGCGGCGACAGTATCAGGATGGCGCTGGAGGGCGAGTTGGAATTCTACAGCCGCGTATTCAATTTCCAACTGCCCGAACCGGGGCCCGGCATTACCATAGAGAACCTGGAATAAGCCGATGGGAAGATGGAGACCACCGCGCCCGCGCGGTTCCCGCTATATCACCCCCGAAGGTGCCGCGCGGCTGCGCGCGGAAGTGAAACACCTTTGGGAAGTGGAGCGTCCGCGGGTCACGCAAGCGGTGAGCGAGGCGGCCAAACTCGGCGACCGCTCGGAAAACGCCGACTATATCTACGGCAAGAAGCGACTGCGCGAGATTGACAGCCGGGTGCGCTTTCTCACCAAGCGGCTGGAAGAAGTCACCGTGGTGGACCGCATTCCGGACGACCGGGAGAAAATCTTTTTCGGCGCCTGGGTCACCATTGAGAATGACGACGGCAACACCCTCACCTACCGTATCGTCGGCCCGGACGAGTTCGATGTAAAGCAGGGATTGATTTCCATGGATTCCCCGGTGGCCCGTGCCCTGCTCGGGCGTCGGCTGGACGACGAGGTGAATATCCATATGGGGGAAAAGCGGGTAACCTACTATGTGGTGGATATCCGATACCAGGAATAACCCCGCTCCTGAAAATATCCGACGCCGCACGAACCGTATATAAAAACAACGAGGGACCGATATGAAGTACCTGGCAACCATCATACTGGCCACGTCCATACTCTCCGCCCACGCCGGTACGGTGGAGAAAATCAACAGGCACATATGGATCCACGGATCGGAAGACTGTGCCACCAATACGGACCCGGCGATAGAAACACTCCGGTACGACGAATCGAGCTATATCCTGCGCCAGAACAAATGCCTGGACTCCGAAGCACCGTTTATCTACGTACTGTTCGGCGAACATACGGTATTCGTCCAGGACACCGGTGCCACCGAAGACGCCGGGCAGTTTCCCCTCTATGAGACCCTCCAACGCCTGATCGACAGCCGCAAGCAGGCAGCACCAGGGCGGGAACTGAAGCTCCTGGTCACCCACTCCCACGGCCATAGAGACCATACCGCCGGTGATTCACAGTTCCGGGGAAAGCCCGGTGTGACGCTGGTGGAGCCGGGCGCCCCTTCGATACAGAAGTATTTCGGTTTCACGGACTGGCCAAACGGCACCGCAACCGTCGACCTGGGCGGCCGCAAGCTCACCGTTTTTCCTCTTCCGGGTCACAAGGAAGACAGTATTGCCGTATACGACCCGCACACCCGCTGGCTGTTGAGCGGGGATACCTTCTATCCCGGGCGCCTGTATATAAGGGAATGGGACAGCTATCGGGCCAGTATCGCGCGTCTGGTGGACTTCTCAAAAACCCATCGGATATCGGCGCTGATGGGTACCCATATCGAAATGTCCCGCACTCCGGGACAGGACTATCCGATGGGCAGCAGCTATCAGCCTGAGGAGGCCGGACTGGCGCTTTTGCCGGAGGACCTGCTGCTTCTTGACGCGACGCTTTCGGAAATTGGCAATGAACCCGAAAAGCGGGTAATGAACAAGTTCATTGTCCGCCCTGTAAGCAAGATTGAGAAAATGCTGACCTGGGTGGCGAAGCGGCTGAGGCTGTAGAAACTGCGAGCCGTGCGGCTGAGTGACGAAGTAAATGTCAGGGCCGGGAGAAACCGGGTTGACCTATTATGTAGAGGCAATCCGCTACCGGAAGCACATCGTCCCCGGAGTGTCCAAGGAAGCGGCGAACAGCTCAGGAGTATGATGCAGAAATGCCCAAGGACGACATCCCCGCCCCGCTGAAGGCGTTTGTCGATTCTGAAAGCCTGGTCGCCTTCGGCATCGCCCTGGGCCTCGGGCTGCTGATCGGACTGCAGCGGGAGCGCACCGCAGACCGCCTGGGGGGAATCCGCACCTTTCCGCTGATCGCCCTGTTCGGTGCCCTGGCCGCCAGGCTCAGCGATATTCAGGATATTCCGTGGCTGGTACCGACCGGGCTGCTGTGCATGACGATACTGATACTGCTCGGCAACCTCGAGCGGCTGCGCGGCGAGGAGGAAGGTACCGGTATTACCACCGAGGTGTCCGCCCTGCTGATGTATTTGCTGGGCGCTTTCCTGGTGCTGGGAGAACTCACGGTGGCAGTGGTGGTCGGTGGCACCATTGCCGTGTTGCTGCACCTGAAGCCCAGTATGCACGCTTTCGCCGAGCGCCTGCCGGAACAGGATCTGCGCGCAATCATGCAGTTCGCGCTGATTTCGATGATCATCCTGCCGGTTCTGCCGAACCGTACCTTCGGCCCCTACGATGTGCTCAACCCTTTCAAGATCTGGCTGTTGGTGGTACTGATCGTGGGCATCGGGCTCGGCGGTTACGGTGCCTACAAACTGGTGGGCGCCCGCGCCGGTACTCTGCTAAGCGGCCTGATCGGCGGGCTTATCTCTTCCACCGCCACCACAGTGAGCTACGCGCGCCGGGCAAAACTGGAAAAAGGCATGGCGGGACTCGCGGCACTGGTAATCCTGATCGCCTCCACCAGTATGTTTATCCGTATGTTTGTGGAAATCACCGTGGTGGCCCCGCGCGTATCTGCTGCGCTGCTGCCACCGCTGGCCACACTGCTGCTGATCAGTGTGGTGACCTGTGCCTTTGGCTATCGCTTTGCCGAGCATCACACGAGCGAGATGCCGACCCAAAGCAACCCTGCGGAACTCTCCGCGGCACTGGTTTTCGGCGCCCTCTACGCCCTGGTCACCCTGGCCGTGGCCGCGGCCAAGGACTACTTCGGCAGCCGCGGCATCTATGTGGTGGCGCTGATTTCAGGTTTTACCGATGTGGACGCGATCACCCTGTCCACCGCCAATCTCGCCGGCGACGGCCTGCTCGAAACATCCACCGCCTGGCGGGCTATGGTGATCGCCACCCTGGCCAACCTGGTATTCAAGGCGGGAGCCGCCGCTGCCCTGGGCGGACGGGCGCTGTTCCGGCGCGTGGCGCTGTTGTTCACGGTGCCTTTTGTGGCAGGGATACTGGTGATAGCCCTGTGGCCTGATGGCTGAGAGCAAATACCGGGAAGCCTGGATATTTCGGGCGCCTCCTCTTGCCAACCGTCGGGGCTATATTTCGATGCCCTTTTTGCGCAAATCCTCCGTGGCATCGTCAGCCTTCTCCAGCCCGCTGGCACCGATGAATTCCAGCACCTGTGGAGCTTTGATGAATTCGATCTGTGAATACTCCACAATTTGCCAGCGATTGCCCGAAGGATCCCGAAAGTCCAGAAACCGATCCCCGAGAATAGGAATGTTCAACGCATCCAGGCGCGCCTTGACTTTGCTTTTGTCATCCACCACCAGACCGAAGTGCCGATGCTCGTCCTTTCCGGTATCCCGGTTTTCAAAAAGCGCGATAAACTGGTCACCCAGTTCGATAAAGGCCATGCCTTTATTCCTGGAGCGCAACTTGAATTGAAACAGGCCATCGAGAAAATCGATGGCCTCATCCAGGTCCCGGACATCGAGGGCGACATGATTGATGCCCACAGCTCTGGCTCTCTCTCCGCCTTCGCTCATAGCTTTCCCCTCGCGCCGGTCGGGATATCATTCAGTGCTTTTTATGCCATTTGTCGTCGTCACCCTTCTCATATTTTTCCTTGACCGCATTCCAGGCAATCTTGGCTGCGCGCTCTTCGGTGTCGGATTTATCCTTGTGTTGCTGCTCCGCACTATTAAACGCCTCCTTGTAGATTTCCTGGGCGTGCTTTGGCAGAGGATTCTTGACATTTTTCGGCAGTTCGTTGACGGATCTGTAGGGCATGGTCCTACCTCGCTGGGTTGATTTCTGACAAAATGGACAAGTGCTGGAGCACAGCCATATCAAGAAGATTAGCCCACAGTGCGCTGGAATCAGTGATCTGTCGCAAGTTGAATCGACGGCGAATCCACCGGCGTGCTGGACAGTGCAACGGGCCTTCTGATCCTGCAGACCCTCGCCCGGGTCAACCGCGAGCCTGAATTTCAGTTGCTCGGACCTCTTGATCACTCTCTGACGCAAGACGTAGTGGTTTACGCCGAGGCCAGCCGGCTCCGCACTTTGATCTCAGAGGTTAGTGTCTGATGCACCGGGCAGCGGTTGGCGATGTCCAGCAATTTCTGCCGTTGCTCTCCGGTCAGCCGGCCCTCGAGGGTGATCTCGCGCACTATCTCGTCGATCTTGCCCTCTTTGTTCTCGCAGTCTTCGCAGTCCTTCGCGTGCACTTTACGATGTGAGAGGATCACACGCACCCGTTCCAATGGTATTTCCTTGCGGTCCGCATACATGCGGATGGTCATGCTGGTGCAGGCGCCCAGTCCCATCAGGATGTATTCATAGGGACCGGGGCCCTTATTGTCACCGCCCGAGTCCTCAGGTTCATCCGCAACCAACTGGTGCGGCCCTGAGTGCATCTCTTGAATAAACTTACCGCCATCACTTTCTTCTATCGTGACAACTGTCGGGGTCGGTCCACTCATCATATTTTCCTGTCAGTTTTTCGGGGGCGGGTTTGGAGTAACCAGGTTCCACCAGAACTCGAAGGTATCCAGCAGCGACAGTAGTGTTTCAAACTGGGCTTGGTCGCCGGTTACCTTTGCCGAGCCGTCCTTTATCTTGTCTTTCATCGTGGCCGATCCCATGATGACATCATTCAGGTCACTGCGGTTGATTGTCACAGTGCTGTGGGGCTTGTCCACCGGAGTTCCATAATTGAGAACGCCGTTTTCAAGCACCAGCGAATAGTTTTCCTCCACGTCCGGCAGTGAGATATTGACGGCAATATTCTTTCCAAAGGCCTTGGGGCCGTTTAAACGAATCCCCAGAAAATCAAAGAACATTTCGATCGGCATGCTGCGGATGGTGTCCGGGCTCGCAGTTGTCGGAGCCGGAAGTTTCTCGACACCTTCCCGCAACTCCTTGGCACCACTGAGAAAAAAATTGCGCCAGGGGCCGTTCTCCTGCTGGTAACCGAGCTGCTCCAGCGCATCGGAAAGCAGGTTGCGCGCCTGTATGTTGTTCGGCTGTGCAGAAACCAGGTTGTCCAAAACTTGCACCACCCAGCGGTAGTTGCCAGCATCGAAGTCCTTCCTGGCCTGTTTGAGCACATTGTCCGCACCGCCCATATATTCGACATACTTCCCGCCGGCCTCCGCAGGTGGCAGCGGATACAGGCGCGCCGGATTGCCATCGAAAAAGCCCAGGTAGTAATTCCACACCGCCTTGGTATCGTGGTTGACACTGCCATAGTAGCCACGGTTGGCCCAATAGTTAGCCAGGTCCGGCGGCAGCTCCATCATCTCCGCCGTCTCGACCATATTGTAGCCATGGTTGGCCAGGCGCAGCGTCTGGTCGTTCAGGTACTTGTACAGGTCCCGCTGCTTCTTCAGGTGGTTGACGACATTCTCATTGCCCCAGGTTGGCCAGTGGTGCGGTGCGAAGAGAACTTCCGCTTTGTCGCCCCAGCGCTGGATAGTCTCGTTGAGGTAGCCCGACCAGGCACGGGCGTTGCGTACTTTGGCACCGCGCAAGGTATAGAGGTTGTGTAAGGTATGGGTGGCGTTCTCCGCCGCAGTTACCGCCTTCAGCTCCGGAACATAGAAATGCATTTCAGAGGGTGCTTCGGAACCCGGCGCCAGTAGGAATTCGAACGTCAGGCCATCGACTTTGATCTGCTGGCCGTTTTTGGTGACCGTGTCGGTCGGTTCGATAATAGTCACTGTACCCGGAGAGGTTCCCAGCCCCAGACCGGTCCCCAGTGTCCCCTGAGGCCCCTTGGGCAGGAGATTACCGTACATATAACTGGCGCGTCGCGACATAGTGTTGCCTGCAAAGACATTCTCACTGACCGCCTCCTCGAGAAATCCCTCGGGTGCAATGATTTTCACCTTTCCCGCCTTCACATCCTTCTCATCCACAACACCGCGCACGCCACCGTAGTGATCCACGTGACTGTGGGAGTAGATGACACCGACAACCGGTTTGTTGCCGCGATGCTTGCGATACAGGTCCAGCGATGCTTTTGCAGTCTCCGCGGAGATCAACGGGTCCATTACAACGACGCCGGTGTCGCCTTCTATAAAAGTGATATTGGACAGATCGGCACTGCGAACCTGATAGATTCGCGGCACCACTTCATACAGGCCGCCTTCAGACAGCAGCTGTAATTGACGCCACAGACTCGGGTTAACGCTGTCCGGTGCATCCTTACCTTGGGCGAAGGCGTAGGCGCTCAGATCCCAGACTGGCAGCCCCTCGTCGTTCTTGATTACACCCTTATCGGGCAGCGGCGCAATAAAACCGCGCTTGACGTCTTTGAAATCCTGCTGCTCCTCGAATGGCAGCTGCTGCTCAACAGCCGCATTCTCTTTCCTCGTGGCCTCTGTCGCGGGCTTTGACTCCTGTGCAAAACTTGTCACAGAGAGCAAAGCGGCAAGCGCCAGCCACATCCGTTTGATAATTCGTTGGGGAATCGGCATTTTCCTTCCTCCAGTGATATTCCTTAGCCCCGATGCCAGATATGACTCAGAGTTCAAACTGCACCGAGCCCCCAAAAAAATGCAGCGCGGTATCTTTGTAAGTGCCTTCCAGCCGTGGGTTGAACGGTGGACGGCCGCGCTGGTCGATGTCAATATCGCCAGACCAGACAAAGGTGTAGCCCAGATCCAGGTGGACGCCGGGGCACAGCTCCCTGCCGGCACCGAGCCCAAAACGCCAGGTCTTCCCGGTGGGTGTATCTGCGGTGACATGAGCCTCCGAGGCCATGGAGCTGTCGTAGGCGAACCCGGTAGACAGCGACCAATTCCGCAAATAGCCCCGGGAAACCAAGTGGCGCACGCCGAGGGCGAAGTGGCCGGTATCCTTGTAACCTCGACCCACTTTGATAGAGGCCTGATCCGGGTTGTCAATTTCCAGGCTGACGCCGGCGTACTCGCTCCAGTCCTGCCAGGCGACGTTGGCGTACAGGGTGGTGTTCGGTGTCAGTTCCTGCTGCAGGCTGGCGGTCGCCGTGGCGGGCACATTGAGATCGATCCCGACCCTGGTTCCGTCGAAACGCTCCACCAGCGGTTCGAACAGGGGACCGAAATTTTCCAGGGTGATCCGGTCACTGAAATCCGCCTCCACCTCCGATGTGTAGGCCAAACCAAAGGTTGTCGAGGGCACGGGCTTATAGATAACGCCCAGGTTTCCTCCGTAGCCGATATCGATATCCCGATACTTGAATTTGGCGTCCCCGGGTATCAGTCCGGCGCGGGGTGCCGACCGGTATTTGAAATAGATCCCCATTACATTCAGTCCCGCGCCGATGGAAAGGCAGGAGTTGATCTTCCAGCTCAGGGACGGAATCAAACTCATGCCGATCAGATCCACATCCTGTACAAACCGCCGTCCAGCCCAGTCGTTGTCGTAATCCAGGCCGAGACCGAAGTTGCCCGCCAGAGCGACACCCCAACCGAGGCTCTCTGTCAACCTGCCCGCCACATAGGCACCACCACCGGGAAACCATTCGATGGGATTGCCGCCGTCATTGCCGGGCACATTTGTCAGGCCGCCATCGGAAAATCCAATATCCCCGTACATCAACTGGCCCGCCAAACGCATTTCGATATCGTCCCGCCACACGGTACCAGCCGGATTCGTATAAGCAGTGGAGGCATCCTCCGGCATCGCCGCCCAACCAGCGCTGGCAGTGCCCAGGGTGGGCGTGCCGATTTCCCAGAGCATCAGCCCACCGGCATTGGCGATCGACGTCAGCAGCAGCGCCCCGGCAGCAGACACCGGCACAAGCTGTCTACACAGAAAATTGCGGCGATTCATGATCAACTCCATCTGGCGGCAACTGCCGGTTAACTCCCTTTGGGAAACAGCAACACAAAGCTAAAACGGAAGCCCCGACCCCCTATCCAGGTAGTAGCGCGGCCCCGCCTGTTTCAGGACGACACCGATGGGGCCAACACCCCACTTTTCAGTGCCCAGCTCCTGTTCGAAGTGGGCAGCAGAAAGGCCGGATACCCCGGGGGATCCCGTTCACCGGCACGGCGGGGGAAAAGAACAGGCTCTGCGTGGTATCGCCGGGGCCGGCTTCTTCCGAACTCCGGAGAAAAACATCCTCCTGGCGGATGATTGGAAGAATGGTGCGACTGATCAGGTCGGCAATGGGATTGGCCAGCTGTTTGGCTAGATCCGAGCCACTTTGTGCAAATGCCGCGGATGGCACGTAGAGCAACAACAGCAGAATTCCCCGCATTACTGTTCTCCGCTCGCACTGTTCTAAGGCAGTAGGCTCGAACAGGAAGTCTAGATAGGAAACAGAGGCTGTTGCATTCCTTTCACCTCATTAACGGGAGAAATCCGTGGCGACTGGAACGCCAGATGCCCCTGACCTACAGCTATGCGAAAGCTGATTAAAAACGGGGGCTGGAGGACGAAGGAATAAGTTGATTTGGCCGGCGGGCCGGGGCCCACCGCCAGTACAGCAGGAATTAGCGCACGCCCTCGAGAAGATGCCGGGCGATTATCAGCCGCTGGATTTCGCTGGTGCCCTCGTAGATGGTGGTAATGCGCACATCCCGCGCCATGCGTTCCAGCGGGAACTCCCGTGTGTAGCCCACACCGCCGTGCATCTGCAACGCGGTGTAGCAGGCTTCGTTGGCCTTTTCACTCGCATAGAGTTTGGCCATGGAGGCAGTGGGGCCGAAATGCATACCAGCGTCTTTCCGCCAGGCGGCCTGCATCAGCAGCAGGCGCGCGGCTTCCATTTCCGTGTATTTGTCGGCCAGCTGCCACTGCAGGCCCTGGAACTGGGCCAGCTTCTTGCCGAACTGCTCGCGCTCCTGGAGATAGGCGCGGGCGCAGTCCAATGCCTCCAGGGCGATGCCCAGCGCCAGGGAGCCGATGCCGATGCGTCCGCCGGCCAATTCACCGGCGGCGACGCGGAAGCCCTTGTTCTCTTCGCCGAGCAGGCTGGCGGCGGGTATGCGGCAGTCCGCGAAGGACACTTCGTTGGTGACCGAGGCCTTCTGGCCCATTTTTTCTTCCGCCTTGCCGATAACCAGGCCCGGTGTGCCCGCCTCCACCAGGAAGCAGGAGATGCCTTTGCCTTTCGGCGCTTCGGGGTCGGTCACCGCCCAGACCACGAAGACGCCGGCAAACTCGGCGCTGCTGATAAACAGCTTGCTGCCGTTCAACACGTAGTCGTCGCCGTCCCTTACTGCGCGGCTGCGCATGGCGGCAGCGTCGGAGCCGGAACCGGGCTCGGTGAGGCAGAAGGCGCCAGCGGCGTATTCGCCGCTGCAGATTTTCGGCAGGTATTTGCTTTTCTGCTCGTCACTGCCCACCGCCTGGATCACTTCCGCCACCATATTGGTGACCGAGGTGGTGAGGGCGGTGGAAGCGCAGCCGCGGGCCAGTTCGGTGATGGCCAGGCTGAAGGCGATGGTGCCGGCACCGGTGCCGCCGAATTCCGGGTCGATATTGATTCCCATAAAACCCAGCTCGGCCAGCTGCTTGAGCCTGTCCAGCAGCAACTGGCGGTCGGCGGTCTTGTCCAGTTCCGCGGCGACAGGCTTCAGTTCGCTGTCGGCGAAGTGACGCGCCGCCTCCTGGATCATCTGTTGCTCTTCGGTCAGTGCGAAATCCATACGGTACCTGCTTCTATTTTATTGCTTACTGAGTTGCCAACTACTTTGTGTAGAGGTTTCTCGTGCAGTGCATGCCATCCCCGGCACAACCTCAATGTGTTCGATCCAGCTCCGGCCCCGCCATCCCCGGCGGGTCGCCAACCAGCGCATCAAAGCTACGCTTTGTGTACGCACTGGCTGACCCACCGGCGCATAATGCCTTGTTGGATCGCCACGCCGAGCATAATCAAAAATAGACCGACAATGGTTGCCATATGAATCTTTTCGCCGACCAAAATCGCAATGAATAGTAAGGACAAGGGCGGTGAAAGGTAAATCAGGTTGCTGATCCGCGCGGTATTGTCACAGGCCTTCATTGCCCCCTGCCAAAACAGGAAGGCGATACCCATTTCGAACAGGCCCACGTAGACCGCCCCCAGCCATCCGGCCAGAGGCGGCCACTGCCAGCCGCCCTCCACCACCAGGGCCGCGGCCAGCCAGGGCAGCCCGCACAGAAATCCCAACAGCAGGTTTCAGCGGCTGCGCCTGTTGGGCCGGCAACAGATCGTAGGCGTAAAGCAGAATCAGATAATGAAGGCACTGGCTGCGGTGGACCAGCAGAGCACTGCGGCCAGCGCCAGTAGGTAGGCGCGGCGGTTGTGGGCGGATAGCGGGCTGCTCACCGGCTGGGGATTTTGCGTCGAAGCTACGGGGGCGGACCTGCGGCCCACTGGCCGAGCTGGGCTCGGCGCTCCCAGCTGCTATCAGCGCTTGCCACCTTTCGCCTTGGGTTCCGGGTCCGGCACCGCCACCGCGGTATCGGTTTTCACCTCCTCCATCACCACATAGGTGTGGGTCTCGCGCACCCCGGGGACGGACGCCAGTTTTTCACCGAGGAAACGGCGGTAACCGAGCATATCCTTGATACGTATCTTCACCAGGTAATCGAAGCCACCAGCAACCATATGGCACTCCTGAACCTCTTCCAATCCGGATACGTGCCGGTTGAACGCCTCCAGCGCCTCGGTGGCGGTGTCGGTCAGGCTGACCTGGATATAGACCACCAGGCCGGCGTGGACCTTGATCGGGTCCAGCAGCGCCACGTAGTCGCGAATAAAGCCCTCGCGCTCCAGGCGCTTGACCCGCTCCAGGCACGGTGTAGGGCTGAGGTTCACCCGCCGCGCCAGTTCCACATTTGGCAGACGGCCCGCGCCCTGCAAGATGCGCAGTATCTGCCGGTCAATCCGGTCCAGGTCTTCCAGTTGTCGAGACATAGCAACATATCCTACTAGTGCTTGCACTTTTCAGCGTTATATTTAACCACAAGTGACGGCAAAATGGCGATTAATCCTGAGGCATTTACCACATAATCTGGCTTATTGTTCTGGTCCTATTATTACAAGAGTTTGGGAGACCACCATGTCGACATCGTTCGCCGGAGATCTGCACAGCGCCCGCCAGCGGGCCCGACAATACCTGCACACCGACGAAAACCAGTGCGTCGGGGAGCTGCTGGCAGCCCCGCGTCCGGATGACGCATTGCGCCAGAAAATCCTCGATACCGCCCGCGAGTTGGTGCGCCACTCCCGCCAGCAGCGCAGCAAGCGCGGCACCCTGGATGCGTTCTTACAGCAGTTCGGCCTTTCCAACAAGGAGGGCGTGGCGCTGATGTGCCTGGCGGAGTCCCTGCTGCGGGTGCCGGACGCGGATACTGCTGACAAGCTGATCGCCGAGAAAGTTCATTCCGGCAACTGGTCCAGCCACCGCGGCCAGTCCGATTCGCTGTTCGTCAACGCCTCCGCCTGGGGCCTGATGCTCACCGGCAATATCGTCGAGCTGGACCCGGATATCAGCGAGAAACCCTCCTCCTTTATCAAGCGCCTGGTCAGCCGCATGGGCGAACCTATGGTGCGCGCCTCCATGATGCAGGCGATGAAGATCATGGGTGGCCAGTACGTGCTGGGCCGCACCATCGAAGAGGCGCTCAAGCGCGGCCCGGCGGAGAATGCCCCCGGCACCCGCTTTTCCTTCGACATGCTGGGGGAAGGCGCGCGCACCATGGCGGATGCCGAGCGCTATTTCAACGCCTATATGGCGGCGATCGAAACCATCGGCAAGGACAATACCCAAAAGGGTGGGGACAAGCGCGATGTGGTGGAGGCCAACGGCATCTCCATCAAACTGTCCGCCCTGCATCCGCGCTACAGCGCGCTGCAGCGGGAGCGGGTGATGACCGAGCTGCTGCCACAGGTGAAACGTCTCTGTGCAGCGGCGGCCAAGTACGACATGGGCCTCAATATTGATGCCGAGGAAGTCGATCGGCTGGACATCTCCCTGGATATTTTCGAAGCCCTGGCCCGCGATCCCAAGCTGAAGGACTGGCAGGGCCTCGGTTTCGTGCTGCAAGCCTACCAGAAGCGCGCCCCGCATGTAGCCGACTGGCTGATCGCCCTGGGCCGGGACACCGGTCGCAGGCTGATGGTGCGCCTGGTGAAGGGGGCCTACTGGGACACCGAGATCAAGCATGCCCAGCAACTGGGCCTGCCGGACTACCCGGTGTACACCCGCAAATGCCACACCGATCTCTCCTATCAGGTGTGCGCCAGGAAGCTGCTGGACGCCCGCGACGTCATCTATCCGCAGTTTGCCACCCACAACGCCTACACCGTGGGCCTGATCCTCGAACTGGCCGGCGACGCCAACGGCAATTCCAACAACAGCTACGAATTCCAGCGCCTGCACGGCATGGGCCACCTACTCTATGCCCAGATCGAAGCGGTGCACGGCAAGCGGGTACCGGTACGGGTCTACGCCCCCGTCGGCGCGCACAAGGATCTGCTGCCCTACCTGGTGCGCCGCCTGTTGGAGAACGGCGCCAACAGCTCTTTCGTCAACCGCTTTATGGACGAGAAGACCCCCGTCGAGGAACTGGTGCAGGACACCCTCGAACAGAGCGAGGCCTGCAATCCCTATCGCCACCCGCAAATCCCGCTACCGGAGGACATCTACATGGGCGCAGAGGTACTACCAAGAAAAAATTCACACGGCCTCGAACTGACCGACCCGACGGCGGTGGAACCATTGCTGGCGGCGGTGGAAAAGCTCCGCGGACGGCAATTCTCCGGTGGGCCGATTGTCGACGGCGTCATGGGCGAGGCTGAGGAGCCGGTATACAATCCGGCCACCGGCGAACTGGTGGGCCACACCGCCAACACCGACAAGCACCTGATAGACGCCGCCTACCGCTCTGCCACCGAGGCCCAGCGGAACTGGGACCGCCTGGGCGGCAATGAACGGGCGAAGATCCTCGACAGGATCGCCGAGCTCTACGAAAAACACATCCACGAACTGACCGCGCTGATCTGCCTGGAAGCCGGCCGCACACTGAACGACGGCATCTCCGAAGTGCGCGAGGCGGTGGACTTCTGCCGCTACTACGCCAACGGCGCGCGCCAGCACTTCGGCGGGCCGCAGGAACTGCCGGGCCCCACCGGCGAGAGCAACGAACTGGTCCTGGGCGGCCGCGGCGTCTTCGTCGCCATCAGCCCCTGGAACTTCCCCCTTGCGATCTTCACCGGCCAGGTGGTGGCCGGCCTGGCCGCTGGCAACGCGGTGCTCGCCAAGCCGGCGGAGCAGACTCCGCTGATCGCCGCCCGCGCCATCGAGCTGATGCACGAGGCCGGAGTACCCTCGAAGGTGCTGCACCTGATCACCGGTACCGGCGCCGCCGTGGGCAAACCGCTGATCGAAGACCCGCGCCTGGCCGGAGTGGCCTTTACCGGCTCCACCGAGACCGCGCGCCTGATCAACCAGCAGCTGGCGGCGAAAGAGGGCCCCATCATCCCGCTGATCGCCGAGACCGGCGGCCAGAATGTGATGATCGTCGACTCCACCGCGCTGCCGGAGCAGGTGGTGGACGATGTGATCCAGTCCGCCTTCCTCAGCGCCGGCCAGCGCTGTTCCGCCCTGCGCATTCTCTGCGTACAGGACGTGATCGCCGACAACCTACTGGAAATGCTCCGGGGCGCCTGCGAAGAGCTGACCCTGGGGGATCCGGCGCTGCTGGAGACCGATATCGGCCCGGTAATCGACGAGAAGGCTCTGGGCATGCTGGAAGCCCACCGCGAGCGTATGCAGAAGGAAGCCAAGCCGCTGTTCTCGTTCGATGGCGACAAGCTGCCCAAGGCGGGCACCTTCTTCGGTCCGCAGGTGGTGGAGATCGAGGATTTCTCACTGCTGAAGCGCGAGGTCTTTGGCCCCTTCCTGCACGTGGTGCGCTTCAAGGCCAGCGAGCTGGAAGACGTGATTCGCCGCATCAACGCCACCGGCTACGGCCTGACCTTCGGCCTGCACTCGCGTATCGAGGGCCGCGCCGGCGCGGTATTCAAGCGGGTGAACGTGGGCAACTGCTACGTGAACCGGGATATGGTGGGCGCGGTCGTGGGCGTAAACCCCTTCGGCGGCCAGGGCCTTTCCGGCACCGGCCCCAAGGCCGGCGGCCCTCACTACCTGTTCCGCTTCGCCAACGAGAAGACCAAGACCATCAATACGGTGGCCACCGGGGGCAACACGCAGCTGTTTAGTCTGGCGCAGTAAACTTCGGGACTCGGGACTCGGGACTCGGGACTCGGGACTCGGGACTCGGGACTCGGGTGATTGTGACCAGGAGCTTGCTTGCAAGCGAAGGGCTACGGAGCCCTGCCCTTTTCGCCTGCAAGCAGGCTCCAGCGCGAACCCGCAGCGCTGTAGATATCTCTGTCCCTACGGCGCGCCTTTGGGTCGGTGCAGCGAGGACCAGATAAGGGTGGATGTATTCGCACAATTTTTAGCCAGAAATATCTCGCTTCCGCTTGTCACTTGGTTGCCATTGCCTCCGCCGGCAGCCAGCGCCAGGGAACGGGTATCAGCCGCGGCACCCGCCGCTGGTATTCGCGGTAACGATCGCCAAAACTCCGTTCCATCTCCCGCTCTTCCAGCGACATTCCCAGCCAGATATATCCAGTCATACCCAGGGCAAACAGGAAATGTGCCAGGGTCATTATCGGCGCAAACCAGAAAGCGAGCAGAAACCCCAGATACATGGGATGCCGCACCACCCGGTAGAGGCCGGGGGTGCGAAATTCCGCCGGCGGCGTCTCCCGGTTGCGCAATTGGTCATAGGCCTGGCGCAGGCCGAGGAACCCGAAGTGGTCCAGCAGTAAAGTGCTGCTGAACACCAGCAGCCAGCCCAGCCAGCCCAGGCTTATCAACAGCGGCGCCCAAGAGGTCCCGCGCAGATCCCACAACACATCTCCCAGCGGCCGCCATTGCCACACCAGCAGCAACAGGGCCGCGCTGGAAAGCAGCAGGTAGGTGCTGCGCTCCAGGGGCTCGGGCACCAGGCGTGTCCACAGCGATTTAAATCCCCGCCGCGCCATTACACTGTGCTGCAGCGCGAACAGCGCCAACAGCCCCAGGTCGATCAGCAGCGCATACCAGATCGGGGTATAAACACCGGAATTAATGGACTTGGGGACCAGGGTGTTGGTTACAAAACCGACAAGATAGAAAACCGTCAGTACTGACAGAAAATAACAAATCAATCCGTAGAAAAAAAATATCCGTCTCATAAGCTCCCTCCAAAATGCTCTGTTATCCCTAACCTCCCTCACCGGCAACCCCAAAAAACCGCCGGCAACATGGCGCCAGATTAAGCCTCTAGAGGCTGTGCGGCAAGTCATACGTCGCAACAAAACAGCAATTAAGCAGGTATGGCAAAGTACTAATATAGTACGAATAAGCTTGCCCATCGGGCAGCGTAAAATCTGTCTTTACTTTGTGGGAGAAAACAAATCCACAGACTGCCGGAGCAATATGCCAATGGATGGCTGCACCCTGATTCGCGCCCCCCTTCTCCACCCCGCGGGTCCGGTGGCACTCGCCGAGCGCGATCTGCTGTTCACCGCGGTCCTGGTGATGCTGATCGTGATCGTTCCGGTATTCACCATGGCCTTCCTGTTTGCCTGGCGCTATCGCGCCTCCGGAGGCAGAGGGCGCTACACTCCCGAGTGGTCCTACTCAGCAAAGATCGACGCGATTATCTGGCTTGTGCCCGCGGCCATCGTAGCGACCCTGGGCTATCTGCTATGGAACGAGACGCACAGGCTCGACCCCTACCGGCAACTGGACCCGGGCGCCGAGACACTCGAAGTGGAGGTTGTCGCCCAGAACTGGAAATGGCTGTTTATCTACCCCGAGCTGGGTATCGCCGCCGTCAATGAATTGGCCTTTCCCAGCGGCCGGCCACTCAGCCTGAAAATCACCTCCGACACGGTTATGAACTCCTTTTTCATCCCCGCCCTGGGCGGCCAGATTTACGCCATGGCGGGCATGCGGACACGACTCAACCTGCTCGCCGACAAGCCCGGCTGCTTTCGGGGCAGGAATATGCAGTACAGTGGGGACGGCTTTCCCGAGCAGCACTTCAAAGCACTCGCCCTGCCCCGGAAAGACTTCGACTCCTGGGTTGCCAATGTCAGGAAATCACCCCAAACACTGGACCGGGCCACTTACAGGGCACTTGCCGCTCCCAGTATCGGTCATCCGGTCAGCTATTATTCCGACGTCACACCGAATCTGTTCGACAGCATTATCGAGAAATATACCGGCGGGCATCCGGAGTAAGCCATGGAGATGCGGATACTGGGAAGACTGACCGCCGATGCCCTGCCCTTTTATAGCTGGGTCGCGGTAGGGGGTGCGGTTGTTACAGTGCTCGGCTTCCTGACCGTTGTGGGCGTGATCACCTGGCTCGGCAAATGGCGCTACCTGTGGAATGAGTGGCTGACCAGCCTCGACCACAAGCGCATCGGCATCATGTATGTGGTGGTGGCCCTGGTGATGCTCCTGCGTGGATTTGTGGACGCGATCATGATGCGCGCCCAGCAGGCATTCGCGCTCAATTCCGACGGCTACCTGCCGCCGGAACACTTCGACCAGATCTTCAGCTCCCACGGCACCATCATGATCTTTTTTATGGCGATGCCGTTCCTGACCGGGCTGATCAATATCATCGTCCCACAGCAGATCGGCGCCCGCGACGTCGCCTTCCCGTTTATGAATTCCGTCAGCCTGTGGCTGACCGCCGCCGGCGCCAGCCTGGTTTTGGTATCGCTGGTGATCGGAAGGTTTTCCACCGCGGGCTGGAGCGGCTATCCCCCCTACTCCGGCCCGGAGTACAACCCGGGTGTGGGCGTCGATTACTGGATATGGGCGATACAGGCCAGCGGCATCGGCACGACGCTCTCCGGTATCAATTTCATCGTCACCATACTCAAGCGGCGGACCCCGGGGATGAGACTGATGCGCATGCCGCTGTTCTGCTGGACAGCGCTGGCCTCCAGTATCCTGATGATCTTCGCCTTTCCCGCCCTCACCGTGGCCACCGCCACACTGGCGCTGGACCGCATATTCGGCATGCATTTTTTTACCAATGCCGGAGGCGGCAACATGATGAACTACACCAACCTGTTCTGGATTTGGGGACATCCGGAGGTCTATATCCTGATTCTGCCGGCCTTCGGTATCTATTCCGAGGTTGTCGCCAACTTTTCCGCCAAGCGCCTGTTCGGCTATACCTCCCTGGTGTACGCCACCATGACGATCGCCCTGCTGTCCTTTACCGTATGGCTGCACCATTTCTTTACCATGGGCGCCAGTGCCAACGTCAATGCGTTTTTCGGTATCGCCACCATGGTGATCGCCGTTCCCACCGGAGTGAAGGTCTTCGACTGGCTGATGACCATGTTTCGCGGGCGCATCACTTTTCACCCGTCGATGCTTTGGACCCTCGGCTTTATTGTCACCTTCGTGATCGGCGGCATGACGGGGGTTCTACTCGCCCTGCCGCCGGTGAATTACCTGGTGCACAACTCCACCTTCCTGGTGGCGCACTTCCACAATATGCTGATTCCCGGCGCGCTGTTTGGTTATTTCGCCGGTTATATGTACTGGTTTCCCAAGGCCTTCGGTTTCACCCTGGACGCCCACTGGGGCAAACGCGCCTTCTGGTGCTGGATCATCGGTTTCTACCTGGCCTTTATGCCACTCTATGTTCTGGGCTTTATGGGCATGGCGCGGCGCACCGAGCACTATGACATCGCCGCATGGCAGCCCTTGCTGATTGTTGCGGCCCTGGGGGCACTGGTGGTGTTGGCCGGTATTACCAGCCTTGTGATTCAACTGATTACCAGTATCGGCAACCGGGACAATGCCCGGGACTTGACCGGCGATCCCTGGGACGGGCGCACCCTGGAATGGCTCACAGCCTCCCCGCCCGCACCCTACAATTTCGCCATTCTGCCGCAGGTGCGGGATATCGATGCTTTCCACGATATGAAACGCCGCGGTGTCGCCTATTCCAGGCCGGAGCGGTATGAAGACATACTGCTGCCGAAAAACACTGGCGCCGGTGTATTGCTCGGAGGGCTCGCCTTCACCTTCGGCTTCGCCGTAGTCTGGCATATCTGGTGGGCGGCCATCGCCGCACTGATCGCCATTCTCGGCACAGCCGTGGCGCGCAGTTTCCGCGACAAAACCGAATTCCGCCTGCCCGCCAGCGAAGTGAAGGAAATCGAGGACCGGCGCTTCCGGGATCTCGCCAAGGGGGGAGCGATATGAGCCTCGCCGCGGAAGAGACGGCTCTGCTACCGGAAGCCGACGCCTACGAGCAAAGGGCCTTCGGATTCTGGCTCTACCTGATGAGCGACGCGATTATTTTTGCACTTTTGTTTGCCACCTATCTGGTGATGATGGGCAATACCGCCGGCGGTCCGGCCGGCAGCGACCTGTTCAGCCTGCCCCATACCCTCGGCGAAACCCTACTGCTGCTCACCAGCAGCCTCACCTTCGGCCTCGCCTCGCTGGCGATGGATGCCGGCAGGCGACCGCAGCTTCTGGCCTGGCTGGCAGTTACCTTTGTGCTGGGCCTGGGCTTTGTGGCGATGGAAATCCGCGAGTTCCACGGCATGATCATCCAGGGCGCGGGGCCGGATCGCAGCGGATTCCTGTCCGCCTTTTTTACCCTGGTGGGCACCCACGGGCTGCACGTAAGCGCGGGTCTGGTCTTTATCCTGGTGATGATTATGCAAGTGATAGTCAAAGGGCTGAGCCAGCCGGTGAGTTCGCGCCTGTTGCGACTCGGCCTCTTCTGGCATTTCCTGGATATTGTGTGGATCGGTATTTTTTCCGCAGTCTATCTGCCGGGAATTCTGTGATATGGAAAACACTGAAGTGGCCGCGGGCCGCAAATTGAAATCCTATCTGGCCGGTTATGGGCTGGCGCTTGTGCTGACGGCAATCCCCTTCGGAATCGCCGCCACCGGTTTCCTGCCCAGAGGTACCGCCCTTTTCGCAATTGGCGCTGCCGCGCTCATTCAGGTGCTGGTTCACCTGCGTTACTTCCTGCAGCTGCGCCTGCGCTCCGCTTCGCCAGAGAGGCTCCTGGCCACTGCCTTCGCCGCCGTCCTGATTGTAATTATGATCGGCGGCAGCTTATGGATCATGTTCAATCTGCATTACCGAATGTGGGTCTGACGCGGTTTACCAATTCGCCCGGCGAACACAAGCCTCTGCGGAGCCAACAAAAGAAGCCTGGATCTTTGCCCGGCTCAAGCCAAGTCCTGTGAGATCGAAGGCCAGGTTCTTCAATTCAGCACCCGGTACCCCCGGCCACGCAGACAGTTCTTCGCAATACGGTTGGCTTCGGAGTGCGCGCTGCCCACTCCGGAGACACCGCCGATAATGGCGCCGGTACCCGCCCCGGCCACCGCGGCGCGACTGGAGTCGCCGATAATCGCGCCCAGGGCGCCGCCCAACAGTGCCCCGCCAGCGGCGCGGGCGATACCCCGGCGCCCCTCATCGCGGCGCGCAGCCATGGCCAGTCCTTTGCAGTCCGCCAGGTCCAGCTGGTATTGGCGCATATTTACACCATAGGTATCGATCACGATATTCCCGGCTCCCGGCACCTGTTCCTGCTGAGTGGCGCAGCCGAATGCCATCAATACACTAAGACTCAAAGTGGCCGCTGTTCCAAATTTCATTTGACGCTCCTCCAAACCTCTACCTCTGCGCCGGTGCTCGCGCCGCAGAAATGTCGCGTATGTACTCATTAGGTTTAGTAGTTGGTTGAAGTTAGCGCCAGCGGGGTGGGGGGAAAACGGTGACTGGTTAGACACAGTGTTGTTAGTAGCCGGGAATCTGTGTAGGAGCGGCCGTTGGCCGCGATCGGCCACGGCTTTGTAACCAGGAGTTGGCGGGCCTGCGGCCCGCAAGCCGAGCTGGAGCTCGGCGCTGACTCGCGCCATCCCTGGCACTCACCCTTCGGGCGCCTTCGGCGTCCAAATCGGCTATCCTGCCGATTTGTCCCGGGAACCGCTCCTACAGGGTGTTTTTCGCGCTGGTGGGAGAGAAGATGGCATTGTTGCCGCCAGTAAACTGGGTGAGTAGCTCCTGCCAGCGCCCATTCACCCGGGAGAATTTCTCCTCGCGCACATGGCCGTAACCACGCACCTGCTGCGGCAGCTCCAGCAGTTCCAGCGCCGTGGAAAAATTGTCCACCCGCAGCCGGTCGGCGATGAGAATGACCGCCCGCTCGACCTGCCGCGCCCAGCGGCGTTCTGCGCGGCGCTCGCCCGTGTAGCCGAACAGGTCGAACACGGTGCCGCGCAGAACTTTACCCTTCGCCAGCAGCGGCATCAGTTTTCCCAGCCAGGGACCCAGAGTAATCTTCCTGATGCGACCGCTGGCATCCGGGCGCGCAATCAGTGGCGGCGCCATATGGAAGCGCAGTCGGTAGTCGCCGGTAAAGGTCTCCCGTAACTGACGCTGGAAGTCCTCACCGCTGTATAATCGCGCCACCTCGTACTCGTCCTTGTAGGCCATGGCCTTGTACAGGCTGTTGGCGGCGGCGCGGGTCAGGCGGCCGTCGCTGTGGGGCAATTGCCGCTCGCTGCGGTGCAGTTTCTCCACAGCTCGGGCAAAACAGCGCGCATAGGCGGCGCTCTGGTATTGGGTGAGTTCTGCGGCCAGGCGCGCGATCAACTGCTCCACCGTCTCCCGTGGCTCCAACAGCTTGACCGGCTGCGCCGGTACCGCCAGCCGCTCCACTGCGCTGGGATTTTCCGCGAGCAGCCGGCCGGCGCGGAACGCGCGCAGGTTGTTTTCCACCGCCACCCCGTTCAGCTCAATGGCTCGCTCCAGCGCGGACTCGCCGATGGGCAGCAGGCCCTGCTGGCAGGCATAGCCCAGGATCATCAGGTTGCTGGCAACGGTATCGCCAAAGAGCGCCTGGGCGTATCTGTTGGCATCGAAGGCGAAATACTCCGCGCACAGAGACTCGATACTCTCCCGCGTTGCATCAGCGGGAAACGCCAGTTCATTGTCGCGGACAAAAGCCGCCACCGGCACTTCGGCGGTGTTCACCAGCGCGCGCATTTTACCTTCGGCGAACTTGGGCCTCTGGCTGGCGGCGGTGACCATATCGCAACCGAGCAGCAGTTCGGCAGCACCGTCGCGAATACGCGCAGTGGTGATATTTTCCGGGCGCTGTGCCACTTTCACATGCGCGACCACGGCACCGTTCTTCTGCGACAGGCCGGTGAAATACAGGGTGGTGCTGCCCTTTTCCTCCAGGTGCGCAGCCATACCCAATAATGCGGCCACTGTGAGCACACCGCTGCCACCGATACCGGCCACCAGGATGCTCAGCGGTCGCTCCAGGTCCGCCTGCGGCGCCGGAGGCAGCTCGGCAATGGCCGCGTCCAGGGACTGGGCCAGGGACTGCACCGGCGGCTTCTTCAGTTCACCGCCCTCGACGCTGACAAAGCTGGGGCAAAAGCCGTCTGCGCAGCGCATATCCTTGTTGCAGCTGGACTGGTTCACCTGCCGCTTGCGGCCGAATTCAGTTTCCAATGGTTCCACCGCAATACAGCTGGACTGCACGCTGCAATCGCCACAGCCCTCGCAGACCCGGTGGTTGATCAGCAGCCGGGTGGACGGATCGGCCATCTGCTTTTTCTTGCGCCGGCGGCGCTTTTCCGCCGCGCACACCTGCTCGTAGATAATCGCGGTCACGCCCTGCACTTCGCGCAGGCGGCGCTGCACCGCGTCCAGTTCCGAGCGGGGCAATATCTGTACCGCCGCGGGCAGTTGCCTGCGATGCTTGTGCCAATAGTCCGGATTTTCACTGAGCAAAAAGACGTCGCGCACCCCCTCGGCGAGCAATTGCGCGGCGAGACTGGGGGCGCTGACCTCGCCGTCGGCGGGCTGCCCGCCAGTCATCGCCACTGCGTCGTTGAGCAGGATCTTGTAAGTGATATTGACCCTGCTCGCCACCGCCTGGCGGATCGCCAGCAGGCCGGAGTGGTTGTAGGTGCCGTCGCCCATATTCTGGAAAATATGCCCGGCACTGGAGAAGCGGTGCAGACCCACCCACTGCGCGCCCTCGCCGCCCATATGGGAATAGGTATCGGTGCGCAGTCCCTTGCCCAGGGCCATGATATGGCAGCCGATGCCGGCGCTGCCCAGGCTGCCCTCGGGCAGTTGGGTGGAGGTGTTGTGCGGGCAGCCCGCACAGAAAATCGGTTCGCGGACGAGCAGTCCATTGGCTTTCGCCGGAATATTTCCACCCAGCTTCTCCGCCAGTGGAATGAGTTTCTCGCCCAGCTCGGTATCCGCCAACCAACGGGCGATGGCCACCGCCACCCGGTCCGGGCCGAAACCCCAGATGGCCGGCAGCAGGTCGTCTCCGTTCAGGTCTTTCTTACCCACCACTTTCGGGCGCCGCTCGTCCGCCCAGCCGTAGAGCAGGTTTTTCAGCTGCCCCTCCACCAGTGGGCGCTTCTCCTCCACCACCAGCAGCCGTTCCATACCGTCGGCAAATCCACCGATACCCCTGGGCTCCAGTGGCCAGCTCATGGCCACCTTATAGATGGAGATACCCGCATCCCGCAGATCGCGCTCGGAGAGATTCAGCAGTTCCAGTGCCTCGAGCAGGTCGCCGTGAGCCTTGCCCACGGTAATGATCCCAAAGCGCTTTTTCGGCGCGGAAACGACGGTTTTGTCCAGCCCGTTGGCGTAGGCAAAAGCCTGCGCCGCGGGTAGCCGCTCTTCCAGCATGCGGCGCTCGTATTCCAGCCGCTCCGCCGGCCAGTTCAGCTTGGGGTCGTAATTGAGGCCGTGGGGCGGGATGGGAAAATCCGGTCGGACAAACTGTGGGAGTCCCGGCACCGCAATGGAAGCGCCCGCTTCCACGGTTTCGGTAATGGCCTTGAAGCCCACCCAGAGGCCGGAAAAACGCGACAGGGCGATACCCGCCAGGCCCAGGGTCAGGTACTCGTCGATGGTTGCGGGAAACAGCAATGGCATCATCACCGACTCGAAAATCTGGTCGGTGTTGTGGGAAAACATGGAGGATTCCGCGGTATGGTCGTCGCCACACAGGGCCAGCACGCCGCCCAGCCTGGAGGTGCCCTGCACATTTGCCTGGCGGAAGACGTCCGCGCTGCGGTCAACGCCGTGGCCCTTGCCGTACCAGATGGCGAAAACACCGTCGCGGGTGGCCTGCTGGCGATAGTGGTCGAGCAGTTGGGTGCCCCAGATGTTGGTGGCCCCCAGGTCCTCGTTGATACCGGGCTCGAAGTGGATATCCCGCTCGGCGAGCAGGGATTTGCGCCGCCAGAGCGCTTGGTCGTAACCTCCCAGGGGCGAGCCGCGGTAGCCGGATATAAACCCGGCGGTGTTGTGCCCGGCGCACTCGTCCAGTTGCTTCTGCATGATCGGCAACCGCACCAGGGCGTCGATACCGGTGAGGAACACCCGGCCCGACTCGCGGGTGAACGCGGATTTCAGGGAGTAGTCGCGATCAAAGCCCAGCTCCAAATCGCCTTCGACCATCGCCATGGATACCACCTGCTTATGATTATTGATCTGCGGGTAAAATTAACACCCGTCGGCGAAGCAGGTCATACCAAATTCACCCCTACTAGGGCATAATAGGGACACAAGTCACCATACACGTTCAAAAACTCGCAATTAATCGCCCTATTGAGATCGGTTTCGAGAAGGTGTAGCCGTCGCCCCCTGGCGCCGATTTCCTTCTGGAATGCACCTCGCTGGCCAGTCCGAAGGGGTGGAAGTATAGTTAGCAATTGGCCGTGTAGCGGGGACGGCCGATTACAAGAGACAACGGAAAGGTTTATGGCCTATTTACTCGACGCCATCGACAAGAAGATCCTGGAAATTTTGCAACAGGACGCCACCATCCCCAATATCGAACTGGCGGAGAAAGTCTGCCTCTCCCCCTCCCCCTGCTCCCGCCGGGTGAAAAACCTGCACGAACAGGGTTTTATCAAGCGCGCGGTCACCCTGCTGGAACCGGAAAAGGTCGGCCTGCCGGTGAGCGTATTCATCCAGGTCACCCTGAACCACCAGGTAAAGAAGGAACTGCAGGACTTCGAGAAAACCATCGGCCAGTGGCCGGAAGTGATGGAGTGCTACCTGATGACCGGCGACTTCGACTACCTGTTGCGGGTGGTGGTGCCGAATCTGCAGGCGTACCAGGAATTCCTGGATAAAAAACTCACTGAACTGCCCGGCATCGACCATATCAAGAGCAGCTTTTCCCTCAAGCAGGTGCGCTACCGCACTGAGCTGCCGCTGGAGCAGTTGCTGGAACGGGGCTGATCAGCGGCGGAAGAGACTGACAATCACGCTGAGTACAATACTCAGAATGATCATCGAGGTAATGGGAATAAACACCTTGCTGCGCGGGGATTCGATACGGATATCGCCGGGCAGCCGACCGAACCAGTTGAACAGCCAGGGGGCGTAGTGCAGCAATACGCCCGTGGCGATCAGCAGGCAGCCCGCCAGAATCAGCCATTTGGCCATTATTCAATCCCTCTCCAGCGATCTTTTTCCTTATTGTAGGATGGGCAAAGCTCAGCGTGCCCATCCTACGATACTAGTGTGGTGTAAGGTACTAAATGCGGATATCACAACCGAGCCATTGATGGGCACGTCGCTACTCTCCTTTGCCCATCCTACGCAAACACTCCTACACCGCAAATAAAAAAGCCGCGGGCATTTGCACCGCGGCTTTTGTAAGGCTGGAAATCAGGCCTTAGTTTTCACTGGCTACTGTCTCTGATTTCTCGCCGGGGACGGGAAAACCCCGATCGCGCATCAGCGCCTCGATCTTTGCATCCCGTCCACGGAAGGCGCGGTAGGCTTCCGCCGGGTCCAGGGCGTTGCGCGGGGCGAAGAGGTACTTCACCAGCTTGCCGGCCACTTCCTTGTCGTAGAAGCCTCCGTCCGCCTCGGCAAAGGCTTCCGCCGCGTCGGAGGTCAGCACGTCCGCCCACAGGTAGCCGTAGTAACCGGCGGAGTAACCCTCACCGGAAAAGATATGGCCGAAGTGCGGGGTGCGGTGACGCATTACCAGCTCTTTGGGCATGCCCAGCGCCTCCAGGGTCTCGCGCTCGAACGCATCCGGATCTATCTCCTTGGGATCGACGGTGTGGAATTTCATATCCACCAGCGCGGAGGCCAGGTATTCGGTGGTCGCGAAGCCCTGGTTGAAAGTGGCGGCCTTCTTGATCTTGGCCACTAGCTCATCGGGAATCGGCTCGCCGGTCTTGTAATGCACCAGGTAGTTGTCGATCACCGCATCGGTGGCCAACCAACGCTCGAGCAACTGGGACTGGAATTCGGTGTAATCGCGCACACCGCTGTTCAGGGTCGGGTAACTCACGTTGGAGGCGAGGAAATGCAGCGCGTGGCCAAACTCGTGAAAGAAGGTTTCGGCATCGTCCCAGCTCACCAGTACCGGCTCGCCCGGCGCCCCCTTGATAAAGTTGGAGTTGTTAGAGGCCAGTACCGTCTCCCTGCCATTGAAAGTGGTGTGGTCCCGATACATGGTGGCCCAGGCGCCGGAGCGCTTGCCGGAGCGGGCGAATGGGTCCAGGTACCATAGGCCGATATGCTCGCCGCTGGTCTTGTCCTTCACTTCCCAGACCTTCACGTCCTGATGGAAGACCGGAACTGTGCCTTCCTTCACCGGAGTAAAACTGAACTCAAACAACTCACCCGCAACGTAGAACATCGCCTCGCGCAGCTTGTCCAGTTGCAGGTACTGCTTTACCTCGTCGGAGTCCAGGTCGTACTTGGCCTTGCGCACCTTTTCCGCGTAATAGCGGTAGTCCCAGGGCGCAATGGTGATGTCCGCGCCCTCGGCATCCGCCACCGCCTGCATATCCGCGACTTCTTCTTTAACCCGGGCAACCGCCGCCGGCCACACAGCCTCCATCAGCTCCATTGCGCGTTCGGGGGTCTTGGCCATGCGGTTCTGCAGGCGCCATTGAGCATAGTTGTCAAAACCCAGCAGGCCGACGCGCTCGTCGCGCAGTTGCAGTATCTCGGCGATGATGGCGTTGTTGTCGTGCCCGTCGCCGTTGTCCCCGCGGTTGTAATAGTTCTTCCACACTTTCTCGCGCAATTCCCGATTGTCGGAGTAAGTGAGAAAGGGATCCATGGAAGAGCGGGTATTGGTGATTGCGTATTTGCCCTTATGGCCCTTCTCCTCCGCGAGCGCCGCGGCCGCGGCCACGAAAGATTCCGGCAGTCCGCTCAACTGGTCCTTGTCCAGGAAGAGATCGTAACCCTCCTCGTCCGCCAGCACATTATTGGAAAACCGGGTATGCAGCTCCGCGAGACGCTGGTTGATTTCCCCGTAACGCTTTTTGGCCTCGCCGGTGAGGGTCGCGCCATTGGTGGCGAACTCGTCGTAGATGAGTTCCACCACGCGTTGTTGCTCGGCATTCAGGTCGGATTCGTTGCGCTGGTCATAAACGGCCTTGATCCGCTGGAACAGCTTGTCGTTCTGGATAATCCGGGATTCGAAATCCGCCAGCTTCGGAGCCATCTCCTGCTGGATGACGCGAAACTCCGGGGAGGACATATTGGCGCTCCAGATGCCGTAGTAGGCGAAGACGCGGTCCAGTTCGCCGCCGCTGCGTTCCAGTGCCTCGATGGTATTGGAAAAGGTCGGCGCCTCGGGATTGGCAGTGATCGCGTCTATCTCCGCCAGATTCTTGCTCATGGCGGCTTCCAGGGCCGGCTTCAGGTCCGACACCTCCATCTTGTCGAAGGCAGGCACACCACCGTAGGGGCCGGTCCACTCGGCCAACAGTGGATTCCTCTTCTCCGCGGCCGCACTTGCGGCTTCGTTCGCAGAAGGCGCGTTGTCCTGTGCTGGCCGGCTCTGCTGGGCTTCTTTGTCGCAACCGGTGGCGGCCAGCGCGGCGGCAATAGACAGCGCGATCAGTGTCTGGCGCATGGGTTTTCTCCTGTGGTACTACTTTTCTTTAGTTTTTAATCGCCCGAGTCTAACGCTTTTCACCCCGCGGCTGCCATGCAACGGCGCGCCGTCTGCGCCCCAGGGCGACAGGCAGAAAGATTTCCGCGACAAACCCCTGCTCTGGCCAACTTAGTGCTTGAGACAGGCCTTTCAGAGAGTACTATTTATAAATTGATAACGACTTTTTAAGTGTATTCTTTTAGATTCTGTATTTGCTGGCCGATGCGCTGGGTTAAGGTGATTGGCGATTGGTCCGGGAACGCCGCTGGCACCGGAATAGGCCGGATTTCGGACTGGTGAGATGGCCGAAAATGGAGACGGAGGTGATGCTTCGGAGTATTCGGAGATGCCTGGGCGAACACAATATTCGCCCAGCCGCCGACCGCTCTCGACAGAGGCTTCGGTGCCCCGTCGACTACTGGCGGAGATCCTCGAGGATGGCGCCGGCGCGAAGCAACTCCTCCTCGTGACCGACCTCGCGCCAGGGCTCCTGCAACGCCTCGGCGATCCACGCCTGCATGGCCGGCAGCTGCAGCAGCCGTTCGGCGTAAGCGGCCGCGGTATCGCTCAGCGGCAGGGAATAACTCTTTGCGCGGATGGCCACGGGGGCAAAGAAGGCGTCCACCGCTGTGAATTCCTCTCCGGCCAAGTAGGGCCCGCCAAAGCGCCGCAACCCTTCACACCAGAGCTCGTCGATGCGATCGATATCCTTTTGCAGTTTCGCGGGAATTTCCGCGAGCTGCACGCGTACACCGCAATTCATGGAGCAGATATCCCGCAGGGCGAAAAAGCCTGAATGCATCTCCGCCGCGGCGCAGCGGGCCCAGGCCCGAGACCCCTTCTCCACCGGCCAGATTCCGGGGTGCTCCTCAGCCAGGTACTCGGCGATCGCCAGGGAATCCCAGACGGTTGCCTCCCCATCCACCAGGCAGGGCACCAGGCCGTTGGGAGCAAAGCGGCGGAACTTGTCCCAACTGCCGCCCTCTTCGAAAGTGACCAGCTCCTCACCGAAGGGAATCTCCAGCTGGCGCAGCAGCAGCCAGGGCCGCAGGGACCAGGAAGAGTAGTTTTTGTTGGCGATAAACAGTTGGTACATGGGCACCCCCAAGTTGAGTCAAAGTAAAAAGATGAGCCAAGCACTGCAAGACTTTTCGGCTGGCGCGAGGCCAGGCCCTGGCGTCGATGGCCGCCCGGGAAATATTTACCGATGAGTTTTTTTCCCGGGCGGCCATCGACGACGGAGCCGATCGGAGCCACCAACCTGGCAGCATTCCGGTAGCCGTCAATCTACTGTCGCCCCTGCGGGGCGATTGCCGAGCTGGAGCTCGGCGTTCCCAGGGAGGCGGTCTGGAAAATTATGTGCGGCCGTCGCGCAGCCACTCGGCTACGCAGAAGGCCAGTTCCAGCACTTGGTCCGCATTCAGGCGCGGATCGCACTGAGTGCGGTAGCAGGTGGCCAAATCCGCCTCGGAAATCTTCCAGGCGCCGCCGGTGCATTCGGTGACATGCTGGCCGGTCATCTCCAGGTGGATGCCGCCGGGATGTGTCCCCTCGGCACGGTGCACGGCGAAGAAATCGCGGATCTCCCGCAGTATCTTGTCGAAATCGCGGGTCTTGTAGCCGCTGCTGGCCTTGACCGTGTTGCCGTGCATGGGGTCGGTGCTCCACACCACCGAGCGCCCCTCCCTCTTCACCGCGCGCACCAGTGCCGGCAGCTTTTCACCCAGAGTATCGGCGCCCATCCGGGTGATCAGCGTCAGGCGGCCGGGCTCATTATTGGGGTTGAGCCTGTCGATCAGCTGCAGCAATTCGTCGCCGCTCATACCCGGCCCCACTTTGACCCCGATGGGATTCCACACGCCGGAGAGAAATTCCACGTGGGCACCATCCAACTGGCGGGTGCGCTCGCCGATCCACAGCATATGTGCCGAACAGTCGTACCATTTGCCGGTGAGGCTGTCGGTGCGGGTCAGTGCCTGTTCGTAATTGAGCAGCAGCGCTTCGTGAGAGGTATAGAGCACTGTTTCGCGAATCGCCGGCGTATTCCCCGAGGTCACCCCGCACACCGCCATAAACTCCAGCGCCTCCTGCAGCCGCTCCGCCAACTGCGCGTATTTTTCCCGCTGGGGATTGTTTTCCAGGTAACTCAGGTTCCAACCGTGCACTTGGTGCAGGTCGGCGAGGCCGCCCTGGGCGAAAGCGCGCAGCAGGTTGAGGGTTGCGGCGGACTGGTTGTAGGCGGTGAGCATCCGCTGCGGGTCCGGCCGCCGCGCCTGTTCGGTGAATTCGATACCGTTGACGATATCGCCGCGGTAGCTGGGCAGCTCCACGCCATCGACGGTTTCCATATCCGAGGAGCGCGGCTTGGCGTATTGGCCGGCCATGCGCGCCACCTTCACCACCGGCAGGTTGCCGGCGAAAGTGAGCACCACCGCCATCTGCAACAGCACCTTGAAGGTGTCGCGGATACGGTTGGCATTGAAGTCGGCGAAGGATTCGGCGCAGTCGCCCCCCTGCAGCAGGAAGGCATTTCCTTCCGCCACCTGCGCTAATTGGCGGCGCAGCTCGCGGGCCTCGGCGGCGAATACCAGCGGTGGATAGCCGGCCAGTTGGCGATCGACTTCGGTGACCTGGTCGGAAGATTCATAATTGGGTTGCTGGCGGGCGGTGAAGTTGCGCCAGCTCTGCGGGGTCCAGGGTTGGGTTGAAGAGTCGGACACGGTGGCTCCCTGTGGAAAGTCCTATCGCGGCCATGGGCGGATGGCCGCCCCGCCGCTCCTACAGATGGCGAGATGGCGGGCCTGCGGCCCGCGAGGTGGAGCTGGAGCCTTCAGCGCTCCAAGGTAAACAACTCCGCGATCCCGGGTTCAGAGTATGCTGGCCACGGCCCTGCAGAAATACTCCATATTGCTCTGGCTCAGCCCGGCGATGCTAATTCGGCTGGAATCCACCATATAGATGGAGTACTCCCGCTGCAGGCGCTGCACCTGTTCCGGGGTGATGCCCAGGAAAGAGAACATACCGTTCTGGCGCTGAATAAAGCTGAAATCGCCAGCGGCGCCGGCCGCTTCCAGATTTTCCACCAGGCCGGCGCGCAGGCCGTTGATGCGCTCGCGCATCTCCTCCAGTTCTGCCTCCCAGTTGGCCCGCAGGCCGGCGTCGGTGAGGATGGACTCCACGATCGCCGCACCGTGGGAGGGGGGCATGGAATAGTTGCCGCGCACCACATTGAGCATCTGGCTCTGGCCCTTGTCGGCGGCAGCGGTATCGTTATAGATCACCATGGCCAGGCCCACGCGTTCGCGGTAGAGGCCGAAATTTTTTGAACAGGACGCGGCCACCAGCATTTCCGGCACCGATTCCGCCATCAGGCGCAGGCCCCAGGCGTCGTCGCCCAGGCTTTCACCAAAGCCCTGATAGGCCATGTCGACAAACGGTGTAAAGCCCTGCTTCTGTGCCATCTCCGCAAGCAGTTGCCACTGCTCGCGGTTCAGGTCCGCGCCGCAGGGGTTGTGGCAGCATGCGTGGAACAGCACCAGATCGCCCTCGCCCACATTCTTCAGGGTCTCCACCATGGCGTCGAACCGCAGGCTGCTGGTGGCGCGATCGTAGTAGGGGTAGCTCTCGATCTTCAGGCCGGCGTTGCCCAGCAGGGGCACATGGTTGGCCCATGTGGGATCGCTCACCCAGATGGTGGCGCCGGGCTTGGCGCGGTTGGTGAACTCCGCGAGCACACGAAGCGCGCCACAGCCACCGGGGGTCTGCGCGGAACGCACACGGTTGGCGAGCAGTGCCGGGTGTTCGGCCCCCAGGACCAGTTCCTGCATGGCGCTGTTGAAACCCGGCGTGCCGGCGGGGCCGATATAGGCCTTGGTTTCCTCGCTCTGCAGAAGTCGGGTCTCCGCTTCCTTGACCGCCTGCAGCACCGGTGTGTGGCCGGACTCGTCCTTGTACACCCCCACGCCCAGGTCGATCTTGTCGGGATTGTCGTCGGCGCGGTAGCTTGCCAGCAGGCCCAGGATCGGATCGGGCGGCAGACTGCTCATATGCTCAAACATGCGGAAACTCCTGCGATTTTTTCTCTCAATCCATCAAACCGCTCTCGGCCCAGGCCTGAGCGCGGTCCATCAGTTTTTCAATAATGCTGTCCAACTGGCGGCGCTCTTCGTCGGTGAGCGAAGCCATCAGGTCGCGCTCGTACCGCTGCGCCAGCGGAACTATGCGCTCGTACACCTCCCGCCCCAGCTCGGACAGGTTCAGCACCTGGCGGCGGCGGTCCGCCGGGTCCTCGCTGCGGGTGATGTAATCGTTTTTCAGTAGTGAGGACACCGCGCGGCTGATGGCTACCTTGTCCATAGCGGTCTGCTCCACCAACTCGGCGGCGGACAGGTCCGGGAAACGCCCCAGTATCGCCATCACCCGCCAGGCGGGAATGGTCAGGTCGAAACGGGCACCATAAGCTTGGGCTATCGCATTGCTCACCCGGTTGGAAAGCACCGACAGGCGATAAGGCAGAAACTTCTCCAGGTGCAGATCGTCGGGCCCTGCCGCCTCCTGCGGGCCCCGGTTTTCGGTTGTCATCTCTCTGGATACCTGCTTTGCGCGGGGGGATATTTGAATCAGGCTATAAATGTAACTAACATTAGTTTCAATTGTAACCACTATCGCCGAAAATTTTCCGGTGAAGCCCGGCCCCCAATGGCACAGGAAATTGGCCGCGCATTATACGGCTTTGCACGCCATTTTTGGTATCCATAACCCGTCGCGACGCAAAATATTTGCGCAGTGGGACCAGAGATATGAGGCACCCGTGATGAGCAAAGAGCTGTTTGACAACCCCCTCGGCACCGACGGCTTCGAATTCGTGGAGTACGCGGCTCCGGAGCCCGAACTGCTGCGCTCCCTGTTCGAACACCTGGGCTTTGCGGAAGTGGCCCGCCACCGCTCCAAGGACGTCACCCTGCACAAACAGGGAGACATCAACTTCATTATCAACGCCGAACCGGACTCTTTTGCACAGAGGTTCGCCAAAAAGCACGGCCCCTGCGCCTGTGCCATGGGCTTTCGGGTCCGGAACGCCGCAGAGGCCTACCGCAAGGCCATCGACAAGGGGGCCACCGCGGTGGAAACCCATCCTGGACCGATGGAACTGAACATCCCCGCCATCGAGGGCATTGGCGGCAGCCGCATCTACCTGGTGGACCGCTACGGCAACAACACCATCTACGATGTGGACTTCGTACCCACCGGCAAGATGCCCCCGTTCGACGCCGGCCTCACCTACATCGATCATCTCACCCACAACGTACACCGCGGCAATATGGACAAGTGGGCGGGCTTCTATGAGAACATTTTCAATTTCCGCGAGATCCGCTACTTCGATATCGAGGGCAAGCTCACCGGGCTGACCAGCCGCGCCATGACCAGCCCCTGCGGCAAGATCCGTATCCCCATCAACGAATCCTCCGACGACAAGTCACAGATCGAGGAATACCTGAAAGAGTACCGGGGAGAAGGCATCCAGC
Organism: Microbulbifer sp. TB1203; assembly: GCF_030997045.1. Lineage (NCBI taxonomy): Bacteria > Pseudomonadati > Pseudomonadota > Gammaproteobacteria > Cellvibrionales > Microbulbiferaceae > Microbulbifer > Microbulbifer sp. TB1203. The sequence goes on along the minus strand of NZ_CP116899.1, from coordinate 925,785 downwards.
ACATCGCCCTGGGCACCGATGATATCTATGAAACCGTGCGCACCCTGCGCAAGCACGAAGTGAAGTTCCAGGACACCCCGGACACCTACTACGAGAAGCTGGATGAGCGGGTAAAAGGCCACGGCGAAGACAAGGAAGCGCTGCAGAAACTGAAAATTCTGGTCGACGGCGCCCCCACCGAGGGCCAGGGCCTGCTGCTGCAGATTTTCACCCAGAATGTGATCGGCCCGATCTTCTACGAGATCATCCAGCGCAAGGGCAACGAGGGCTTCGGCGAGGGCAACTTCCAGGCGCTGTTCGAATCCATCGAACTGGACCAGATTCGCCGCGGGGTTCTTCGGGACAAATAATCGCCCCTGTGTAGGAGCGGCCCATGGCCGCGATCTGACTCAGAAAGGTTCTGCTGATGCCGATCGCGGCCATGGGCCGCTCCTACAAGGTCATTAACAGACAAGTGGAAACTCATGAAAAACTGGATCAACTTTCCGCGCGTGGAAGGTGAAGCCAGCCGGCAGGCCCACGCGGACTTCCCCGCGAACACCTACGAGCGGGAAATGAGCAAGGAGGGCTTCTTCGGCCCGGCCACCCATTTTTACCACCGCCATCCTCCCACCGGCTGGAGCAATTTCGAGGGTCCGCTGCGTCCCCACGCCTTCGACAGCACCAGAATGGCCCACGGCGGCAACAGCCCCTGGGACCACAAACCGATACTGCAGAACAGCGACAGCCTGGTGGCCCTGTGGACTTGCCGCGAAGCCATGGACCACCTGGTCCGCAACGCCGACGGCGACCAACTGCTGTTCGTGCACAACGGCAGCGGAGATCTCTACTGCGATTTCGGCCACCTGCATATTCGCGACGGCGACTACATCATGCTGCCCCGCGGCACCCTGTGGCGCCTGGAGCCCGCCGAACCACTGGAATTGCTGATGGTGGAAGCCACCGGCGGCCACTTCCAGCTGCCGGAGAAGGGACTTGTGGGTCCCCACGCCATCTTCGACCCGGCAATGCTGGACGTGCCCACAATGGACGGCAAATTCCGCGCGCAGCAGACCGAGGACGAATGGCAGGTAAAGGTGAAGGCGCGCCAGCAGGTATCCGTAATCACCTACCCGTTCAACCCGCTGGACGCCGCCGGCTGGAAGGGAGACAACCTGGCAGTGCGCATCAACTGGCGCGACATACGCCCGCTGATGAGCCATCGTTACCACCTCCCCCCATCGGCCCACACCACCTTCGTGGCCCGCGGCTTCGTGGTCTGCACCTTTGCGCCGCGCCCCATCGAGAGCGATCCCGGCGCTCTGAAAGTGCCCTTCTTCCACAACAACGACGACTTCGACGAACTGATCTTCTACCACCGCGGCGACTTCTTCAGCCGCGACAATATCCACCCGGGCATGCTTACCCTGCATCCCATGGGCTTTACCCACGGACCGCATCCCAAGGCCCTCGAAGCCGGGGCCCGGCACGCAAGAAAGGAAACCGACGAGGTGGCGGTCATGCTCGACAGCCGCACCCCCTGGAACATCCTGCCGGATGCCCATGCGGTGGAGTTACCCGAGTACGTCGATAGCTGGAAAACCAAGTAATTATCCCCTTGTAGGAGCGGCCGTTGGCCGCGATCGAGCTGTGAAATAAACCACCATTGATCGCGGCCAACGGCCGCTCCTACAGTGCGGCTCGGCAACAAGGAACAAGAATCCATGAAACTAGCTTCCCTGAAAAAAGGCCGCGACGGCGAACTGATCGTGGTCTCCCGCGACCTGGCCCGCTACTGCGGCGCCGCCGATATCGCCCCCTCGCTCCAGGCGGCCCTGGACGACTGGGAAACCATCGAGCCCCGGCTGCGGGCCCGCTTCAACGCGCTGCAACAGGGCGAGGTCACCAGCTTCCCCTTCGATCCCGGCGAATGCCACAGCCCCCTGCCCCGCGCCTACCACTGGGCGGACGGAAGCGCCTACGTCAATCACGTGGAGCTGGTGCGCAAGGCCCGGGGCGTGGAGATGCCGGAATCCTTCTGGACCGATCCGCTGATGTACCAGGGTGGCTCCGACACCTTTCTCGGCCCTAAAGAAAATATCGCCATGGCCAGCACCGAGTGGGGCATTGATTTCGAGGCGGAAGTGGCGGTGATCACCGGCGATGTGCCCATGGGCACCGATGCGGAGAAAGCCGGCGGGCATATCCGCCTGCTGATGCTGGTCAACGACGTTTCCCTGCGCAACCTGATTCCAGGCGAGTTGGCCAAAGGCTTCGGCTTCTACCAGTCCAAGCCCTCCAGCGCCTTCTCCCCGGTGGCGGTGACGCCGGATGAACTCGGCCACCACTGGCGCGACGGCAAAGTGCATCTGCCGCTGCACGCGAGGCTGAATGGAGAGAAGATCGGCTCCCCCAACGCCGGCGTGGACATGACCTTCAACTTCCCACAGTTGATCGCCCACGCGGCGAAAAGTCGCAATCTCGGCGCCGGTACCATTATCGGCTCCGGCACCGTCTCCAACGTGGACCGGGCCGAAGGCTCCTGCTGCCTGGCGGAAGTGCGTATGCTGGAAATGATCGCCGACGGCAAACCCAGCACGCCGTTTATGCAGTTCGGCGACCGCATCGAGATCGCCATGTACGACGAGATGGACGCGGATATTTTCGGTACCATCGATCAGCGGGTGGTGGAATACCTAGCCCCCCAGTAATCTACTGCCCTCTCCCTGTAGGAGCGGCCGCTGGCCGCGATCGATCTTTCAGAATTCTTCAGAGTCAGATCGACGCCAGCGGCCGCTCCTACAGATACGAACCGGAACAAGGAATAACAATGGAATTACACGGCTACTTCCGCTCCTCCGCCAGCTACCGCGTGCGCATCGGGCTCAACCTCAAGGGCCTGCAATACGACTACCGCGCGGTCAACCTGCTGAAGAGCGAACAAAAGGGCGACGAATACCGCAAACTGAACCCCCAAGGCCTGGTGCCGGCGCTGGTGGATGGGGACACGGTACTCACCCAGTCCCTCGCCATACTCGAGTGGCTGGACGAGCGACACCCCGAACCCGCACTCCTGCCCCGGGATTCACTGCAAAGGGCGCGCATTCGCGCATTGACCTATACCATCGCCTGCGATATCCAACCGGTCCAGAACCTGCGAATACTCAAATACCTGCAGTCAGAGTTTGCGGTCAATGATGAGCAGAGAACCGGCTGGGTCCGCCAATGGATTCACGAGGGATTCAGTGCGCTGGAACAGCAGCTGGACCCGGCGCCTTTTGCCGCTGGCCCGACACCTTTTGCAGCTGGAGAGGAACCGGGACTGTTCGAGTGCTGCCTGATTCCACAGATCTACAACGCCGAGCGTTTTGGAATGGATATCGCCGACTACCCCGCAATCCACCGTATCGCCCAGGCCTGTGCGGAGATACCGGCTTTTGTCGACGCGCGGCCGGAAAACCAGCCGGACAGCACACTCTAACCTGACGACTCCGGATAACCGGTGGAGTCAGAAATACAGCCAGGGGGCTGCCGGAATGGGATCAGGTTCGACCAATAAAAGTGACAAGACACATACCCCGCCGGTCGTCGAGTACAACACCGGCGTCCCCGGGTTTCGTTTCCTGCGCGGCAGCAACGTCACCTTTTCAAAACCACGCACCATTGTCCACGCCGACTACACAATCAAGCTCACCACCCGCGGATTGGGCGCTCCAATCCGATACAAAGGTGCGCGGCACAAGCCCTGCTCCACCGGGCAGCTCAGTGTCTTTTCTCCCTTCGAACCCTTGATTGCAGGCAAAAGCGCCTACTCAACCAGTTTTGCATCGCTGGTCATAGAACCACATCTGCTGCACAGCGCCTGTGAAGCTCTCGATCGCTCCTCTCTCTCTTTTCACTCGCCGCATATTCTCCACACCGCACTCGCTCGGCAGCTGGCGGTACTGAACGCGGATATGGACACCGAACTGCCCACCGCCGATCTGGAGTTGCAGTTCAGCGAAGCTCTCGAACTTCTCCTGGAGATTCCCGGAAGTGAAGAAAAGCACCCGGCCCCCAAATTCGTTCTCCACACACGCGAACTGGTTTTGGATAACCTCGATAAAAATCTATCCGCGGAGACACTGGAGCGGGAACTGGGGCTGAGCCGCTTCCATTTGATAAGGCTGTTCCGCAAACACTACGGCCTCCCCCCCGGCGAATTCCGCACCTACGCCCGGCTATCGTTAGCTCGCAAACTGCTGGCCGGCGGGAGCAGCCAGGCCGAAGCGGCACAGGCCGCCGGCTTCTTCGACCAGAGCCACTTTCATCGCCACTTCCGCCGTGTGATGAATATCAGTCCGGGCGCCTTTCAGAAGGTGTTGAGACTCCGCGCCGGATAATCGCAGCCGAGCGCAAGATCGTACAAGATAAGCCCGGCTGGCGGCCCTACCCTGCCGATTTACACAGCACGGGAGGCAGCCATGATTGCAGAAAATAAAGTCGCATTGATAACCGGTGCAGGGCGCGGCATCGGCCGCGCTATTGCGCTCGAACTGGCCGATAGAGGTATCGACATCGCGGTTCACTACAACGAGAGCCGCAAGGAAGCGGCGGAAACCGTCAAACAGGTGGAACAGCTGGGGGGAAAGGCGTGTGCCCTTCAGGGGGATATCAGCCGCGTAGCCGATGTGGAAGCACTGTTCCAAAGCGTGGACGAATGCTTCGGTCGCCTGGATATCCTGGTCAACAATGCAGGAGTGGTGAAACCCTCTCCACTGGAATCCCTGTCCGGGGAAGTGTTCGACCAGATATTCGCCGTCAATGTCAAAGGCAGTGCCTTTGCCGCCAGAGAGGCCGCGAAGAGATTGGGGCTCGGCGGACGTATCGTCAATATCACCTCGAGCCGTGCCCACTTCGCCGCCGCCGGCACCACCTGCTATGCGGGCAGCAAGGCTGCACTGGAGTGCCTGACCCGTATCTGGGCCGTCGAATTGGGGGCGAAGGGAATCACCGTCAATGCCATCGCACCGGGCCCAACCACACCGGGCATGTTCGACCGCGCACCAGACTTCCTGCAATCGGCGGCCCTGCAGTCTTCACCCTTCGCGCGCATCGGAACCGCCAATGAGATCGCCTCTGTAGTCGCCTTCCTGTGCAGTGAAAGCGCCAGCTGGGTAACCGGCCAAGTGGTTCTGGTGAATGGTGGAGGCACCATATAGAAAGACTGCGTCACCTTGCTAAAACAGGGACCGCTTCAACTTTCGGTCAATTATTCAGGCTCCCCGCGCAAAGAGAGCGGCTCCTTGAAGGTAAGTGTCCGGTAGGGGAATGGAATCTCTATACCGGCACTGTCCAGAGCTTCCTTGATCGCGGTCACCACCTCGCCGCGGGACTTGCGTAGCGCCAGCGGGGTGGAACCCGTCCACCAGGTGACCTCGATATCGATACCGCTGTCGCCGAATTCCTGTGGAAATACCTGGATGGGATCGTCCTCCCGCACAAACTCGCAAGAGGCCACTGCTTTTTCGATCACCTCCACCGCCTCCGCCAGCTTCTCGCCGTAGGCCACTCCCACGGTTAGAGTGACCCGTCGCTTGATCCGGTCGGTGAGGATCTCACAGGGATTCTTGAACAGGAACAGATTGGGCACTATCACCAATTCTCCACTGGTCTTGCGGATCGCGGTATTGCGCACCTCCACCGCTTCCACCCGGCCGGTAATCCCTTCGCACTCGACAAAATCTCCCTCCTCGAAGGGAAAGCGCCACAGAATCAGGATGCCGGCAAAAAAATTCTCGAAAATATCCTTGAAAGCCAGACCCACGGCAACGGATAGCAGACCCAGCGCTCCCAGTGCCCGGGCCGGGGTCAGCCCGGGGAAAAGCACCATTGCCGCAAACAGAAAGCCGAGCACCCAGACCCCGATATTGATCAGGCGCACCAGCAATTCGCGCAACGACTTTCGGGACGTAGTGCGTTTGAATATGCGCCGCCCGGAATGCTTGATCACCAGGGCAATAATCCAGGTCACCAGCAATATCACAAAACTGGCAAGCACGTAGGGAACATGAACGAGAAAATTGTTCCAGATATCCGCCAGCGACTCCAGGATGGTCGTCACCGCCTCAGAGAAGGAAGTGGGTGCCATTTTGGCCAGTTCCAGTTCCTCCTGCGGTTCCTTCGGGTCCTGCGGCTGGGGATCCAGGGGATTCTGCTGGAGAAACATGAGAATGAAGAGCGCGGGAAGGGCTGCCATAAACCTTTGCAACTCCGTCTGTGATGAGGCATTGGCGGTTTTATGAATTTTAATCCTAGCAGTCGGCGGGGCTCAGGACGGTGGCAACTGCGCTGGCGGGAAATCCCGCAGGCTCATCGAAAATTATAGAGTCCCACCACATCACGTCAGGTCGGGGGCAGCTGCGCCAGGAAAAAATCCCGCACATTCTCCCCCATTACCTTGCGGATTTCCGTTTCGCTGAATCCCTGCCGGAGCATCTCCTCCGTCAGCAGGCCCAGCTCGCTCACATCGAAGGCCGTGATCACGCTGCCGTCGAAGTCTGAGCCCAGGGCCACATGCTCCAGCCCCAGCAGGTCGATGGCGTAGCGCAGGGTTTTGACGATACCCCGTGGGCTGGTCTCGCAGACGGCGGCGTCCCAGTAGCCGATACCGATCAGGCCGCCGCCGCCGGCGATCTCCTGCATCAACTCGTCACTAATATTCCGCGGCGTGTCGCAGGTCCCCTTGAGGCCGGTGTGGGAGAGAATCAGCGGGCGGTCCACCAGGTCCAGCACGTCGCGCACCACCTGCTCCGATGAGTGGGCCACGTCGATCACGATGGAGCGCGCGGCCATTTCCCGCACCGCCGCTCGGCCGAACTCCGTGAGGCCGGCACCGCTCCGGCCGTGCAGCGAGCCGCCCAGCTCGTTGTCGAAGAAGTGCTGCAGGCCCATCACCCGATAGCCGGCGTCGTAGAGCACGCCGATGTTCCCCAGTTCCCCTTCCAGCGGATGGGCGCCCTCGATACCGAGAATGGCCGCCAGCTGTTCGCCGCCCTTTGCGCGAGCCGCCAGTACCCGGCGCAAATCGGCGGCGTCGCGCACTAAAGCCAGTTGATCAGGGGCCCTGCGTTCCAGTTTGGTCACCCGCTCCGCATGGTGGAGGGCGCGCTGCAGCAGGCTGTTCCAGGTGCGCGGCGGCCAGCCCTGGACGATCGCCAACAGGGTGATATTGTCCACGGCTTTGGAGGAGTTCTCCCCGTAGTTCTGCCCCCGGGGGGATTTGGTCACCGCGGTAAACACCTGGATTGCCAGGTTGCCGCGGCGCGCCCGGGGAAGGTCCAGATGGCCGTAGTCCGCCTCATTCTCGAGGTTGCGGGCCCAGAGGAAGCTGTCTGCGTGCAGGTCGCCGACCACCAGGGAGCGATGCAGCGCGGCCGCCTCTTCCGACAGTGGAGGATACTTGGGGCCCGTACGCTTGTTCCGCCCCTGCTCGATGCCCGGCAGCAACAGCCACTTCCAGCCGGTGAACAATACCAATGCTAACGCGGTCGATAGAAAGAGAAGTTTCTTCATGCTTCGATATAACCGATATCAAAAACCCAGGGACTATCCGTGATACAACTATACCGCCCTCTCCTGCTTTCGCTGCTCGCCCTGCTGATTGGCGGCTGCGCCGTACTTTCCCCCAACTACCAGAAGCCCGAAGTCGAGGTCACCGCGGTGGAGCCGCTTCCGGCGGGCCCGGGCAACGACCTGCGCTTTCGCATTCACCTGCGAGTGTTCAATCCCAACGACTCCGAACTGGCACTCTCCGGGCTCTACTACACCCTGAGCCTCGCGGGGCACAAAGTGATTACCGGCACCTCCAGGGAACTGCCGCCCATCGCCCCCTACGGGCAGGACAATATCGTGGTGGATGCGACGGCGAGCCTGGTGGGCTCCATCTTCGCCGCGGCGGAGCTGATCGGCACCCAGCGGGAGTCGGTACCCTATGAGCTGGTGGCCAAACTGGGGTTGCGCCGGTCGATAGTGCCGTCGATTACCGTGCGCAAAGAGGGGGAAATCAGGCTGAACCAGCGGAAATAGGGTTCGCCGGGGGCGGGACATATAAAACAAGGGCGAACACAGGGTTCGCCCGGGACCGCCTAGAGCCTGTTTGGAATCTTGCACAGGGCTCTCCAGGATCGGGTGGGGTGCCTCTTTCCGGGACCGTATGAGGCAGGGATGCCGATTACGAGCGTACAGGGATGTATTTAAGGGGGGCGCCCAGCCCGTGTTCCGGAAAGAGGCACCCCGCCCGATCCCGCGCTCAAGGTGGGAAAACGAAGAATTCAAACAGGCTTTAACGCCGTGCGGCGAAAATGCCGCCGGCCATGGCTGCCAGGGAGGTGAGTATGCCCACCCCGATAAGACTGTAGAGGCTGATGGACTGCTGCGCGGCCTGGGCGAACACCTGGTCGAAGGGGAACTGCCAGGCTACGATCGTCGAGGCGGCCACCACCGCGGCATACTGTACGCGGGTGGCGCGGCGCTCGGAGCGCCTGGAGGGCGCCGGCAGGCGTGCCATCACGCGCTCGCAGAAGCCGTCGTCGTCCACATAGGGCTCGCTGAACTGCAGCTGCTGGCCCAGCCAGGTATCGAAATCCGGCTCGCCGCCCGCGCTGTTCCAGCTGTCTGTTCCGTCGCGATTGTTCAAACCGTTATCCACTGACTACCTCCTCGCGCCATGCCTGCAGCAGAGTCTGCAATTTGGCCCGCGCGCGATTGACGTGGGATTTTACCGTGCCCAGCGGCAACTTCATAATACTGGCCGCCTCCTCGTGGGAAAAGCCGCGCTGCATACACAGGTGCACCGCCTGGCGCTGGGCTTCGCTGAGCTCCTCCATGGCCGAGTTGAGATCCCGCGCCATGCCCAGCTGCTGGGCCTCCTCGACGCTCTCCTCCTGCTGTGCGCGATCCACCGCCTCCTGATCCACTTCCGGGGACTTCTTGCGCCGGTAGCTCATGACGAGATTGTAGGCGATACGGTACAGCCAGGTGCTGAAACGCGCATCCCCACGGAATGCCGGCAGGGCCTTGTAGGCTTTGATAAAAGCCTCCTGGGCCATATCGTCGGCCAGGGCCTGGTCGCCATCGCACAGCTGGCGGAGCGAGAAACGCAGCTGTGACTGATAGCGACGCACCAGGTGGGCGTAGGCCCGCTGGTCCCCGTCTTCGACGACGCGCCGGATCAAATCCTCGTCATTGAGGTCCATATACCGCTGTCCTTACGCCTGCTTGTTATCCAGTTTCCAGTTGACAAAGCGGGCGAGACCGATAAACAGCGGTATCAGGCCGAGACTACCGACCTCCACGCCAGAGGATATGCTCAGCCAGATGAATATCGCCAGGCCGACGGCGATCAGTGTGAATCCGCGGTCCTTCATATTGCGGGGGGACTCGCCTTCCATGGCATCCAACAGCTCCGGCGGGATATCGCGGCCTTCGGCCACCATGCGGTTGATGTTGTCCATCAGCAGCTGCTTCTTGCGGTAGCTGTTGCGGGTCACCAACCACACGATCAGTATCGGCGTACCGAACACCGCCAGAATCGCGATGATGGGAATCAACACGGCTATGTCTCCATCAAAGGGGAAATCGTCGCGATGGCCGCGAGGCCGATCGAAATCGCCAGGGATACCGATACTGATATTCTTCGGCACACTGTCCATGGCCTCTTCCACGACCAGGCCCTTCTCGTCGAGGATGCCCTTTTCCTCCAGCTGCTTGTAGATGCGCCGGGTCAGTTCGCCGCCGAACTCTTCGCCCAGGTCCAACTGGACATCGGTGCGCTTGCCCTGCCCGTCCCGGGTCTTGATCACCAGGGTGCCGTCATCCTCGCGCAGTATGCGCACCTCCTTCTCCTCCGGGGTCTCCGGCGCTTTCTCTGCTGCCGGCGGCTGCGGTGGTTCCGGCATGGTTTCGTCCTGCGCCGGGGTCTCTTGGGCCCAGCTGGCGGAGAGGCTCATCGCCGCCAGCAGGGCCATCAGCCAGCGGGCGCCGGCCCGCTGTGGGTGAAGGTTTCTCGCTCTCATTTTTTCGTGCTCTCGATAATGCTTCTGTTCCAAACTACGGTGCGGTCAACTGCGCTCCGGAAAACCGGACCGGGTTGCCCCCCGAGGACTCTTCGGCGAGCCGCACCGGGAAACGGGGGTAACTGCGCTCTTCACGCTCCTTCTCCCGGCACTCCGCCAGCTTGCGCGAAAAGGCTGCGTCGATCTTTTCGGAAAGCTGTTGCTGCACCTCCGCCAGGGGGACCGCCAACTCCGCGGCCTCCGCCTGCAAGCCCCCCAGCAACAGGGCCAGGGCGGCGTAAAATTGTACCTTTTTCATAGTTCCTGCGGTTAACATGGTCGCCTCCAGGTAGAATTTCCTTGTACATCCTAGAGACGATACCGGCGCAGCATCTGGATGCAGCGCGAGAAAATAAAGGAGCCGCAATGACAGAGCCCGCAGACGTACTGACTTTCTGGTTCGGCCAGGCGCAGCTCGACGCCGTCCCCAGCGCCGGGTACCGCCGGCGGTGGTTTTCCGGCGACAGCAGTTTCGACAGCCAGATAGAGGAGGATTTCGGCGCGCAGGTGGAGGCCGCCCTGGCCGGGGATCTGGCCCGCTGGCGCCAGAGCCTGGAGGGGGAGCTGGCCCTGGTGCTGCTGTGCGACCAGTTCACCCGCAACATCTACCGCGGCACCACCCGGGCCTACGCCGGCGATCCCCTGGCCCGTGACGTCGCCCTGGCGGTGATCGAACGCGGCGACGAGCGCAAGCTGGGCCTCTACCAGCGCGCCTTCCTCGGTATGCCCCTGGAGCACGGGGAGACCCCGGAGATGCAGGCGCAATCGGTGGCTTACTTCGACAGGCTGCGCCGCGACTACCTGAACGGCGCGGAGGCCGCCGCCCAGGCGGAGAACTTCTACCAGTATGCCCTCGCCCACCGCGAGGTCATCGAGGAATTCGGCCGCTATCCCCACCGCAACGCGGCACTGGGGCGGGAATCCACCCCGGCGGAGCAGAAATGGCTGGAAAAAGGGGGAGGTTTCTGATGGATTGGCTCTCCTGGATGTCCCTGGCCGGAATCTGCGCCCTGGGCGCCATGTCCCCTGGTCCCAGCCTGTTGATCGTACTGCGCAGCGCCGCCTCCGGGTCCCGCCAGGGTTTCGCCTGCGCCCTGGCCCACGGCGCCGCTATCGCCGTTTACGCCGGCCTCACCGCTTTTGGCCTGGCGGTGCTGATCACCCGCTCGCCGATGTTGTTTACCGCCCTGCAGTGGGCCGGCGCGGCCATGTTGATCTATTTGGGTTGGAAGGCCCTGCGTGCACCGGCGCCGAATCCCGCAGCGGCCGGCACTCCCATTCCGCACCAGTCAACGGGCCGCTCCGCGCTACAGGGGTTCGCAGTTGCCTTCTTCAACCCCAAGGTAGCCGTGTTCTTTACCGCCCTGTTCAGCCAGTTCGTGACGGAACAGCAGGCGCTCACCACCAAGCTGGGAATGGCCGCAATGGCGGCGGGCATCGACGCCGGCTGGTACTGCCTGATCACTTTGGCAGTCCTCGCCGGACGCAATCGTAACTGGGTCGGCAACTCGCTCGGGCACCGCCTGCAGCAGCTGTTCGGTGTCCTGCTGTTGGGGCTGGCGGCGCGGCTGGTGCTGACACTCTAGTTTTCAGAAATTGGAAAAGCGGCAAGGGAAGTGGGAAGTCGTGTTACAACAGACAGATAAAAAGAAGGCCCGCGCTGCGGGCCTAAACATCTTACTGCGGGGTCGTGGCGGACCACCCGTTTGGGGGGGAGGCAGCCCGCCACTGAGCCTATTATGGCAGCTGCAGCCTCTTTACGCGGACCGCTCAACGCACGCCCCGCTCCACTTGTCGCACCGCCGATAAATTTTACTTTCCGGTTGACACTGAACACTTACACATATACTGTACATTTATACAGACAAACAAAACGCGTTAACAAATTCTTAAAAATACTGGAGGCGCAGAATGGCCGTAGTAGCTGTGTGGAAATGCGATAGAGACGGAGCAATGTTCGACAACAAAAAAGATGCGGAAGAACACGATAAGATGCTGGAACTGGCCGCCAATATTACCTCGTTGATCGAGCGTCATATCGACGGTATCTCCGAACAGGCCGGCGAAGAAATCGGTCTGCTGCTGGCCAAGCGCAGGGACGACCTCGCCAAAGCCTGCAAGGGCAAACCGGAAGTGCTGCTGGAATCCGACGGAAGGGAAAGCAACGGAAGGGAAAGCAACGGAAGGGAAAGCAACGGAAGGGAATCCGAACAGCAGAATGAAACCAGCGAAGACCAGGTTACTCCCCTGGCCGCCAATCAATAGATTTTCACGATTCCATCCCTGTATCTGCCCGGCTTATGCCGGGCTTTTTTGTACAAGGTTCATTGCCGCAATCGGACTTTTCGGGTAATCCCTACACCGATCGCGGCCACCGGCCGCTCCTACAGGTTTTTCACTGCGAGCCCTATATCGATGGCGGCCAGAACCAGTATCACCACCCAACTGAGCCCGGTACCCCAGAAACGTCCCGGGTGGTAACCACCGCCGCTGGCGGTAAAGCCAAAGGCGTGCACCAGGCGCGCCAGCACAAAGACGCCGCCAAAAATATGCAGCCAGAATGCGGAAAGCCCACCCAGCTCCGCAATCAGCATCAGTATCAATGCCAAGGGGATATATTCAACGGCGTTGGCGTGGGCGCGCATACGGACTTCATTATCGGGGTCCCCGCCAGTGCCGAGGCCCACCTTGCCACTGTGGCGGAACTGCACTACGCGAAATGCCAGGGCGATCACCAGAATTCCGCAAAGGCCGGCGTAGAGGGCTGTGATATTGGCCATTTATATTCTCCTGTTAAAGGGCTTGTGTCGTAGGGTGCGCCGTGCGCACCGGAGTCGTTACCAGCGTTGCAATGGTGCGCACGGCGCACCCCAAGATCACAATTGAGAGGGTACTCTTAAATCAAAACTTGTAACCGAAGTCGTGCCCCTGCCGCGGCTTCAGGTAGCGGTCGCGCAGGCGGGTGGAGCGGTTGACCAGCGACTGGAGTTTACCGTCGATCAGCACCTCTTCCGCATAGCTGGTAACTTCCAGGGGATCGCCGCTCCACACCACGATATCTGCCACCGCCCCCGGTTCGATGGTACCGCCCTCGATACCGAACACCTCCGCCACATTGGCGCTGATGGACTTGAGCGCGTCCTCGTAGGGCAGACCATTGGCCACCGCGTTGCCCGCGGACTGGCGGGACAGATAGACATTGTGGGTGGAGGCGTAGTCCGGGCCTCTGATCAGCACAGTCACGCCCGCGCGCTTCATCTGTGCCGCGTTGTCCAGCCGCGCGCCCAGGCTCTCGAAAGAGATGGGCAGATTGTTCTGCGCGTCGACAATTACCGGCACCCCGGCCTCCGCCAACTGGTCGGCGACCATCCAGCCCTCGGCCCCACCGAGTACCACCAGCTTCAGACCGAATTCCCCGGCCAACTGGATGGCCTGCAGTATATCGCTGGCCCGGTTGACGGTGACCACCAGCGGCTGCTCTCCTCCGAGCAACGGCTGCAACGCCTCCAGATCGGCGAGGGAATGGTTCAACTCCCGCCATTCGCCGCGGCGGATCGCATCCCGGTTGGCCCGGTACTCCCGCGCCTCCTCCAGGGCATTTTTCACCTTGGCGTAGGCGCTGGCGCGGCTGCCACCGGCAAGTTGTCCGCCGGCCTCACCCAGGTAGGCCCTCTGCCCCAGGTCGGTGGCCACCACGCTGTCGAAACCGCCGTCCAGCCTGATCGCAAAACTGCGCCCGGCGAAAACCCGCTGGGGGTTGCCGGCAGTGTCGCCCCACAGCTGGATACCCGGTAGCACCAGCGCACGGGTGACGCCGCCGGCGCGGTTGAAGGGGATCAGAGTGGATTTGGGGTTGTAGGCGGGCAGAGGGTCGAAGGCGCTGCCGATGCTCTCGCCGGTCACCGCGTAGTCGTTGGTGGCGCTGGCGGCACCGATCTCGGTGAGTCCCAGTTCCGATACCGGCGCGATCACTCCCGGGGTCACCACTTTGCCGGCGGCATCGATCACCCGGTCGGCACCGTCGCCCAGGGACGGGCCCACCGCTTCCACGCGGCCGTCGCGGACCAGGATATCCGCCTGCTCGAAACTGCCGGCATCGGACAGGGTGTGCACCTTGCCGCCTTTGATCAACAGAGTTTCCGCCTGCGCAAGGGGCATGACCAGGCCCAGGAACAGAGTGCAGATGGCCGCTTTGTGTTTCGCTATCTTTTTCACAGCCGCTCTCCCTCCGCCTCCAGGATTCCCAGCTCGAAATCGCTGTGGGGCTGGCGCGCCTTATCCGCGCGGTCGTACATCAGTTCGCCGTCGATAAACACCATTTCCGCCTTGGTGTAAACGCTGAAGGGGTTGCCGGACCAGAGCACCACATCCGCCATCTTGCCCTTCTCCAGGCTGCCGGTCCGCTCGTCGATGCCCAGGGCCTTGGCGGGGTTGAGGGTCATCCACACCACCGCATCCCCGGGGCCGATATCGAAACCGGCGCGTTGCCCCGCGGTCATGGCCTTGGCCACCTCCTGGTTGAGGCGCTGGATGCCCACGGCGGAATCCGAGTGGATCATCGCGCAGGCCTCGGCCTGGTCGACGATGGCGATATTGGCCTCGGTCATATCGAAGGCCTCGTGCTTAAAGCCCCACCAGTCGGCCCACATGGCCGCGCAGACGTTGTTCTCCGCCAGCAGGTCCGCCACCTTGTAGGCCTCCACCGCGTGGTGGAAGGTGGAGATCTGGAAACCGAACTCCCTGGCGATATCCATCATGATCGCCATCTCCTCGCCGCGGTAGCAGTGGTTGTGCACGAGGATGTCGCCGTTGAGCACACCGGCCAGGGTCTCCAGTTCGAGGTCGCGCTCCGGCTTGTCACCACCGTTTTTCTCGTAGCCGTCCCACGCTTTTCTGTAGTCGGCCGCGGCGATCCACGCCTTGCGGTAGCCGGCCACATTACCCATACGGGTGGAGGGCGCAGTGCCCTTGCCGCCATAGACCCGCTTGGGGTTTTCGCCGCAGGCCATCTTCAGGCCGTAGGGAGCGCCGGGGAACTTCATGTCCTGTACCCGGCGGCCCGGCACGTTTTTCAGGGTCACACCGCGGCCCCCGAACAGGTTGGCGGAACCGGGCAGTATCTGCAGGGTGGTCACGCCGCCGGCCAGGGCCAGGGCGAATTGCGGATCCTGGGTCCACACCGAGTGCTCCGCCCACACCTCCGCGGTGTTCGGCGAGGTCATTTCGTTGCCATCCTCGGAGGACTCGATGGCCGGCGCGGGGTAGTCCCCCAGGTGGGAGTGCACGTCGATAATACCCGGGGTCACCCATTTGCCGCTGCCGTTCACCAGCAACGCCCCCTCGGGCGCTTTCAGCCCCTCACCTATCTCTGCGATTGCGCCGTCCTGCAGCAGCAGGTCAGTATTTTCCAGTTGCTCGCCGGTACCAGTGAGCAGAGTAGCCCCGACGATCAGCACCGGACGGGATTGAGTGACGGAGTAGGTGGAGGGAAAGGCCTGCTGACGGGCGAAATCCGCGGATTCGCCGCCTTTTTTGTCCCCCCCGCACCCGCCCAGAAACATTGCGGCGCACAGAGCGGCTGCAATGCAACAAGAGTGCAACTGCATAACAATCATCCAATTTATTGATATTGTGCGCACATGCTAACAGGAAGTACTTTTGCCGCCATTACCAAAACTGCCAACCTGTCCCTATTTACGATGAGCTGTATTTGCGCGGGGAAGACGCCCTCCGGCGCATGTCACCATCGGCAGGTGTCGCGCCCTCTTCCCTCTCCGCCAGTTGCGCAAAAAATGACTCCAGTTCGCCGAGATAGCCCAGTGCCGCCAGCAGTTGCACCAGCGCCGCCAGATTGCAGCCTCGCCCACTCTCGAACCGCTTCAAAGTGCTGAGGCCTACGCCGGAACTCTCAGCCAGTGCCTCCTGGGAAATATTGCGGACCAGGCGCAGTCGACGGAAGCGTTCCCCAAGGCGAGCCAGGACCTGCTGCTGTTCTGTAGCGTTCATCGGAGCCATAGGCATTTTTTCCGGTGAAAAGAAAATTATAGCTCTTTTATGAACCATTGTTCTCTAGACATTTTCCGATCAGCGTGATGCAATCCTTGCGAACCGCATATCCAGGATGGATCGATGGCGAACAATAAAATCCATATCGCTTCCACAAAAACCATCGCGGAATCCCCTCCCCCCTCACGGGATTCCCTGGAAATCTACCAGGCCCTGCGCAAGAGCGAGGAGCGCTACCGGGAACTGGTCGAGCACGCCAATTCCATTATCATCCGCTGGGACCAGAACGGCGTCATCACTTTCTTCAATGAGTACGCGCAGCAGTTTTTCGGCTACACCGAAGACGAGATCATCGGCCGCCACGTGGTGGGCACCATCGTTCCCGCCAGTGAAAGCACCGGCCGCGATCTGCGCCCACTGATGGAGCACATCTGCAACCACCCGGAAGAGCACCGCTACAACGTCAATGAAAATGTCACCAAGAGTGGCAGGCGGGTATGGGTAGCCTGGACCAATAAGATACTGACCGATGACAGGGGCGAGGCCATTGGCGTGCTGAGCATCGGCAGCGATATCACCAAGCAGCGCCTGCTGGAGGAAGAGCTGCGCCAGGCGCAAAAAATGCAGGCCATCGGTGAACTGGCCGGCGGCATCGCCCACGATTTCAACAATATGATTCACGGGATCAGCGGCTACGCGGAAGTGATCCACCAGATCACCGGCGACTCCCGCATCGCCGAATACGCCAACAACATTCTCACTACTGCCCACCACGCCGCGGAACTGACCAAACAGCTGCTGACTTTTGCCCGCAAAGGCTCCTACCAACTGACCGAATGCAACACCCACGAAATTATCCGCGATGTCTGCGCCATGCTGGAGCGCACCATCGACCGGCGCATTTACATCGAGCAACAGCTGGATGCCAGCCGGCCCCATGTCATGGGCGATCCGGCACAGCTGAAAAGCGCTCTGCTCAACCTCGGGATCAATGCCAAGGATGCCATGCCCGAGGGCGGCTCCCTGCGCTTCTCCACCTGCAACGTGTCGGTGAGTGAAGAGATCACCATTTCCGATTTCGAAATCGCTCCGGGTCAGTATCTGCTGATCAACGTCAGCGACAGCGGTACCGGCATGTCGGCGGAAATACGCCGGCGCATCTTCGAGCCGTTCTTCACCACCAAGGAAAGCGGCCGCGGTGCCGGCCTGGGCCTTGCGGCGGTCTACGGCACCACCCATCTGCACAAAGGCGCAATCCGCTGCCGCAGCAGCGAGGGCCAGGGCAGCAGCTTCGATCTCTACCTGCCCATTATCAAGGACGCCGCCAAGCAGTCGCGAACAGGCGCGGCAGAATCGCCCAGGGAGCGGAAAATTCGCATCATGCTGGTGGATGACGAAGCCATAGTGCGCAGCTATTCGAAAACCCTGTTCGAAATGCACGGCCACAGGGTGGAGACTTTTGCCTCTGCGGAAGAGGCGATCAGCCACTACCGGCAACACTACCGCGAAATCGACCTGGTGCTGCTGGATATGATCATGCCGAAAATGGATGGCGAGCAGCTGTTCGCTTTTCTCAAGCGCATCAACCCGGAGATTCGCGCGATCCTCGCCACCGGCTACAGTGTGGAAAGCAAGGTGCAGGAGATTCTTGCCGACGGCATTCTCGACTGTATCCAGAAACCCTTTACCTACGAGCAGCTGCAGCAGAAAATTGAAAAGCTGGTGGCGGAGGGAGTTTTGGCAGAGCCGTAGGGGCGCACCGTTTTAAAGCTGGTGTAGATATCCCGCCCGCGGTGCGCACAGCGCACCCTACGAAACGGCTAGCTGACGATGGCGTGCGGCAGGTAGCGGCTCATATCCTGGGTGATCGGGCTTCTGTCTTCGCGCATCGACATTCCCGCCGCCTCGTCGTCCACCAGCCAGCTGCCGATCAGAGTGTGGTTGCCACCGAACTGCGGCAGCGGGTGCAGGGCTTGGTAGATATAGCCCTCCTCGCCGTAGGGCCCATCGGAAACGGGAGCGACTTCGGCGCCGCGAACGATCGAGATATTGGCTCCCTCGCGGGAAAAGATCGGCTTTTTCACCAGCGCATCCAGATCCGAGGCTTTGTCCAGCTCGTCCTCGAAATAGGCCGGCAGCAGATTGGGATGCCCGGGAAAGAGCCGCCAGAGCATGGGCAGCAGCGCCTTGTTGGACAGAATCGCTTTCCACGGAGGCTCCAGCCAGCGGATGTTGTTTCCGCCGAGAAACTCGCCGTACTCCTCCCGGAACATAAACTCCCAGGGATAGAGCTTGAACATCCAGGTGATCACCCGGTCCTTCAGGTCGGTGAAATTGCCCTCCGCATCCCGGCCGATATCCTCGATATAAACAAAATGGCTGTCGATGCCGGCCTCGCGGGCGCAGTCCTCCAGGTACTGCACCGTACCCCGATCCTCTTCCGTGCCCTTGCAGCAGGCGAAGTGCAGCTCGCGCCCGGGGGTCAGGAAATGCAGGTCCCGAAAACGGTTGACGAGTTTTTCCTGCAGGCAGTTGAACTGGTCCGCCTGCAGCGGCAACGCGCGGCTGTCCACGTTGTCCTGCAACCACAGCCACTGCCAGAAGCCGGTCTCGTAGAGGCTGGTAGGGGTATCCGCATTGTTCTCGTACAGTTTCGCGGGGCCGCTGCCCGAATAGGCGAAATCCAGGCGCGAGTAGAGGCAGGGGTCGCCGTTGCGCCAGGACTCTCGCAAAAAATCCCAGTGTCCCTCGGGAATGCGGAAACGACGCATCAGTTCGTCATCTTCCACCACCCTGGCCACCACCTCCAGGCACATCTGGTGGATTTCCTCGGTGGGGGCCTCGATGTCCCTTTCGATCTGCTCCAGGGAAAACTGGTAGTAGGCGCTTTCATCCCAGTAGGGCTCGCCGTACATGGTGTGGAAACCGAAACCGAACTCCCGTGCCCTGTCCCGCCAGTGCGGCCGCTCCCGGATGGGCATGCGCAACACGGAATCAGCCTCCCCAGCCGCCCGAGCGCCCGCCGCCCCAGTTGGATTTGGCGGAGGCGACCGAACCGAAACCCCCGCGGGATACGGTGCGGGTCACCGTGGGCTTGGGCTTCATCGCCGAGCGGTCGACGCTGTAAGAGCCCTTGCCGTAGCGGCCGATCACCGTGCCGTCCGCGGTCATAATGCGGTTGTAATAGGATGAATGGGGGCGGGAGTAGCGGTAGACCGGATTGTAGTAACCGGAGTGGTAGTTCCGGTCGTTGAGCATGGAACCGATCATAAACCCGGTCATCAGCGGCATCCAGACGCCGGAACCGGTGCGCTGGCAGCTGTCGAACTCGGTTTCACACTGGGCGCGCCCCGGGTATTTGGGGCCGGTGCGCTCAGCCTCCGCCAGTGCCTTCTGATAGGCGGCCTCGCACTGCTGTTCGTCCAGTGAGGTATTGCTCACGCAGTCCTCGATAGAGGAGACCACCTTTACCTCTTCTTTCTGCGCACAACCCGCCAGGGCCGCCGCCACGCCGAGAGCCAGCGGGCGCATGAAAAAGCTTCTGCCGGCGGCTTTGCGCATACGGTTGAGATCGATATGTCTGCTACGTTTCATGGTGCCCCCAATCAATAAGACATACAGGCTGCGTTGAGCACGCCCACGGCAATGGTGGTCGCGGCCAGCATGATTCCCGCGCTGATCTCCCCCTCCTCGATACGCGCAACAATGCGCGGCATAAAACCGAAACGGATAATGGCGAAGGCGAGCAGCTGCGCGATCAGGGCAATCAGGGCCCAGGTTGCAAAATCCAGCAGGGAGACCGAATTGCTGGCGGCACCGCCGAGGGCAATGGCAAAACCCAGTACCGCACCGCCAAAACCAATGGCTGCGGCGGTATTTTTCTGCTCCTTGATCAGCTTCCACTCGTCATGGGGCGTCACCAGGGTGTAGAGAAACTTGAAGGCGATAAGCAACACCAGCGACAGACCAAAATAGGCCGCAAAATGCACAATACCGGTCAATAGATCATACTGCTGATCCATGGGGACTTCTCCTTATTATCCGTGAATAGTTAGCTGTGAAGGGGTCAGGGTGATTCCGGTGCTCAGCACCAGGCAGCGGCTCAGGTAACCGCCCTTTTCCAGTTTTTCCTCTGCCGAGAGGAACAGCGATTCGGTGCGCCCACCGGAAAGCTCGCGCTCGAACAGCATGGTGAACTGGTCGGTGGTGGAATGGTCTCCACCCTCCTCGTAGGTCTTTTCCGCCATATGCACGGGGTTGTGATACTCCCCTGCCGCGGTCCACACCCGTTGGTAGCTTTTATTCTCCAACATATAGCTGGATTGGCCGATTTCCCGCTCAAGCAGCTGGTTCCAGGCCTGCTCGGAAGCGATGTCCCGGGTGTCGTAAAAGTGGAACAATTTGACATCCACCACATGCTCGTCGCGGTTACCGCCCTCCGCCACTACCTGCAGCCAGGCGTCGTCGTCGGTGTAAAAGCGGTACACCCAGGTGCCGTCGAGATCGATGACCCCGGCCGCCTTGATAATCTGCGTGGGTGAACAGGATTCGATGGTCAACTCGTCCAACATCAGCTTGATGGCGAGCGGGTCCACCTCAAAACTGGCGCCCAGGCGCAGGCCCATAATGGACGGGGTCTGCACTGCAGGGGCCGGCTTGCTTATTCTCTTTATCAGCTTGGCAAACATTCTGTGGTCGCTTCCATGGCCTGATTTTTGATCGCGAAACAGCGTTTTTCATCCAGTCGCTCCGCGGAGATGTAATAGAGAGTATCCCCTTTCTCCACGGTTTCATCCAGCGCGGGATTGATATCGACCTTCTGCTCGCCGGCGCGCCGAACGCCGATCAGCGTGGCGGCCAGGTTGTGCTTGAAGTGATCGAACAGCCCACCCACCGGCAATGCAGCTTCACCCTGGTAGGGTACGCTGTACTGGGTCATTCCATAGGTACTGTCCAGCAGCTGGCGATGCAGGCGGGCGGAACCCGGGTCCAATGAGGACTTGGCCAGCAGCTCCACGGCCACCGAAGGGATACACTCGATCTTCGGGCAGTGCGCGCGCAACAACTCACCCACCGACTCATCCTGGAAATAGGCCGTTTTGTGGCTGTCCGGACTCACTTTATCGCAATAGAGAGCAGTGGTGAGGGTCACATCGTCCAGGGGGTTGTCGATAATAATCCGCGAGGCTCTGTCCAGCGCCGCCCGCTGCATGGTTTCGGCGTGGGAGAAGGATTCCACCCGCACAAAATCGATACGTTCCGGCAGCGGATTTTCAATTTCCACATCCACACACAGAACCACATGCCCGGCGTCGCCATTGGTCTTGGCCAGCAACAGCTCGACCAGGCGCAGGGTTCGGGGGCCATTCCAGCCGATAATAACCGTGTGATTCTTGAGATTGATCATACGCAAACCTTTCTTTCCCCGGTGAGCAAAATCGGAAATCGCAAATCCCACCTTGGTGATCACCATGGCGAACAAGCTCAGGCCCATGGGAATCACCCACAGACTGACCGCCAGTTTTCCCATCGGAGTCGCAGGGGAATAATCCCCGTAACCCACTGTGGAAGCGGTAACCACCAGCCAGTAAAGAAAATTCTCCCGGGCGATGATCTCCGTTTCACCGGCGGCGCTCAGCAACAGGTAACAGGTGGCCGCATAGAGCGCGACCGCAAAGATCACCGTGGAGAGATTGGCCCTAATAAAAAGCGACGCCAGAAGGCGTCGCACTTTATACAGCAACATGGATTAGGCCTTTTCGCGGCTTGCCAGCAGTTGTGCCAGTTTATCGCTTCCGCTGACCTGACCGCCCGGCTGGATCCCGGCCGCTTTCAGTTTGGCTTCCAGGCTGGAGCCGCTCTCATCCGCGGCCAGCTCTTCCGCCGCCTCCAGCTCGGCAGCGCGCTGCTGCTGTTTGTTCTTGATGCGCTCCAGGCTGTCCAGCGCAGTCTTGACCTTGCTGTTTGCCCCCATATGACGGGTGGAAACGGCAACCTGGGCCTTCTGCACCGACTCCGTGGCCTTGATCTGGTCGATCTGCTGCTCCATGCGGCGCACGTTGGTCTTGGCCTTGGCAATATTGCTCTTCAGGGAGCGCTCGGAATTGAGAAAACCTTCGAGCAGGCCCTGCTCGGTTTGCAGCTGCGTCTCCAGCTCCGCCACGCGCTCTGCGCACTCGATGGCGAGGCTCTCGTCGCCCTTCTCGCTGGCGGCAATGGCGTGGTTGCTGTAGCTTTCGATATCCACCTGCAGGGAGTTGACCTTGTTTTCCGCCAGCTTGCGCTTGGCCATGATTTTGGTCAGATTCTCGTCGCAGGATTTCAGTTCTGATTTGGCCTCGCGCAGCTCCTGATCCAGGATGCGAATGGACTGGCTGTCGACAATAGCCTCGGTACCTTCATTTACCGCACCGCGCAGGGCGGTCCAAATTTTTCTCAGGCTCATGCCACACTCTCCTTCTCAAGATGCTCTGCATACAGATCCAGGAAATCCCCCACGTTCGTGAACAGGGTTTCGATCTCCTCGACCACCACTTCCTCCTTACTGGATACCGACAGCGCACCGAAGGCAACGTAGTAGTCCTCGCCACCAATATTGTTGATACCGATAGTGGTGAGCGGCACCAGTTGGTGGGTCTGCAGGATCAGCTTGTTCAACGCCGTTTCATTGGCGACATCCGCGACGGGGAAGAGAATGGTTTCCACCACTATCTGTTTTTCGCCGGCATAGACAAAGGCGTCGACGCCCTCGTCATTGGAAATGCTAAGGCAGTCCCCCTCCGCCTCGACCACCCACTCCGGGTGGCGCTCGGCCAGTTCCTTAAGGTTCTCTTTGTTCCAGGTCATCTCGACTCCCTTTCAGGTGTGGAATATTGGTCACGAATATAGCAGCTAAAATAAAAGCGTCAATAGTTTATTAATAATTTTTGTTGCATATCTTCCACGTAAGACTATCATGGGTCACATCTTGAGCGAGGACATCTATGGACCGCAAACAAAGCCTGGAAAACCAGCGCGCGCTCACCCCTTACAAGCAGGCCATCGCCCGCTACGTGCGCGCCTCCATGGCCCTGAAGAGCGTGCGCTACAGCGACCTGGCCAGCGCGCTGGACGAAAGGGGCATTTCAGTCACGCCGGAAAACCTGCGCAGCAAGGTAAGCAAGTGCATGTTCTCCGCCGACCTGCTGGCGGCCATTATCGACGTACTCGGTGTGGAAGACAGCGCGATGCGGGATATTCTCAAACAGGCGCGCGAACTGCAAAGCCCGCGGGGGAAAATCTGACCAGGGGAAGGAATTTACCGGTACTCGGGAGAGGGAACCCCACAAAGCGGTCAATAGTGCAGCAGTTTGATGATAGGCTCGCCGTTATCGCACTCCCCCACCACCACTGGCTCAGTGATTTTCGAGCCCGCCTGCAGGATCTTGTTGCGGGGATAGGGGACAAAGCAGGCGTACCTGAAATCCACTGCCCAGTTGCACAGCAGGCGCCCCTCATCCTCCTCGTAGAAGCGCAATTGACAGAAGCTCAAAGTGGGGCTATCCCCCTCCACCTCCAATAGAAGAACACTATTCTCACCACTGCTGTAGGCAACCGGCAATATCAGACCGGCGGCGAGCAACCACTGCCTCATAAGGCCACCCGTTACAACGACCGACTCCAGTTAAGCTTAGCAGCGGCGGGCGTATTTCTCCTCTGCCTAGGAGCCTGCCGCCAGCGTCTGGAAGCGGCTGGCTTCCGCCAGTGTGGGCCGCAGGCCATACTTTTGCACAATCGCCATAAAGCGCTGCACGTAGAGAGCGGCCACAGGCGCATAGGGCGGCATCCACCCATCGGGCCCGCGATCCCCCTTGCTCTGGTTGCGGCCGTCGTCCACCAGCCAGAGGTTGTCCGGGTCTTCGGCAAACTGCCGCTTCAGTGCCCTATCCCAGTGGGCACCGCCGTGATCGTGGGCCCACTTCAGCGACACTATATGCTCCACATCCAGATCCGATGCCTTGGTATAAAAATTGCCCGTATAGGGGTCCATCCACATCCCGGTAGCCACCTTGCACTTGTCGGAGCGGGTAAACGTAACCGGAGCCAGGGAGTAGCGGATTAACAGCTCGTGGCGGGTGTCCTGACAGTCGCGATCAAAGTCTGACCAGCGCGGCAGCCAATCTGCTCTCTTATAGGAATCCGCCGGTACCGATGCGCTGACCAGCAGGGAGAAAAGGAATACAACTCGTGCAAAAATTGATCGAATACGCATACGACTTCTGCCAACCAAATTCTGGCACTATCGTACACAAAACTAAAAAAACGGAATATCGACCAATTCACTGAGTTTTGAGTCGCAGATTGGCGGCGGCCACTTTCAGCTTGGGCGCGTTGATAGCCGCTTAGAGCCTTTTTAGAATATCGCGAAGGGCTTTCCAGGGCGGAGCCTCTCTCCCACCCGGTCTGGCAGCTTTATAAGAAGACTTTAAACAGGCCCCTAAGTTAATGAGAGCAGGTCCGCGGCCGGCAATGGATGGATATATTTTGTCCAGCTGATTGCAGATTTGTCATATTCTTATTTCTATCAGCCCATCAAAAAAATAAGCGTTCCCATTACTGGCAATGAACGCAGGATACAAATATTATTTGACCGCTTCCATAGCGGAACATCACTGCATAATCAAAAGCTTCTAAGGAAACTTATGGATAATTTCGGCAAGGCCGCCATATTAGGGGGCTGTATGATGATCGCTGCCTGTGGTGGTGGTGGCTCGGATGACAGCGACGGTCCGGCACCAGCAACCAGGCTCAATTTCACCGTCCAGGGATCGGTCGTTGAGGCCGGAGCGGCGGACATCGAAATTGCTGTCGGGAGCGAGCGCTTCAACACTAATGCAGATAGCAACGGCGTTTACTCATTGGAACTCAGCTTGGATGAAGCCCTGGCAGGCATGATAGTCACCGCAAGTGCCAAGACTTCATCCAACAGCCAGTTGCACTATGTTTCGGTAATGGGTGAAGCCGGTGCCCTGGATGACGCTGCAGGTTCCGACAATATTCTCACCGCGGATGAAAACTCGTCCGTCAATCTTTCCGCAGTATCCACGGCAATATCAGCGCAGTTGAAGAGCGCGAATGGCGGCGAAATTTCCGATCAGACAGCATTGGAATCCGCCGCAAAAATGGTCGACTCCGAAGTCGTATTCGCTGTCGCAACTTCCATCATCCTTGCCATGGAATACCCCGATGACCCAGATCTGAGGCTGCCATCGGAATCGGCAGATACCTACGCCTTTGCCGGTGATTTGGAAATCTCTGCGGCGCATGGTGTGAATGCGAGATCAACCAACCCCGATCTGTGGAACAACACGCAAGCAGCGATTGCCAGCGATTCCAATCTGGTGCTGTCGCAACCTATTCAAAGCGCAGATGATGTTGCAGATATCTATTATTTCACAACGCCTGAAGCAAGCCTTACCGGTGTTTTCAACGGCAGCCGCCTAGTACTGAATTCCGGTGGCGACGGCACCATGAGTGCCAAGCTTGACGAAAGTGCCTTCAACTGGTCTCTAGGGGAGAGTGGTGTAAGTTTCGAAGGACTGGAACTGATATCAAGCGACGCACACCCTTGGGATGGCGATCTCGGCAAATCAGTTCACGAGCAAACCGTTACCCGTATCAACAACTTACGCTGGCTTTCCCTGGGAAAGTTGAGCGATGTGCTTCTGCTCGATATTGAAAGTTACACTCATTACCCTGATGGAGAATATCCTGACACCTCGCCCGTCGTTTCGCTGACTACCGGCACCGCCCTCAAGTCTGAGAACAGAGTCAACGCCACTAAAATTTTGCAGTTGGGTGTGGACTACAGCGTACCCAGATCCGTCACCGCGGGAGTGGTTAGCAGTCCCGTAAACGGCACCGGCGCCTCCCTGGAAGTATATGCTTCAAAGATCTCTTTTTCCGGCAGCCCAGGCCAGGGAGGTACAGCCTCGGTCACCGTTGAATCCTATAATGGCGATGGAACGCTGATCACCTCCGAGGAAAATGCAAGCTGGATGATTGCCGCCGATGGTAGCCTGCAGATTAGCTATGCCAATGGTGATAGCGCAAATCTGGTCTTTCTTTCTGAGAACCAGAACATTGCCAGCGTCAATCTGAAAACAACCCAGAACGCAGGCGTCTTTACCCGGAACAGCTTTCTGCTACTCAAGGAAGAGCCCTCCTGGACTGTGCTGTCCGCTCCCGGAATCTACCGTTATCCGTTTTCTTTCTTCGAGCCGCTCAATCATTTCTGGTTTGAAGTAAACGATAACGGTACGGCTCTAACAGTTTCAACCTATGACATGGATGAAAATGGCACACTTGAAGACAGCGAGTACTCTGTAATGCCTGGCCTTTGGTTGATCAATGACGATGGCAATATGCTAATACGTCGTTATCGCTATAACTTCGGCGGCTTCTGTATGCCGACCAGCTGGGATCCGGCGGACAACGACGAATGCGTGCTCTATCACGAGCGTGAATGGAACCTGCATCAGATAAACAGCGATGACGGGTACTGGATACACCATTACCATCGGTTCTTCTATGACTGGCAGAGGGAAAACATGTCCGACCCTACTGTCTCCGGTCATATTTTCTCATTCGGCTCGATAGATAATCGTCCCCAGTACAAGACAAACATGCGCCCGGTGAAAGTACCGCCCAATTTGCTCCCCTGATATAGCAACTACAAGAAAGGCCCGCGCAGTGGGCCTTGTGTTCCCGAAGAAGTCCTTCCTACTAGTGTGGTGTAAGGTACTAATGGTGTATATCAGACCCCCCCAAATTGTTCACAGTTAGGCGCCGCTCGCAGGGAATGGCCAGCCCTTTTCAAGAGGGGCAACGCGGCTGTCGACTCTACCAGGTCAAGAGAGAGGGCTCCCTTCGAGCGGACCGCTAATATAACGCTCTCTAAAGGCATTCACAGCAGCTCGGGCTCGACCGATTTATGCGGGGTATTCTCCAGTTGCCCGGAGGCATCGCCCCGCTCAACTTCGCTCTGCCCAACCTTATGGAAAACCGCGTAAAGCACAGGCACCGCGATCAGGGTCAAAATGGTGGCAAACCCCAGTCCACCCATAATTGTCACAGCCATATCGGCAAAGAAGGCATCGAAAAGCAGCGGTGACATACCGAGTATCGTTGTAACCGCGGCGAGGAACACCGGCCGCAGGCGGCTGACACTGGCCCGCTCGATGGCGGTCAGGCGCGGCAGGCCCTCCCGTGTCTGAACTTCAATTTCATCCACCAGCACCACGGCATTCTTGATCAGCATTCCCGAGAGACTCAGCACGCCCAACAGAGACATAAACCCGAAGGGCAAGCCGGATACCAGCAAACCGACCACCACACCCACCAGGCTCATGGGAACCACCAGCCAGATAATCAACGGCTCGCGCAGGGTACCGAACAGCAGCACCGATATCAGGATCATGATCAGGAAACCGACCGGCAAGCCTTTGCCGAGCGATGCCTGTGCATCTGAAGAGCGCTCGAACTCTCCGCCGAATTCGATTTTGTAACCGGGCGGCAATGCAATATTTTCAACGTCGGAGCGTATTTTTTCGAATGCAGCCATGGCGGTAACACCTTGTGGCGCAGTACCACTGACAGTGATAGTAGGCACCCGGTCGCGACGCTGGATAAGCCCCTCCTCCGCCGTAGTCTCAAACTTCTCCACCAGCTGTCCCGCGGGAATATAATCTTTCTGGTTCGGGCTCCACACCAGCCGGTCCGGCAACGAACCCACCTGGTTGCGATCCCCTGCCGGCAGCCGGGCGACAATGGGAATAATCCTGTCCCCACTTTCATAGCTGCCCACGCGATAACCCGATGTGGCAAACTGCAGGGTGCGGCTGATATCACTGTTGCTGATACCCGCAACACGCGCTCTTTCCCCGTCCAGGTGCGCCTTGATCAGCGGTTCCCGGGCACGCCAGTCGTGGCGCACGTCCTCCAGGCCCTTACTCCTGAATAAGTCTTGTACACCGCCCGCGAACTGCCGCAGGGTATTGAAATCCGCACCGGAAATTCGCACCTCCACGTCTGCTCCTCCCCCGGGGCCGAATACCAGCCTCTTGAAGGTGACCAGCGCCTCCGGGTGTGAATCGCGCAACTCCTGTTTCGTACGCTCGATGAGCGCCGGTATCTGCTCGCGGGTTTCAGTGCGTACGATCAACTGGCCGTACGAGGGATTGGGCGGTTCAGGAGCATAGGTCAGCATAAATCGATCGGCGCCCCGGCCCGCAACAGCGGTGACCGATTGCACCTCGTTCTGCTGCAACAGGTACTCTGAAGCTTCCTGCAGGGCCTGTTCGGTCCTGTTGATATCGCTACCCTGGGGCATGCGGTAATTCACGTAAAACAGCGGCGCATTGGAATTGGGGAAAAAGCCCTGCTTAACTAAGCCAAAGGCAAAGTAACTGATCAGGGTGACGACCACCAAAACCGCAATAGTGGACCCCCGGTGCGCGAGTGCACCGGACAGGGCATCCGCGTACATGCGATAAAATCTGCCGGCATAGGGATCGTCCCCTTCCGTGCCTTTTCCGGGGCGGAACAAATGGAAACCGAGGTATGGTGTTATCGTAATCGCCAGAACCCAGCTCAGCAGCAGCGATAGTCCGATTACGGCAAACAGGGAAAACAGGAATTCGCCGGTGGCGTCGTCGGAAAGGCCGATACCGGAAAAAGCCATAATGCCGATAATCGTGGCCCCGAGCAGCGGCCAGAATGTCTGCCGCACCACACGACTGGCGGCGCTCTGCGGCGACTCCTTCTTTTGCACTCCCATCAGCATGCCTTCGGCAACCACGATCGCATTGTCCACCAACATGCCCATGGCAATAATCAGCGCCCCCAGGGAGATTCTCTGCAGGTTCAGGCCGAGCAGATTCATGATCAGCACCGTGCCCATCACGGTCAGCCCCAGCACCACGCCCACAACCACACCGGAGCGCCAGCCCATAAACAGGCACAATACCAGGGTAACGATGACCACGGAGGACACCAGGTTTAGCAGGAAACCGTTGACGCTGTCCGCCACCACTTTGTGCTGCTCGTAAACCGGTTGTATTTCGACACCCAGTGGCAGCCCTTGCTTCAATTGCGCGAGCTTCTCCTCGACCCGCGTACCGACATCGACAATATTGGTATTTTGTGCACCGGCCACTCCGATCAGGATGGCCGGCAAGCCATTATAGTGAGCGATAAAATCCGGGTTCTCATCGTATCCCAGTGAAATGCTGGCGATATCGCGCACAGAGAGAAGAGCGGTGGAGCCCGGAACGCCAATCAGAATATTGCGGATAGCCTCCATGTCATTGGCCTGGTTATCCACCACAACCCGTGTACGCAGGTCCTTGCCCTCGATCTCACCGGCCTGCTGGGTGGAGCTCTCCGATTGCAATACCTGAGCCAGGTCATCCAGCGAGTAACCCAGCTGTGAC
This sequence comes from Microbulbifer sp. TB1203, assembly GCF_030997045.1. Taxonomy (NCBI): domain Bacteria; kingdom Pseudomonadati; phylum Pseudomonadota; class Gammaproteobacteria; order Cellvibrionales; family Microbulbiferaceae; genus Microbulbifer; species Microbulbifer sp. TB1203. The sequence goes on along the minus strand of NZ_CP116899.1, from coordinate 896,234 downwards.
AGGCGCGACTCGTCGATATCCAGGTAGGCGACTTCACCGATCACGCCCGAGCGCGAAACCTTGGCCACCCCCTCGACGGAAAGCAGCTCACGGCGGAGATACTTGGTGATTTCCCGCATCTCGCTGCGGGAAAAACCGTCGCCGGTAATCGCGTAATAGATACCGAACACTTCGCCGAAGTCATCGTTGACTACCGGCGTCATGGCACCGCTGGGTAAGCCGCTCTGGGCATCACGCACCTTGTGGCGCAACTCATCCCAGATCTGCGGCAACTCGTTGGAATCGTAATGATCCGCCATCTCAACGCGAATTTCCGACATACCCGGGCGGGAGGTGGAGGTCACGCGCTTGAGCTGGCCCATTTGCTGAATCGCCACCTCCAGCTTCTCGGTAACCTCCTCCTCGACCTGCAGGGCACTGGCTCCCGGATAGGCGGTGAAGACACGTGCTTCCTTGATAGTGAAAGCGGGATCTTCCAGGCGGCCGATATCCGCAATGGCCCAGAGTCCACCGACAAGGCAGATCAACATCAACAGCCAGCTGTATACGGGCTGCTTGATAAAAATATCAGAGATCTTCACTGCGGCTCTCCATCACTGCCTGTAGTTGCGAACGTTTGCACCTTCGTACAGGTGCTGCCCTCCGGCAGCGACGATGTTCATCGCCGACTCAATACCCCGGGTGATTTCCACAGAATCGCCGTCGGTGCTGCCCAGCAGTACCGATGTCTTGCTGACAGACTGATCACCGTTTATTCGCCATACGAAAGAAGAGCCATCCGCATCGGTTTGCACGGCTGACAGAGGAACCCGGTATGTGCGACCAGCCTCAGCCTGATTGAGCTTGAGATCTACCCGGGCGGTCATCCCGGGAAGTATCTGCACGTCTGCGGGCCGCGGCATACCCAGCTCGACGATATAAGTCTGCGTCACGCTATTGGCTTCCGCCTGATGCTCGCGGTACTCCAGCGGAAACTCCTTATCCGGCAAAAACTCAAACGACGCGGTGATGGATTTAACCTGGTCCCGGTCAATGGTGGCGAGCAGCTTCTCCGGGACTGAAACCTCAATGCGCACTTCGGATACATCCTGCAGACGAACGATGCCCTGCCCCGCCTGAACATTGGTATAGTTCTCGACGAGCTGCCGGGTTACCAGCGCATCAAACGGTGCTTTCAACTGCGTATACGCAAGGTCCTGCGCCGCGCTCTCAAGTGCGACCTTGGCCAGGCTGAAGTTGGTCTCGGTTTCATCCAACTGTTGCCTGGAGATCACATTGCGCTCAGCCAGGGACCGCTGCCGGGCAACGGTTTTTTCCAGCAGCTCGACATTGACCTCAGCTTCCCTGACCCGCCTCTTGAAATCCTGACTGTCCAGAGCCGCGATCAGCGTGCCCTTGGGAACAATCTCCCCTTCCGTTATTTTGAACTGATTCAACTTTCCCCCAACCTGGAAAGACAGGTCGAGCGTCTGTACGGCCCGCACCCGGCCGGCGAACTGCCTCTCCTCGATATCTCCGACATCGGAAATCGTTGCCATCTTGACAGGCCACACCGGGGCCTCATTCTGCTCATCGGCCCCGGAACCATTGCAGCCAATCAGCCCTGATGCGGCGGCCAACAGGAAAGGGAGCAGCCAGAAGCGGGAAGTATCAAAGAGTTTCATATCCAGTTCTCTGAAAATCGTTTTGGCTTAAGGGCATCTCTAAAAATCGTCGTTCCCGCGAAGGCGGGAACCCAGAAACCCATGGCTACTGGACCCCCGCCCTCGCGGGGGTGACGAGAAAAGAATTTTTAGAGGCGCCCTTAAGGAAAAAAGGGGAAATCACTCGATCTCTGCGGCCAATGCCAGCAGCCGCTTGCGCATGCGTTCAAGAACCGGGTCATCGGAGTCCATCACACCGAGTACCCGGCCCATGAAGAGACCGAGGGAGGCAAAACACAAAATCTGCGCCAAGTCAGGGTCTCTTGAAACGCTACAGACTTCGCGGCTTATTCTGGCATCGTGGGTCCTGATCGGGTCCAGCAAGCTGGGATCTTCCGCAACGGCGGCAATGAGCGCGCGCGGCAGGGCCTCCTCGTCCTCCATCAGCATGAACTGCGCGTGAATCCGCGCCGACAACTCGCCCCGCCCGGGCCCTCGGCTAGCGGTGTATTCATCGGCAATCTGGTCTTCGCGCGAAAGCGCCTCCTCCACCATGGCCTTCAGCAAGGCCTGCTTGGTGCCGAAATGATGCAGCAGCCCACCCTTGCTCAAGCCGCACTTGGCGGCGACTGCATCCAAGGTGAGCTTGCGCGCGCCCCTCTCCCGCACCACCTCTTCCGCGGCACGGACAATTGCAGTTTTGTCGACTTTGGACATATGACTCCTTGGAAATTTTTGGTCAAAACCGACCGGCTGGACGGTATGTTACCAGTGTAAACTGAAAGGTCAAGAGGCCTTCAGGGAACCGCTATAAATTTTCCCCGGCCCCCTCTATCATTCGGCCCGACACAAGCGTACTGACGACCGACCTCCATGACAGAAGAACTCTGCCCCTGTGGCTCCGGAAAGCCCTTGCAGCAGTGCTGCCAGCTGTACCTCTCCGGCCAGGCCTACCCCAATGACGCCGAAACCCTGATGCGCAGCCGCTACAGCGCCTATGTCACCGGCAACCTGTCCTATCTGCGCAAATCATGGCACCCGGAGACCTGCCCGGAATTGAATGGCGATGACCTGCAGACTCAGTGGTCAAGGCTGGAAGTAATCAGGAGTAAGCGGGGATTAAAAAAATCGGTGGTGGAGTTCAAGGCGTGGTATCTGGAGGATGGCGCAGAGCGCGCATTGCACGAAATTTCGCTGTTTAAATTGCACAAGAAGCACTGGGTATATGTCGGGCCTTTGGTGGGTTGGCCATAGAACGGCATTCGGAGCCCCACCGCACTCCACATAAAAAATCGCGGGAGCTTTTCCACTCCCGCGCTGCCTTCAACATTTTTTGTCTGTTGGCAAACCGCTCGCCGGACTTCGCCCTGACATGGGCACCACCCTTGCGAAGCAGAGGATTAAGCGCAACGTGATTGCGCGGCTTGTTCTTTTTCATAGGCATCTGTCCTCTCGTTGAAATTCAATAAATACCAGTTCTGGTTCTGTATTTTTCTCATTTTCCTCCTTTAACCTTTTACACAAATCACCTGGCGCAGTGTATGGACTACATCCACCAGGTCGGTCTGGTTCTGCATCACCTGATCGATATCCTTGTAGGCTGCGGGAATCTCGTCGATCACACCGCTGTCTTTCCTGCACTGGATACCTTTGGTCTGCTCCTCCAGGTCCCTGCGGGTAAAGCGCTTCCTGGCCGCCGTGCGGCTCATCTTGCGTCCCGCGCCGTGGGCACAGGAGCAGAAGGAATCGGCATTGCCGCGACCGCGCACAATGAACGACCTGGCCCCCATGGAACCGGGGATAATCCCCAGTTGGTCCTGCTTCGCGCTGATCGCCCCTTTGCGGGTCACAAAGACATCGCGACCGAAATGCTCCTCCCGCACCACGTAATTGTGGTGGCAGTTGATCGCCTCGGATGTCAGGGTGAACTCGGGCAACTGCTCGCGCAGGCAGCCGAGTACCAGCTTCATCATCTCCTGGCGGTTGACCCGAGCATACTCCTGGGCCCAGTTGAGCGCCTCGATGTAACCATCGAAATGACCGCAGCCTTCACTGAAGTAGGCGAGATCCCTGTCCGGCAGGTTGTGCATATGCCCCGCCATATCTTTCTTCGCCAGCTGGATGAAGTGCTGGCCGATCGCATTGCCGATACCGCGGCTACCGGAGTGCAGCATCACCCAGACCGCATTGCTTTCATCGAGACAGATCTCGATAAAGTGATTGCCGCCACCCAGAGTTCCCAGCTGGGTCACCCAGGTCTGCTGCGGCTGGCGCAGCTTCTTCAGCAACTCCGGATGCTTTCCGAACAGCCTGTCCGCACCGGGAGCAAGACGTTTGCAGGCAGATTCCCGGGCGTTGACCATCTTGTGACGGCCGAAGCCCACGGGTACTTTCACCTCAATGGCATCCCGTAATGCCTTCAGGTTGTCCGGCAGCTGGTGGGCATGTAGCGATGTACGCACCGCATTCATGCCGCAGCCGATATCCACACCCACTGCCGCCGGAATTATGGCGCTGACGGTGGGAATCACGGACCCCACGGTAGCGCCTTTACCCAGGTGCACATCGGGCATGGCCGCCACGTGTGAATGCACAATCGGCAGTTGGGCGATATTTTTCAGTTGTTGCAATGCCGCCGGTTCGATTTCATCGGTGTAGATTTTTACCGGTACAGTTCCCGGCGGCGCATTTTTGTTTAGTACCATTTTTACAGGCATAACAAATCCCTGGATTACTCCACGTTCTTTTTGAAATTGCCTTTCAAGGTATCAGAATGCAAAAAGCCCCGGCGTATGCCAGGGCTTCAGGAGGTTCTGGCTTGAAAGGCAGCATCACCTTTCAAGCGCGAGCACATGAAAGGTGTCAGATAGGCTGATTTTTTAGATGTTGATATCGCATTTCATGGCTCCTTTTTCATGCTCTTCTGTGGTCGCGGACCACAGCTTGCTGGAGGTTGTTCGAAAGAGGGCGCGAGTCTAAACAGCCGAAATAAAATGTCAATAAAAAAATGAGATTGGCAGTATAAAAAGCTGAAATAATCGTGAAGTGAATGCTGCAGTCGGGAATCGCTCCTTCGGCAGCATGAGCAAAGCGCAGCGTGCCCATCAAAACGGGGTGAGCACAAGCCCGCCATGGATTGTGCCCCTGGAGACTGACATGATCATATAATAGCTCCTGCCCAACTCCCCTGTCGGTAACAACGAGCATGCACCCGGAAATCGTCTTTGAAGATACCTATCTCATCGCGGCCTACAAGCCCGAGGGATGGTTGGTGCATCGCTCCGGGATAGATCCCCGTGAAGACAAAATTCTGCTGCAATACCTACGCGACCTGGTCGGTTGCCACCTGTACCCAATCCACCGCCTGGATAAACCGACCTCCGGGGTAATCATCTTCGGCAAAAGCGGCGAAATTGCCGCACAGGTCCAGGCACAGCTCGAAAGCGAGAAATCAGTTAAAAAATATATCGCCGTCTGCCGGGGCTACTGCCCCGAAGAGAACGTTATCGACTACCCGCTGCCGCCGGTCGCAGATTTCAAACACCAGCGCAAACGCCCCAAGGCCGACCTACCTCGCCAACCCGCAATCACCCTGTACCGCAGGTTGGCCACCGTCGAACTGCCCTATTCCGTCGACCGCTATCCCACCAGCCGCTATTCCTTTGTGGAAATACAGTTGAAGACCGGCCGCAGGCACCAGATCCGCCGCCACTTCAAGCATATTTCCCACCCGCTGATTGGCTGCCCAAAGTATGGCAAGTCGGTGCACAACCGCTTCTTCACCGAGCAGTTTGGCTGCAGCAGGCTCCTGCTACACGCCCTGCAACTCCAGCTGGACCACCCGGTGACCGGCAAACCCCTGAACCTGATCGCGCCGCCGCGCGGGCTATTCGCGTCATTAATTCAGGCTTTTGGCTGGCAGATACCGGAATAGTGCCTATCGCCGAAACGGGCACGGGCATGCAGCGCCATGCAAGAGCCTTAGAGTTGGTTCATAATCTTTCCGAGAGCAGCCGAATAGCATGTGACCAGATCTGTCGATTTGTTCACATTTTCCCGCATTGCGACCCCAGCCGAACCAATCAAATTGGGGGTTGGCCTTCCCAGTGAATAGACTTCCAAGCACATCGGAAGAGGAGGAAGTCACAATGCGTTTTCTAATACCCTTGATACTGATGTGCTCTCTCGCCGGCTATAGCCAAGCGCAAGAGCAACTCCGCCAGCTGCCCTCCGGTGCCACCGAGGTCCAGGTTAGGGGGCAGACTTACTATCAACACGGCAATACTTTTTACCGCTTTCATCCACAAGGCGGTTACTACTATGAGGTGAGAGCGCCCCGCGGTTTGATCAGGGCCGAGCAGCCGCACTTTTACCGTCGCAGCCTGCCGGAGCAGCGTATTCGCATAAATAGCGAAGAGGGATGTCGCAACTGGGCGGCGGAACACGCGAACCGCAACCCGTCCATAGGCGGTAAGATTTACATGCGCCAGTTCCATCGCTGCATGAACATGCTCCGTCAACAATAGACGGACATAGGGATCGTTCCCGCGCCGGCAGGACTCCGGGGCGGGAACGAATTTTTGCGCGAGCGAACGTCAGGCGCGCCCATATTTCTCACAAATCTCCTACCGCTAGAACCGGGCGCCGGTCACCCGCGAAACGCCGGATGGCGCAAACTGGTTCCTCGGCGCCCCCCAGCCAACCGGCGATCACTCCCCAACCAGGCTCTGCATACGCTGATGTTCCCCGCCATCCTCACTGAGCAGCCTCGCCAGCGGCGGCAGTAGTGGCGCCATTGTGGTCCGCAGTGTCCAGGGCGGATTAACCACAATCATACCGGAGGCCGTCATGCCACGGCCGTCGCTGTCGGCATGGATACCCAGCTCAAACTGCTCCACCCGGCGGATGCCCGAAGCGATGACTTGGCGCTCCAACAAGTCAATACGCCTGCGCTCCACCACCGGATACCAAAGCGCCACGGTGGCGGTGGGCATTTTTCGATAGATCAGCTTGAGCGCATCGACCACGCGTTGGTAATCCTGTTTCAGCTCGTAGGGCGGATCGATCAGTACCAGTGCGCGGCGGGACGGTGTCGGCAATAGCGCGGCGAGCCCCCTGAAGCCATCTTCCCCACGGATATGGATATTCCGGCCCGCGCAAGCCCGACGGAGCTGCTCGATATCGGCCGGATGCAGCTCGAACAGCCACGCCTTGTCCTGCGGGCGCAAGACGCCGCAGGCGATGGCGGGCGAGCCCGGGTAAAGCCGTAATCCACCACCGGCATTGTGGGCCATCACCCGATCCAGGTATGGCTGCAACGCCGGCAGGCCGGGATCTCCCGGCAGCAGACGGGCGATGCCGTTGCCGTACTCGCAATTCTTCGCCGCCATTCCGCCCTGGAGGCGGTACAGGCCAGCACCGGCGTGGGTATCTATATAGTCGAGGGGCTTGTCCTTCTTCTGCAGGTAAGCAAGGATTTCCACCAGCACAAGGTGCTTCAACACGTCGGCAAAATTGCCGGCATGAAAACCGTGGCGATAACTGAGCATGTGACCCGTCTGGATGATCTCGGTACGTCAATCGGGCCTGTGACCCGGACGGGCCAACGCGGCGGTAGGGAGCGCCTGGGGAGGGACGGGCCAACGGCTGGCCCACCAGGGATCTCGCGCGTAATTTATTCCACTACCGGGGCGGTGTAAACAGATATTGCGGCCTGCCGGGGCACGACAGCAGCCGGACCACCTCGAGCGACGAACCCTGTTCAATATCCGCTTAAACGATTACTCTGGCCGGAGTCATTGGCCAAGGAAGGAAAAGAGACAGCGATGAGCCAGAAACTGCCCTACGGACTGGAGCACTACGACATCCGATTTCGCACCGTACCCACCAGCGGCATCAGCCTGAATGTCGCCGAGGCGGGCGAAGGCCCCCTGATTTTCCTGCTGCACGGCTTTCCCGAGTGCTGGGCCAGCTGGGGACCCCAGATCAAATTCCTGGTGGACGAGGGTTACAGGGTGGTGGCACCGGAGATGCGTGGCTACGGCGACAGCGACGCCCCCAAAGACGTCACCGCCTATGACACCCTGGAGCTGGCAGCCGACGTCATAGGCCTGCTCGACGCCTACGGCCAGCAACAGGGCGTGATTATCGGCCACGACTGGGGCTGCATCGTCGCCTGGTACACCGCCTGGCTGCACCCCGAGCGTATCAAGGGCGTCGGCGGACTGAGCATCCCCTGGTTCGGGCGCGGGCAGACCGATACCCTGAGTGCGCTGAAGCGGCAGATGGGCGACAACTACTTCTATATTGTCGATCTCCAGAACGCCGCCGCCCATGAAGCACTGAACCGGGATATCCCCCTTTCCCTGGAAAAAATCCTTACCGGCCAGTTCGACCTGCTGCAGCAAGGTGGTGGCGACGCGGGCCTGCTGGAGCGCATCACGCTGCCGGAAAAGCGCCCGGACTACATGCCACAGGACTTCCTCGACTACATCGCCAGCCGCTACCAGCGCCACGGCTTCGAGCCGTCGCTGAACTGGTACCGCAATTTCGAACGCACCTGGCAGCGAACGGCCGCACAGAAAGACAACACCATCACCGTGCCGGCGATGTACCTGACGGGCAGCAAGGACTGGCCCCACCGCTATGCCGAGAGCATCGGCCTGGATATGCACCACCAATGCAGCGATCTGCGACTCTGTGAGGTGACAAAGGCGGGGCACTGGATTGGGCAGGAGGTGCCGGAATGGGTTAACGGCAAGATTGCTGAATTTCTTGCCTCGATTGGCCACTGACGCTTAGAGTCAAATTAAGTTTATACCGCCTGCCTCTATTATTAGAGTTATTTCAATCCAAAGCTTAATATATAAAGAGTGTAATCAACAACTTAGACTACACTTCTATAGCCCCGGTACAGCACTTCCTGTACTGTAGAATCTTTCAGCTTTATTGAGGGTTGCATGTCTACGGATCTCATCGATGCACAAGTATCACCAACCGAGCAGTTTGATATTCTATCCAAGTACGAAATCCACAAGCTCAGCCAAGAAAGCCGCGGCCCTCAATACCAGACTTTCCGCAACTGTTCTCTGGCCGTACTCAACAGCGGCAGCTATATAGATGACGGTAAAGAGCTTCTGGAAACCTATGCCGACTTCGATATTTCGGTTATCCCGACAGAACGCAGCGTAAAACTCCAGGTCAAAAACGCCCCTGCTATTGCTTTTGTAGACGGCAAGATGATTCGTGGTATCGCCGAGCACCTTTTTGCCGTACTCCGTGACATCATCTATGTGAACAGCGAAATCACCGGCGACCCCCGTTACGATCTGGTATCTGCGCAGGGGGTTACCGACGCAGTATTCCATATCCTACGTAATGCCGGCACTTTTGACCGGGCCCGCATACCCAGGTTGGTGGTGTGCTGGGGCGGGCACTCCATCTCAGCCGAGGAATACGATTACACCAAAACGGTAGGCTATGAGCTGGCGTTGCGACATCTCGACATCTGTACCGGTTGCGGTCCGGGCGCAATGAAAGGCCCAATGAAAGGCGCCACTATTGGCCACGCTAAACAACGCGACCGGTATGGTCAGTACCTCGGAATTTCCGAGCCAGGCATCATCGCGGCAGAAGCACCAAACCCAATCGTCAATCAGCTTATCATCATGCCGGACATCGAGAAACGATTGGAGGCGTTTGTACGCACCGGCCATGGAATTGTTGTATTTCCTGGCGGCGCAGGTACCGCCGAGGAGATTCTCTATCTTTTGGGCATACTCCTGCATGAGGAAAACAGGGAGCAACCCTTCCCGGTGATTTTTACCGGCCCAGCCAGCGCAGCAGGCTACTTTAGTCGCATCGACCAGTTTATTTCCTCGACTTTGGGCGAAGAAGCGAGATCAAGGTACCAGATTATTATTGATGACCCTCCGGAAGTGGCACGGCAAATGGCCGCAGGCATCCAAGAGGTCCAGCAACACCGCAAAGAGACCGGCGATGCCTATTACTTCAACTGGAAACTGAAGGTGTCAACAGAACTCCAACGACCGTTTGCCCCCACCCACAAGAATATGCTTGACCTCGCATTACACAAAAACCAGGAAACTTACCTGCTGGCTGCCAACCTGCGCCGCGCGTTTTCCGGAATCGTTTCCGGCAACGTCAAAGACGAAGGTATTCGCACCGTGGAGAAATATGGCCCATATGAATTGCGCGGCGACCCGGCAATAATGCACAGCATTGATACTTTGCTGGAGTCTTTTGTGAAACAACAGAGAATGAAACTGCCCGGCAAGGAATATATTCCCTGTTATCGAATCATTGCAGGCCAATAGTTAAAATCAACGCGCCCCTTACTGAAATTACTGCATCACATAACAGCTGACTCTTTCGCCGGCGCTGACATTGCCGGTTTTTCTATCGAAGACTTTTTCGACGGACCGCATGACGGGCATGCCTCTCTCCTCCCATTGCGCCAGTGCCTCTTTGGGATTCGTTGGTTGAGCTCAAATTGCATATCCAGCAATCGGAAAATATCTTTTTTGAGCTCTTCCCCGTGGGAAGCCCAGCCTCAAGACCTGCTCCAGCGCCAATTACGTATACAGTCCGTTTTGTCATCAAAAGGATAGAAATGGCTCGCTGCTTGAGGACGCGTGTTATCACCGGCCTCCCCCACAATTTCATTGTGAATGGTCAGCACCGATAATCGAACCGCTGAAAATGACCTGCGCCGAAACGAAGAATTTCCGCAGCACCATAGCCTTTCCCGCCCAGGTAAAGAGACGTCAAAAACAAAAAAGCCCGCTCAACGGCGGGCTTTTCGATCGAATAATGGTCGGGGTGGCCGGATTTGAACCGACGACCACCACACCCCCAGTGTGGTGCGCTACCAGGCTGCGCTACACCCCGACATAGCTAAACCAAACTCCTGTCTGCTCGCCTAGATCGGCGCTAAGTGTTTGATTTATAAGGAACATCGCTTGGCGATGAGGCGCAAATCATACCTAAGTGGCGGCGGATTGCAAGCCCGGATTTGCGCTTTCTGCGGACGCGGAATCAACTGTCCAGCAGGACCAGTACGCCCTCCAGCTCGGCGATCACCTGGGGCAGCACCTGTTGCAACTGGACGCTGTTGACCTTGTCGCTGCCCGTCTCCATCTGCAGGCGGGCTCCGCCGATAGTGTAGCCCTCCTCGTACAGCAGCGCGCGGATCTGGCGGATCAGGATCACGTCCTGGTGCTGATAGTAGCGGCGGTTGCCGCGGCGCTTGACGGGGCTGAGCTGGGGAAATTCCTGTTCCCAGTAGCGCAGTACATGGGGTTTGACTGCGCAGAGTTCACTGACTTCACCAATGGTGAAATAGCGCTTGCCCGGGATTGTGGGCAGTTCGCTATTGTTGCTTGCTTCCAGCATGTTCTTCTACTCGTGCCTTGAGTTTCTGTCCCGGCTTGAAAGTCACCACCCGGCGCGCGGAGATGGGAATCTCCTCTCCCGTCTTTGGGTTGCGCCCGGGGCGCTGGCTTTTATCCCGCAGGTCAAAGTTGCCGAAGCCGGAGAGCTTGACCTGCTCGTTATTTTCCAGCGCATTGCGGATTTCCTCGAAAAAATATTCGACGATCTCTTTGGCTTCACGCTTGTTGAAGCCCAGCTCCTCGAACAGTTTTTCGGCGAGCCCGGCCTTGGTCAGTGCCTCTGTCATTGGTTCCTACCAACAGATTCAGAGGCGTCCCGGCTCCGGATCGGAAGCGGCCCAAACCGCGGCGGCTTTCAACCCGGTCGCAGACGCTCTCGGGGTGCCAAACAACTCGCACCCCGAAGCATAGACCCGGTTAGCGCAAGCTGGCGTTGTATTTTTGTTCTAGTTGTCGGACCACCGCATCTACCGCGGCATTGATTTCGTCGTCGTTAAGGGTGCGCGACGAATGCTGAAACGTCAAGCCCATGGCGACACTTTTTCTATTGAAATCAATACCTTTGCCCTGATAGACGTCAAAAATCTTGAGGTCCGTCAAAGTTTCGCCGGCAGCTTCGACGGCGGTTTCCACCAGGCTGGCAGCAGGTACATCGGCGTCGATCAGCAGGGCCAGGTCACGGCGCACTTCCGGGAACTTCGACAGCGGGCGGAAAGCCGGCAGACGGGCCTGGCCGAGGGCCTCGAGGCTCAATTCGAATACGAAGGCGGACTTGGGCAGGTCCAGCTTCTTCTGCAGTTGCGGATGCAGGGCCCCCAGCACGCCGATCTCGACATCGCTGCGCAGTACCTTCGCGCACTGGCCCGGGTGCAGGGCCGGGTGCTGGCCGGCGACGAAGCGGAACTCGCCTTCGGCGCCCTCCCCGGCAACATAGTGGGCCAGCAGGGCCTCCACGTCGGCTTTGATATCGTAGAAATCCACTGCATCCTTGCCGCCGGTCCAGTTCTCGGCAAAGCGGCCGCCGTAGACCAGGCCGGCCAGCATCAGCTCCTGGCGCAGCTCGGTAACGTCATCGCCGCCCGGCACGAAGCGCAGGCCGGACTCGAACAGGCGCACGCGGCTCTGCTGTCGGTTCAGGTTGTATTGCAGCGCCTTGCACAGGCCCGGCACCAGCGAGGTGCGCATCACTGCCAGGTCGGCGCTGATGGGATTCTGCAGGGCTACCGGTTCGGCCTGGGGATCGAAGAGCGCGGCGGACTCGCGATCGATAAAGCTGAAAGTAATCGCCTCGTTGTACCCCCGTGCCAGGAGTGTCTGCTCCAGAACTTCCCGGGAGATCTCGCGCTCCGGCTGCGGCACTATATCCAGCGCGGCAGTGAAGCTCTCGCTGGGAATGCGGTTGTAGCCGTAGACCCGCGCCAGCTCTTCGAGCAGGTCCGCCTCTATGGCGATATCGAAGCGGAAGCTGGGGATGAGGAAGGTCCAGCCCTCGGCGCTCTGGTCGATCTTCTCCAGGCCCAGGCGGGTGAGGATATCGACGATCTCGTCGTCGGCCAGGGCCACGCCCAGGCCCTGCTCCACCCGCGCGCGGCGCAGGGTGATATGGCGCTCGGCGGGCATGAGTTCGCTCAGTTCGCGCAGGTGCACCGGGCCCGGTTCGCCGCCGACGATTTCCAGCAGCAACTGGGTGGCGCGCTCGACGGCTTTCTCCTGCAGCCGGTAATCGACACCGCGCTCGAAACGGTGCGAGGAATCCGTGTGCAGGCCGTAGGAGCGCGCCTTGCCGGCGATGGCCAGCGGGTTGAAGAAAGCGCTCTCGAGGAAAATATCGCGGGTGCTCTCGGTTACCGCACTATCCTTACCGCCCATGACGCCGGCCATGGCCAGCGGTTTCTGCTCGTCGGCGATCAGCAGGGTGCCGGCCTGCAGTTTGACCTCTTGGCCGTCCAGCAGGGCCAGTTCCTCGCCCTGCTCTGCCAGGCGCACCTTGATGCCGCCGCTGAGCTTCTGCAGGTCGAAGGCGTGCATCGGCTGGCCGAGTTCCAGCAACACATAGTTGGTGACGTCCACCACCGGGTCGATTGAACGCAGGCCGCTGCGGCGCAGGCGTTCCTGCATCCACAGCGGGGTCTGTGCATTGATGTCGATATTTCGAATCACCCTGCCCACGTAGCGCGGGCAGGCATCGCCGGCGTGCAGGGAGACCGGCAAGCTGTCGTCGATCTGCGCCGCCACCGGGGCGATTTCAGGGCCTGCGACCTTACAGCGGTTGAGCACGCCCACTTCGCGGGCGATGCCGGCGATGCCGAGGCAATCGGAACGGTTCGGGGTCAGGTCCACATCGATGGTTTCGTCGTCCAACTGCAGGTATTCCCGCAGCGCCTTGCCGGTGGGGGCGTCGTCCGGCAACTCCCAGATACCGTCACTGTCCTCGCCCAGTTGCAGTTCCGTTTGAGCGCACAGCATGCCGAAGCTCTCGACGCCGCGCAGCTTGGCTTTCTTGATTTTGAAGTCACCCGGCAGCACAGCACCCACCAGGGCGAACGGGATCTTGATGCCGGCGCGGGCGTTGGGGGCGCCGCAGACCACCTGCACCTCGCCATCCGGGTGGCCGGCAACCTTGCACACGCGCAGTTTGTCCGCATCCGGGTGCTGCTCGCAGGCGAGGATCTCGCCCACCACTACACCGGAAAATTCGCCCGCGACTTTTTCAACGCCGTCCACTTCCAGGCCCGCCATGGTGATCTGGTCGGCCAGTTCCTGTGCGGTCAGTTGCGGGTTTACCCATTCCCTCAACCAGGAGTTGCTGAATTTCATAGTGCTGTCTCTTTCTCTATTCCTTGGCGCTCTGCGCTCTGCTTCAGGCGCCGTGGCGGTCCTGCTACCGGGAGTTGTTTGCGAGACACGCCGTAAATACGTCCATGTAGGCTCTAATCGGCATCCCTGCCTCATAAGGTCTCGCAAACAACTCCCGGTATCAGGGCCTTCGCATCAGAGTTCGTATTCTTTCCGAGCTCCGGCCATCAAAACTGCTTCAAAAAACGCAGGTCGTTGTCGAAAAACAGGCGCAGGTCGTTGACGCCGTAGCGCAGCATGGCTAGACGCTCCACGCCCATGCCGAAGGCGAAGCCGGAGTAGGTTTCGCTGTCGATATTGCAGGCGGTGAACACATTCGGGTGCACCATGCCGCAGCCCATGACTTCCAGCCAGCCGGTACCGGAGCAGACGCGGCAGCCCTCGCCGCCGCAGGCAGTGCACTGAATGTCCACTTCCGCGGAGGGCTCGGTGAACGGGAAGTAGGACGGTCGGAAGCGTACCGGCACGTCGGCCTCGAAGAAGGCTTTCAGGAACTGGTCCACGCAGCCCTTCAGGTGCGCAAAGCTGACCCCTTTGTCCACTACCAGCCCTTCCACCTGGTGGAACATGGGCGAGTGGGTCACGTCGGAGTCGCAGCGGTAGACCCGCCCCGGGCAGATGATGCGGATCGGCGGCGCGGCCTTTTCCATGGTGCGGATCTGCACCGGGGAGGTGTGGGTGCGCAGCACCGTGGACGGATCGATATAGAAGGTGTCGTGCATCGCCCGTGCCGGGTGATGCGCGGGAATATTCAGTGCCTCGAAGTTGTGGTAGTCGTCTTCGATCTCCGGCCCTTCTTCCACGGAGAAGCCGAGATGTAGAAACAGCTCTTCGATACGGCGCATGGTGCGGGTCACCGGGTGCGCATTGCCCTGCTCTTCGCCGCGGCCGGGCAGAGTGACGTCGATGGTCTCCTCCGCCAGCTTGGCGTCAATTGCGGCCTGTTCCAGCTGGTCGCGGCGCGCGTTGATCTTTTCCTGCACCTGCTGCTTGGCTTCGTTAATCCTGGCACCGGCTGCCGGGCGCTCTTCCACCGACAGTTTGCCCAGGCTCTTCAGCAGCGCGGTGAGCTGGCCCTTTTTACCCAGGTAGTCCACGCGCACCTGATCCAGTGCCGCCAGGCCGTCGGCCTGCTCCACCAGCTCCAGCGCCTGTTCGGTGAGGGACTGCAAATCTTGCATCGAACTATTCCCGTTTGAATCCAACTTCGTTTAAAAAATAGCGGAAACTCCATAAAAAAATAGGGAAGGGCCATAACAGCCCTTCCCTATTTTTTGTATTCAGTCTTGCAACTGAAGTGGCAGCTTACGCCGCCAGGGCTGCCTTGGCTTTTTCAACTACGGCAGCAAAAGCGGCTTTGTCGTATACCGCCAGATCGGCCAGGACACGGCGATCCAGGGTGATCTCCGCCTTTTTCAGACCGGCGATGAGGCGGCTGTAGCTCATGCCTTCAGCACGGGACTGGGCGTTGATACGAGTGATCCACAGGGCGCGGAAGTTGCGCTTTTTAACGCGACGGTCGCGGTAAGCGTACTGGCCGGCTTTGATCACCGCCTGCTTGGCTACGCGGAATACGCGTGAACGCGCACCGTAGTAACCTTTGGCCTGCTTCAAAATTTTCTTGTGACGACGACGCGCCTCTACACCACGTTTTACACGGGCCATAACTCTATCCTCTTAAACCTGTTAGCGATGGGCCAATTACTTGGCGCGCAGCATACGATCGACCAGACCGGCATCAGACTTATTCATGGTCTGGGTGCCGCGCAGCTGACGCTTGCGCTTGGTGGTCATCTTGGTGAGGATGTGGCTCTTGTTGGCGTGCTTGTGCTTGTAGCCCGCAGCCGTCTTCTTGAAGCGCTTGGCGGCGCCACTGTGTACTTTTGCTTTCGGCATTTTGTACTCCAAAGTAATTATGCGCCTGTGGTCAGGCACCTAGTGTAAAAACCGCCGGCAAATACCGGCGGCATTGTGAGAGTGAGGAGGCAGCCGTCGCCCAATCACTTCTCCGAGCAGGTCCGGGAATGACTTCCCGGGGCCTTACTTCTTCTTTTTGCTGGGAGCAATCACCATGATCATCTGGCGGCCTTCCATTTTCGGCCGCTGCTCCACGGTGCCCAGCTCTTCCAGGTCTTTCTCGATGCGCTGCATCATTTCCATACCCAGCTCCTGGTGCGCCATTTCCCGGCCGCGGAAGCGCAGGGAAATCTTGGCCTTGTCCCCCGCCTCCAGGAAGCGGGTCAGGTTGCGCAGCTTGATCTGGTAGTCGCCGATATCGGTACCGGGACGAAACTTCATTTCTTTGATCTGCTGCTGCTTCTGTTTCTTCTTGGCAGCATTTTTGGCCTTTTTGGCCTCAAAAATGTGCTTTCCGTAGTCCATGATTTTACAGACTATCGGATCGGAGTCCGGCGCAATTTCAACGAGATCCAGATTGACTTTTTGCGCGGCCTCCAGCGCCTCTTCCAGGGTGACAATGCCCACCTGCTCGCCGTCGGCTCCAATCAGGCGCAGCTCTGACGCCTCAATCTGATCATTAATGCGGGCCTTTTTGGACCGTCCCTTGCTGCTGTCTCGTTTAATAACTATCGTCTCCGTCAATTTTCAGAAATAGACAAACGGCCGCGGCGATCCACGTCCCGGTCGAGGATCTCTAGGAATGACTCAAAAGTCATGGTTCCAAGGTCCTCACCGCTGCGTGTGCGCACGGCGACCGTTTGGCTCTCCACTTCCTTATCGCCGATCACCAGCAGATAAGGGACACGCTGTAGCGTGTGCTCGCGGATTTTAAAGCCGATCTTCTCGTTTCTCAAGTCGGCCGAGGCACGATATTGCAAAGCAGCGAGGCGGGCCTCCAGTTCGCGACAGTATCCGGCCTGCCGGTCAGTAATATTCAGCACCGCAACCTGCTGGGGCGCCAGCCAGGCGGGGAAAGCGCCCTCGTAGTGCTCGATCAGGATGCCGATAAAGCGCTCGAAGGAACCCAGCGCCGCCCGGTGCAACATCACCGGGGTCTGGCGGGAGCCGTCTTCCGCCACATACTGGGCGTCCAGGCGGCCCGGCATGGAGAAGTCCACCTGGATGGTGCCGCACTGCCACACCCGGCCCAGACAGTCCTTCAGGGAGAACTCGATCTTGGGGCCATAGAAGGCGCCCTCTCCCGGCAGCTCCTCCCAGGGCAGGCCAGCGGCGTCCAGGGCCTGGGCCAGGGCCTTCTCCGCCTTGTCCCAGCTCTCGTCGGAGCCCACCCGCTGTTCCGGGCGGGTGGACAGACGGTAGATAACCTCTTCGAAACCGAAATCCTTGTATACCGAGTGCAACAGGTCCATGAAATCGGATACTTCCGACTGGATCTGCCCTTCGGTACAGAAGATATGGCCGTCATCCTGCACGAAGCCGCGAACGCGCATCAGTCCGTGCAGGGAACCGGAGGGCTCACTGCGGTGGCAGGAGCCGAACTCCGCCAGGCGCAGGGGCAGATCGCGGTAGCTGCGCAGGCCCTGGTTGAATACCTGCACGTGGCAGGGGCAGTTCATCGGCTTGATCGCGAACTGGCGCTCCTCACTGGTGAGGGTGAACATGTCGTCGCCGAACTTGTCCGCGTGGCCGGATTTGCGCCAGAGAGAGAAATCCACCAGTTGCGGGGTCTTGATCTCTTTGTAGCCGTACTCGCGCTGGCGGCGGCGCATGTACTGCTCGATGGTGCTGTAGATAGTCCAGCCGTTCGGGTGCCAGAACACCATGCCCGGCGCCTCTTCCTGGATATGGAAGAGATCGTATTTCTTCGCCAGCTTGCGGTGGTCGCGCTTTTCCGCCTCCTCGATGCGGTGCAGGTAGGCCTTCAGGTCTTTCCTGTTGGCCCAAGCGGTACCGTAGACGCGGGTGAGCATCTCGTTGCTGGCGTCGCCGCGCCAGTAGGCGCCGGCCACCTTGGTCAGTTTGAACGCTTTCAGTTTGCCGGTGGAAGGCACGTGCGGGCCGCGGCACAGGTCCTCGAAGTCGCCCTGGCGATACAGGGAGATGTCCTGGTCACTGGGAATATCGGCGATGATTTTCGCCTTGTATTCCTCGCCCATATCGCGGAAGTACTTCACCGCTTCATCGCGCGGCATCAGTCGGCGGCTGACCGGAATATCTTCCTTCGCCAGCTCCTCCATACGCTGCTCGATTTTCTCCAGGTCCTCCGGAGTAAACTGGCGCTCGTAGGCGAAATCGTAATAGAAACCGTCCTCGATCACCGGGCCGATGGTGACCTGTGCACCGGGGTACAGCTGTTTCACCGCTTGGGCCAACAGGTGCGCGGTGGAATGGCGGATCACCTCCAGCCCTTCCGGCTGGCGGTCGGTAATAATTGCCAGTTCCGCGTCGCGATCGATCACATAGCTGGTGTCGACCTCTTTGCCGTCGACCACACCGGCAAGCGCTGCTTTGGCGAGACCGGGGCCGATATCGGCGGCGACTTCGTGGACGGAAACAGGTTTGGGGAATTCGCGACGGGAACCGTCGGGGAGAGTGACAACGGGCATTGTACTTCCTTTCTATCAGTGGCCGCCCCTACCAAAGGCAGCGTGAACATATGTTGTGAAGGCCCGGAGAGGCCGACAAAGCGGTGTATGGATGCACCGCCGCCGGCGTCAGCGCCGGCGCGAGCCCGGTAAAACCAGCAAAAATCACACTTTTTGCGCAGCTTTTGCCTGGGCGATCTTTGTAAATTGACAGGGATGTCAATTTACAAAGAGTAGGTAAATGGTAGACCCGAGCGGACTTGAACCGCTGACCTCTGCCATGTCAAGGCAGCGCTCTAACCAACTGAGCTACGGGTCTAAACCTTGCAACCCGGGAAGCCCGTGCTGCGAAGAGCGCGAACTTTAGCATCGGATTTTTGGGTTTTCAACAACTTGGTTTGATGTATGCAATCAGCGAGTCCGATCGCGGCCATGGGCGGATGGCCGCCCCGCCGCTCCTACAAGGTGGAATCGGACAAAACGACGGACGCTACGCGAAGGTCCTGATGCTGGGGGCTTTTTGCCAGACCTTTCACGGCCATGGATGGCCGTGGAGAGCGTACAGGGAAGTATTTAAGGGGGGCGCCCAGCCCGTGTCTGGCAAAAAGCCACCGGTAGCAGGGCCGCCACAGACGCCCAGTACGGAGGGCGGACCTGCGGCCCGCTTGCGGAGCTGGAGCTCCGCGGTCCCGGGCCCCCGGGGGGGCTACGGCTCTTCTTTCAGGCGGGTGATCTCGTCGCGGAGTTTGGCGGCGGCCTCGAATTCCAGGTTCTTGGCGTGTCCGTACATCTGCTCTTCCAACTCTTCGATACGCGCCCAGCGCTGCTGGTCGGTAAGCGGCTTGCGGTCCACTTTGTAGGCGCCCTTCCCTTCCGCCACCTTGCGGCGACCACGCGCCGGCACGCCCGGGGCGACGGCGCCTTCCATGATGTCCGCCACGCTCTTGCGGATGCCCTGAGGGGTGATGCCGTGGTCGGCGTTGAACTCCAATTGCTTCAGCCGCCGGCGCTCCGTCTCCTCCAGCGCGCGCTTCATTGAGTCGGTGACCCTGTCCGCGTAGAGAATGGCCCGCCCATGCAGGTTGCGCGCGGCGCGGCCGATGGTCTGGATCAGGGAGCGGTCGGAGCGCAGGAAGCCCTCCTTGTCCGCATCGAAGATGGCCACCAACGCCACTTCCGGCATATCCAGCCCCTCGCGCAGCAGGTTGATCCCCACCAGTACGTCGAACTCGCCGATGCGCAGGTCGCGGATAATCTCCACCCGCTCCACCGTATCGATATCCGAGTGCAGGTAGCGCACGCGTATACCGCTTTCGTCCAGGTATTCGGTAAGGTCCTCCGCCATGCGCTTGGTGAGCACTGTAATGAGTACCCGCTGGTCCGCATCCGTACAGCGATGGATTTCCGAGAGGACATCGTCCACCTGGGTCGACGCGGGGCGAATCTCCACTTGCGGGTCCACCAGGCCGGTGGGGCGCACCACCTGTTCCACCACCTGACCGGCGTGCTCTGCTTCGTAGGGGCCGGGAGTGGCGGAAACGAAGATAGCCTGCGGCGCCAGCTGCTCCCACTCCTCGAACTTGAGCGGGCGGTTGTCCAGCGCCGAGGGCAGGCGGAAACCGTATTCCACCAGCGTCTCCTTGCGCGAGCGGTCGCCGCGATACATGCCGCCGATCTGCGGCACGGTAACGTGACTCTCATCGATAAACAGCATCGCGTCGTCGGGCAAATAGTCGAACAACGTGGGCGGCGGCTGGCCGGGACCCCGGCCGGACAGGTAGCGGGAGTAATTCTCCACCCCGTTGCAGTAACCCAGCTCCTGCATCATTTCCAGGTCGTACTTGGTGCGCTGCTCCAGCCGCTGGGCCTCCAGCAGCTTGCCGTTGTCGCGCAGCTGCTTGAGGCGCTCGCGCAGCTCGTCCTTGATCTGGTCGATGGCGCTGACGATGGTCTCCCGCGGGGTCACGTAATGGGACTTGGGAAAGATGGTCACCCGCGGCACTTTTTTCAGCATTTCGCCGGTGAGCGGGTCGAACAGCGTGATCTCCTCGATCTCCTCGTCGAACAGGGACAGACGCACCGCCTCCATATCCGAGTCCGCCGGATAGATGTCGATCACGTCGCCGCGCACCCGATAGGTGGCGCGGCGGAAGTCGGTGTCGTTGCGGGTGTACTGGAGTTCCGCCAGGCGGCGCAGGATGGTGCGCTGGTCCACCAGGTCGCCGCGGTCCAGGTGCAGCACCATCTTCAGGTACTTGTCCGGGTCCCCGAGGCCGTAAATGGCGGACACAGTGGCTACCACGATCACATCGCGGCGCTCGATCAGCGCCTTGGTGGCGGACAGACGCATCTGCTCGATATGCTCGTTGACCGAGGCGTCCTTCTCGATAAAAGTGTCCGAGGAAGGGACATAGGCCTCCGGCTGGTAGTAGTCGTAATAGGAGACGAAGTACTCCACCGAGTTCCTGGGGAAAAACTCCCTGAACTCCCCGTACAACTGTGCCGCCAGGGTCTTGTTATGGGCCATCACAATGGCCGGCCGCTGTACCCGTTCGATGATGTTGGCCATGGTGAAGGTCTTGCCGGAGCCGGTCACACCCAGCAGGGTCTGGTGACTCAGGCCGTCTTCCACTCCCTCTACCAACGCCTCTATCGCGGCGGGCTGATCACCCGCCGGGCTGTAATTGCACACCACTTGAAACGGACGCGATTCCATAGTCTCCACCATTCTCCGGGCCAGTTCAGGATTGTAGGCACGGATATAAACGCTGACAAATCAATCAGTTAAAGCGAAAAAAAGGGGTTGACCTGCACCGGGGCCGTCTATAAGATACGCGCCATCTGAACGGCACTGGCCGCAAAGATATTCCGCCTTAGCTCAGTTGGTAGAGCAAATGACTGTTAATCATTGGGTCGCTGGTTCGAGCCCAGCAGGCGGAGCCAAACAGCAATAAAAAAGGGTCGCAGCAATGCGGCCCTTTTTTATTTTTGGCCAGTAAATTTTACCCACACTGGCCGGACGAGCAGCCCGGCCCCAACCAAAAACCACTAGCTGATCGTCCTGTCCTCCGCCACCGGCAGCCGTTTCACTTGTGCCGGACCCACGCTGCGCGTTGGTCCTTGCAGCCGCTGTTGGTTCCAGACTGTGTCCACCAGGCTGTGCTTGGGCATGTAATCCTTGACCGCCTCGGTCAGTGCGCGATGCACCCCCTCGCAGTCATGACGGCTGCAGGCGTCACGCAGTTCCCCCAGCAGGATTTGCAGCCGCTCACTGGAAAGCCGCTCCTCCTCCGCACGCATAATCATCGGGTGGTCGGTGCCGGAAACCTTATCCCCCAGCAGCAACTCCTCGTAGAGCTTCTCTCCCGGCCTCAGGCCGCTGATCTGGATCTCGATGTCCCCTTCGGGGTTCTCCTCGTCACGCACCGTGTGCCCCATGATGTGAATCAGTCGTCGGGCCAGATCGAAGATGCGCACCGGCTCGCCCATATCCAACACGAACACTTCGCCGTTGCGTCCCATACTGCCGGCCTGTAGCACCAGCTGGGCAGCTTCCGGTATGGTCATGAAATAACGGGTGACCTTGGGGTGGGTCACGGTGACCGGGCCGCCGGCGTTGATCTGGTCGGTAAACAGCGGGATCACCGAGCCGGAAGAGCCCAGTACATTGCCGAAGCGCACCATGCACACCCGGGTCTTGCCAAAACGACGGCCGAAATCCTGGCAGATGAGTTCCGCCAGGCGCTTGGTAGCCCCCATCACATTGGTGGGGCGGACCGCCTTGTCGGTGGAAACCAACACAAACTGCTCCACCTCGCAAGCCTCCGCCGCTTCCAACACCGAGAGCGTGCCGAGCACGTTGTTGTCCGCGCCCAGCACCACATTCTGCTCCACCAGCGGTACGTGCTTGTAGGCCGCGGCGTGGTAAATGGTCTGCACCCCGAAAGCCTGGATAATTTCTGCCATGCGGGCCCGATCGCGCACATCCCCCAAGAGCACGGTCACCGGCACCTGCAGTCCTTCATCCTGTTGCTGCTGGTAGAGTTCCCGCTCTATCTGGTAGAGGGAATACTCGGAAGTTTCCACCATCACCAGTTGCCTGGGGCTCCATTGCACTATCTGGCGACAGAGTTCCGAGCCGATGGAGCCACCGGCCCCGGTGACCAGCACCACCTTACCGCTGATGGACTCGGCTATCAGGGACTTCTGCGGTTCTACTGGCGCGCGGCCGAGAACGTTCTCGTAGATCTGAGACAAGTCGGAGGTGCGCCCGGCGCTGTCCACCAGCTCCTCCAGCCCGGGAATCACCTTTACCACCAGCCCCCGCTCGCGCAGGCTGCGGGTAATCTCCCGGCGGCGGCGCTTGGGAACGCCGGGCATGGCCAACAGCACTTCGGCAATATCCCGCTCGGCGACGATATCGAGAATATTGGCCGGGTTGTACACCAGCACGCCGTCGATCAGGGTGTTCTGTTTGGAGGCGTTGTCGTCGAAAAAGGCAACCGGCTTGTAGATTTCGCCGTGCACCAGCGCCTTGTAGAGCTGCAGCCCCGCGGTGCCGGCGCCGTAGATAGCCACCCGGGTTTTGTGGATCTCCAGCGCCATCTGGTAGTAGATGCGCACCAGCCAGCGGGAACCGCCCACGGCGATAAGCGCGAAACACCAGTAGATAACCGGAACGGAGCGGGGAACGCCCGCATAGGTGAGATAGGAAGCAACCGCCAGCACAACCGCCGAGGCAGTGACCCCCTGCAGAACGGCCACAATGGCCTGCTGGCCCATATAGCGGATCACTGTGCGGTAGAGCCCCAGGCGCATGAAGATAAAACTGCTGGAACCCAGAGTCAGCCCCAGGCAGATCAGCATCTCCATTTCCAGAGCCGGCGACAGGTCGTTGATCCGGATCGTCATGGCCACGAAAAATGCGCCGGCCAGCGCGAGCAGATCGTACAACAACATCAAAGCCGGCTTGTAGTGTTTCTGAGTTGTGCGTATGACGCGTTTCACTCCACCCCCTAAATTTTTTATTTCCTTGTCGCCGCCAGCGGCCGATCAACCCAGATCGAATAGCATCAACATCAGCGCCAGTATAGACGTGAACAGCATAAATCCCAGTTGCCGGTACAGAGTTCTCTTTACCCCGATACGGAGCGCGCTGCGCTGATAAAAATGTTCCCGGTGCGCTTCCCACCAGCGTTTACCCGCCGCCATGCGACGCAGCAATGTCACCGAGGCATCCAGCCAGAAGGGCGCAAAGATCACAACAGGTACAAGCAGATCGAAAACCCCCTGCTGCCAGCCGAACAGGCTCACCGCCACCGCCGCCAGACCGATGGCAGTGGAACCTGCGTCGCCCAGAAAAATATTTGCCGGAGGCCAGTTGTGGCGCAGGAACACCAGGGCGGTAACTACCAGCAAGGCACAGACGCCCGCCAGGTCTCCCTGCCCTCTCCATGCACAGATCAACCCCAGGGTGGCAAAACCCACGGCTGTCATACTGCCGGCCAGGCCGTCCATACCGTCCATAAAGTTGTAGAGATTGATCGTCCACACCCCCGCGACCACCAATAGCGGATACCACCACCAGGCCAGCGGCTGCGGCAGACCGACAACCACCAGTGCCACCGCCAGCAGGTGTACCGGTAGGCGAACCCGGGCGGAGACATGGCGCAGATCATCCAGCGCCGACACCGCCAACAGCAGTCCAAACCCGGCGAAAACCGATACTGGCAATACCGCCGGGCTCAACATCAGCGCCAGCGCACAGCCGGCCAGGAGGGCCCAGCCGCCGGTGCGGGGTACCGGCGCCTCGTGCAGGGAACGGTGATTGGGCAGATCCAGGGCCAGTTCGCGCATGCGCGAAAGCAACAGCGCCATCACCCCATAGCTTACCGCCGCCGCCAGCGGCACCAGAAAGAACCAGTTCCCGGGCAAACCGCTCACGAAACACCCCGCAAAAATTCGCTGTATCGCCCCTCGGCCCGCCAAGGGAGCGTGCTGCGCAAACGGGCGGCACTGTAGAGTTCACTCTGCTCCAATTCGAGCATCTTGTGCGCTATAGGCAGCCGGCGCAGGGGCCGCACTGGTGCCAGCAGCAGCCGCGTGAGCCAACCGCAGGCCCGGGTCCGCGCACCGCTGGCGGCAGAGGCGATGGCCGCCAGATCGTAAAAGCGCGGCTCCGCGGCGATAAATGTCTCCCGGTTGCAATCAGCCGCCTCCGCCACCAGCGCAATGGCCGCCAGCAGGTCCGACAGGCTGACAAAACTTCGGCAACCGCTGGCCGGCAGTGGTGCGAGACGCCCCCAGGTACGCAACAGCCCGCGCCAGCGCTGGGCGCGGGCTGCGGCAGAATCACCGCCGTAAACAGAGGCCGGGCGGATCAGGTTGAGTCTGCAGCGCACCGGCTCCGCGAGTAATTGCCGCTCCCCCAGCCACTTGCTGCGACCATAGACATCCGCCGCCGGAGTTCCGCTGTCCTCATTCGCCAGGACCCCCGCCGGCGGGCGCAGCGCCTTGACGCTGGAAAGGTATACAAATGACTCTGCGCCAGCGCTGTCAGCCGCGCGCAGCAGGGCTACCGGGCAATCACTGTTGAGCCAGCGCGCCAGATGTGGGTTGCGCTCGCAGTCGACGCGCCCGGCCAGGCCGGCCGCGTAAACAATCCGGTCTCCGGCACGGAAGAGCCCGGATAAATCGTTTTCGGGGAGGAGCGAGAAGGAGAGGTGTTCACAGCCCTCAGGGCCGCGAGGGGCGCGGGAGACGGACAACACCTCCTGCCCGACCGATACCAAGTAGCGGCATAGGGCTCCGCCGATAGTTCCAGTGCCGCCAATTACCACCCAACGCGCCATCTGTCTTTTCCGTGTGTTCTCTTGCCGCAATAATAACTGGCGGCGTTCCGCAGCGCTGCCAACTAGGCACGAGTTTCGTGCCGACCGGGGGTTTCCGCCGCGGCACACTCTATCAGTTTATTTCCCGTTTGTGGGTGCAATCGCATTAAGTGTCATTACACAAATGACTGTTTTTTAAGCAATTTCCGCGAGAATATCCCGTAGAGCAACCGCGGGCTCTGCCGCTGCAGTGATCGGGCGCCCGATCACAAGGTAATCGGCACCCCACTCCAGAGCCTGCTCCGGCGTGACAACGCGCCTCTGATCGTCGGCCGCAGAACCGCTCGGGCGTATCCCCGGTGTCACCAGGGTGAAATCGCCACCGCTGGCCGCGCGCAGCAATTGTGCCTCGCGAGCGGAGCAGACCACGCCGTCCAGGCCGCTACGCTGCGCCAGCTCTGCCAGTGCCAGCACCTGGTCCTGCAACGGCCGTGCCACACCGGTTTCCGCCAGTTCCTCCGGGGCGGTACTGGTCAACACCGTAACAGCGATCAACAGCGGCCTGCTCTCGCCGAACTCCTCCAGCGCCTTCATCGCCGCGCGCATCATCCGGCTGCCGCCGCTGGCGTGTACATTGACCATCCACACTCCCAGTTCCGCCGCAGCCCTGACCGCGGCGGCGACGGTATTCGGGATATCGTGAAACTTGAGGTCCAGAAAGACCTGGAAGTCCCGCGCCACCAGCTCCCTGACCAGCTGCGGTCCGGCGGCGGTGAACAGCTCCTTGCCCACCTTGACCCGACACAACGCCGGATCCAACTGGTCCGCCATTGCCAGTGCCGCATCGGCGTTATCGTAGTCCAGGGCGACGATTACTGGAGAAGAAACACGTGTTTGCAAAAAATATCTCTCTCTCAATGGTGCGCACGGCGCACCCTACACATTGATCATTGGTAACTGTTCATTGATCACTGATTATTCCCCCTCTACGCCCTTGACCGAGCGCACCGAATCCCAGTGCTTGCAACTGGGGCACAGCCAGTGCAGCTGGTTGCCGGAAAAACCGCAATTACTGCAGCGATAGTGGGGGCGACTGGCGATCAACTGGTCAATCAGGGTTTTCAACAGGGAAAGATTCTCCCGCGCGCGCCCCTCGGTGCTGTCGATATGCAGGTCGAGGAAGTGCCCCAGGCCGCGCAGCGACGGGCGCAGGGCCAGCTGCTTGCCCATAAAAGCCGCCGCTGCCGCCTCACTCTGACGTTGATGGATTCGCTCGGTCAGGGCGATCAGCACGCTGTTGGAGGGGTGTTCGCGCAGCAGGGTCTCCAGGTATTTATCGAGCCCCTTTTCGTCGCCCACCTCGCTGTAGCAGGTAATCAGCAGGTCGAGGGTTTCGGGAATATAATCCGGGCTCTGCCGCGGGATCCGCTGCAGTACCTTGATGGCTTCCTGCGGCCGGTTGAGCAGGTATTCCAGCCGGCCCCAGAGCAGGTTCGCGCGCACTGAATTGCGGTGGTATCCCAGTGCCGCGTCGATATGCTTGCGCGCGCTGAGGTAGTCTTTGCCATTGATCGCCTCCTCCGCCAGTTCGCAGCAGAAGTGGGCCTGGATCGGCGCCCACTCAGATGACAGTCGCTTGAAGCGCCGCCCGTGCAGCAGGTTGACCGCATGAATCGCCTTGGCCCACTCCCGCTCGTCCCGATACACCTCCACCAAGTGCTCCAGGCTGGTGTCGCGGAGTTCCGCTGAAGTCTCCACCAGCTCCTGCAGCAGGCGCTCGGCCCTGTCCAGCCAGCCGGCGGCAATATAGTCCCGGGCCAGTTCCAGCTGCGCCTTCTGCTGGCTGGCCCTGGGCAAACTGGGACGCGCCAGCAGGTTCTGGTGCACGCGGATAGCCTGGTCGTGCTCACCGCGCTTGCGCAACAGGTTGCCCAGGGCCAGGTGGGTATCGAAGGTGGCGCTGCTGACTTCCAGTGAGTCGATGAATTTGTCGATGGCGTCGTCGGGACGCTCGCTGAGCAGGTAGTTGAGCCCCTGGGCATAGGAGCGCGCCAGGGCCTGCTGCTTGTCACCGCAGTCCGCTTTCTTCCTGATACTCCTGCGCCCCAACAACCAGCCGATGGCAATGGCGGCGAGGAGAAAAAAGAAAAAGGCTAGATCGGCCAAGTTAGTCTCCGGACACCTGGCGGCGTACCGTGTAAAGTTCCCGTTCCAGGCGCTGCATTTGGCGCTCCAGTCCCCGCGCGCGGCGGCGCTCCGCATACAAGGGCAGCAGGCCGACGATAAACCCCAGCAGCACCCCGAACAACAGGAAACCGATCAACCAGAAACCCACACTGCCGGAGCGCAGCGCGTAGCCCCCGAGGCTGGGCGAGATGGTCTCGGGATTGTCCACCGCGAAGTAGATCCCGATGGCGATACAAAGGAGGGCGAGCAGCCCGTAGAAGAGACGCAACAGCCAGCGCAGGAATGACAAGGGAACCTCCATCTTCCGGAAGGTAAATCAATGGAAACAATTAAGGAACCTTTGAACAAGCTCCTCAATCATACTTGGCCTACCGTCTCATCGCGCATGCGCCGGTTGACTCTGTCGCGCAGCTCCTTACCCGGCTTGAAGTGGGGTACGTATTTGCCCGCCAGCGCCACTGCGTCTCCCGTCTTCGGGTTGCGGCCGGTACGCGGAGCGCGATAGTGCAGGGAGAAGCTGCCAAAACCGCGAATCTCGATGCGCTCTCCGCGCGCGAGAACCTCCGACATAGAATCCAACATCACCTTTACCGCCAGCTCCACGTCTTTCACCGGCAGTTGATCCAACCTCAACGCAATCCTTTCGATCAGTTCGGATTTGGTCATGCGCCCTGTCGCCTTATGTAAGTCATTGATTATTCTAGAGTAGAGCGGCAATCATCTAATAGAAAGCCGGACTGGGCAACCCCGGTCCGGCTTTCGGGTTGCCCCGGACAATCAACCCAGGGCCTTGATAACAAAGAATGTTTACTCTTTGTTGTTCATCTGCGCCTTGATCAGGTCGCCGATGGTAGCCGGCTGCATCTGCTCGGCCTGCTTCTTGGTGTGATCCTTGACCGCCTGCTTCTCGTCATCCTGGTCCTTGGCCTTGATGGACAGGCTGATCACGCGGTTCTTGCGATCCACGCTGGTGATCTTGGCTTCCACTTCCTCGCCTTCCTTCAGCGCGTTGCGGGCGTCTTCCACCTTGTCGCGGCTGATTTCAGAGGCGCGCAGAATACCTTCCACCTCGTCCGCCAGGGTGATGACCGCCTGCTTGGCGTCCACTTCCTTCACGGTGCCGGTCACGATGCTGCCGCGATCGTTGGTTGTCACGTAGTCGGAGAAGGGATCGGATTCCAGCTGCTTGACGCCCAGGGAGATACGCTCACGGTCGGAGTCGATGCCCAGGATAACAGTCTCGATTTCATCGCCTTTCTTGAACTTGCGTACGGCTTCTTCGCCAGCTTCGTTCCAGGAAATGTCGGACAGGTGAACCAGACCGTCGATGCTGCCGTCCAGGCCGATAAAGATACCGAAATCGGTGATGGACTTGATCTTGCCGGAGATCTTGTCGCCCTTGGCGTGCTTGCGTGCGAAGGCATCCCAGGGATTTTCCTGGCACTGCTTGATACCCAGGGAGATACGGCGGCGCTCTTCGTCGATATCCAGAATCATCACCTCGACCTCGTCGCCAACGTTGACAACTTTGGACGGATGGATGTTCTTGTTGGTCCAGTCCATTTCGGAGACGTGCACCAGGCCTTCGACACCCTCTTCCAGCTCGGCGAAGCAGCCGTAGTCGGTGAGGTTGGTTACCACAGCCTTCACGCGGCTGTTTTCCGGGTAGCGCTGCTTGATGGAGACCCAGGGGTCTTCGCCCAGTTGCTTCAGGCCCAGGGATACGCGCTGGCGCTCGCGGTCGAACTTGAGGACTTTCACGTCGATCTCGTCGCCGACATTCACGATCTCGCTCGGATGCTTGATGCGCTTCCAGGCCATGTCGGTGATGTGCAGCAGGCCGTCGATACCGCCCAGGTCCACAAAGGCGCCGTAGTCGGTCAGGTTCTTCACGATACCCTTGACGGTCATGCCTTCCTGCAGGCTGGCCAGCAGCGCTTCGCGCTCTTCGCTGTTCGCCGCTTCCATAACCGCACGGCGGGACACCACCACGTTGTTGCGCTTGGCATCCAGTTTGATGACCTTGAACTCGAGCTCTTTGCCTTCCAGGTGCGCGGTGTCGCGAACCGGACGCACATCTACCAGAGAGCCGGGCAGGAATGCGCGGATATTGGCCACGTCGACAGTGAAGCCGCCCTTGACCTTGCCGCTGATGACACCCTTGACCACTTCGTCGGCAGCGTGAGCTGCGTCGAGGATCTTCCAGGATTCGGCGCGCTTGGCCTTCTCGCGGGACAGACGGGTTTCACCGAAACCGTCTTCCACTGCTTCCAGGGCCACCTGGACTTCGTCGCCCACTTGCAGGTCGATCTCGCCCCTGTCGTTCATGAACTGGGCGGAGGGAATAACGCCTTCGGACTTCAGGCCGGCGTGTACTGTCACCCAGTCCTTGTCCACGTCGATCACCACACCGGTCACGATGGAACCGGGGGACATCTCTACGCTCTTCAGGCTCTCTTCGAAAAGTTCAGCAAAGCTCTCGCTCATTACATTACCTATATATGCGGGCCCGACCGGTGATGACTCAAACCTGAGCCGCTGGCTCAGGTTTTTAGTTTAGTCAACCGCCAGTCCGAACCCCACCGCGCTGCCAGCACGCGGGTCGGATTACAACAACGGCCGGGCGATTCTGGCTGACCCCGGCCGCTGTCGTTGAAAATTCTGTCTGTTGTGGCCTATGTGCGTTCGCGCACCAGCTGTAACACTCGCTGCAGGACACCGTCGATATCGATGCCCGTGCTGTCCAGCTCCACCGCGTCTTCCGCGGGAGCTAGGGGAGAGGCGGCGCGGTTTGTATCGCGCGCATCGCGGGCGCGGATGTCCTCCAGCAGGTCGCGGAGGCTAACAGAAACCCCCTTCTCCCGCAACTGTGCGAAGCGCCGCCGCGCGCGTTCCTCGGCGCTGGCAGTGAGGAATATCTTGACCGGGGCGTCGGGGAATACCGTGGTGCCCATATCCCGCCCGTCCGCCACCAGCCCGGGGGGCTGACGGAAGTCCCGCTGGCGCTGCAGCAGCGCGGCGCGCACTCCCGGCATGGCCGCAACTTTGGAGGCGGCCATACTGACCCGCTCCTGGCGGATATCGTCGGTCACATCCCGCCCCTCCAGCAGTGCTGCGGTTTTGCTATCGTGCAATTCGAAGCGGATATCCAGCCCGCCGGCAATCTCGGTGAGGGTGGCGTCGTCGGTCAGGTCCGCTTCGCGTTCCAGCGCCGCCAGCGCAGTGAGGCGGTAGAGAGCGCCGGAATCCAACAGGGCATAACCCAGCTTCTCTGCCAACAGCTTGGCGATGGTGCCTTTGCCGGAGCCGCTGGGGCCGTCGATGGTGATTACCGGGGGCTGTGTTCTGGTGTCGATCATAGATTACTTGTGCTGCCTGTCTTGTCTGGCGGGCCTAGGGCCCGCAAGCCGAGCTGGGGCTCGGCGCTCCCGGCTAACCGAGCTGCAAACGCAGTCCTGCACGGGTCGCCAACCCGGCAAAATCCGGGAAGGAGGTGGCCACATTGGCGCAGTGCAGTATGCGTATGGTATCGCGGGCGCGCAGGGACGCCACGGCAAAGGCCATGGCGATGCGGTGGTCGCCGAGGCTGTCCACGGTGCCGCCACCGAAGGCGGCGACCTCCCCCGCTCCCTGGATGACGATACCGTCCGGCGTCGGCTCAGCGTTGACACCGAGGATGTGCAGGCCGTCCGCCATGGCCTGGATACGGTCGCTCTCCTTGACCCGCAGCTCTTCCGCACCGGTCAGTACCGTCTCGCCCTCGGCGCAGGCGGCAGCAACAAAGATGGCCGGGAATTCGTCGATCGCCAGCGGCACCTGGTCCTCGGGGATACGGATGCCCTTCAGCGGCGCGTAGCGCACACGGATATCCGCCACTGGCTCACCGCCCACTTCGCGTTCGTTCTGCAATGTGATGTCCGCACCCATGGCACGCAGGATATTGATCACGCCGTCGCGGGTAGGGTTGATACCCACATGCTCCAGCAACACATCTGAACCGGGAGCGATGCTGGCCGCCACCATAAAGAAGGCCGCGGAGGAGATATCCGCCGGCACGTCAATTTTGCCTGCGGCCAGCCTGCCGCCGCCGCTCAGGCTGGCGCGGGCGCCATCCCTCTGAACTGAATAGCCGAAACCGGTGAGCATACGCTCGGTGTGATCGCGGGTCGGCGCCGGCTCGGTGGTGGAGGTCTCCCCCTCGGCGTAAAGGCCCGCGAGCAGCACACAGGATTTCACCTGCGCACTGGCCATCGGCAACTGGTAGTCAATGCCGTGTAGCTTGCGCGAACCTTTGATCTGCAGTGGCGGGCGGCCGTCCGGCCCCGTTTCGATCTCCGCGCCCATCTCCCTCAGCGGGTCGGCCACGCGGTTCATGGGGCGCTTGGACAGGGATTCATCGCCAGTGAGGGTCACGTCGAAGGACTGCCCGGCGAGCAGACCGGCAAGGAGGCGCATGGAGGTCCCTGAATTACCCAGGTACAGGGGACCCGGCGGCGTCTGCAGGCCGTGAAGGCCCACGCCGTGAATCACCACGCGGCCGTTCGCCGGTCCCTCGATCACCACACCCATGTCGCGAAACGCCTGCAGGGTGGCCAGGGCGTCCTCCCCTTCGAGGAATCCCTCCACCTCGGTCACACCCTCGGCGAGGGAGCCCAGCATAATGGAGCGGTGGGACATGGACTTGTCACCGGGAACCCGCAGGCTGCCTTCGACGGCACCGCCCGGCTGCGCGATAAAAGTAACTTCCTGTGTTTTCATAGATTCTGTGTACGCTTTTTTGGCCAACATTTTACTGAAATGATCCCGCGCCGCCTTGGCGCGGGTAAACACGCCCATCAGCTGGTCGCTGTCACCGGCGGCGATAGCGGCCCGCAGGGAGGACAGATTGGCGCTGTAGAGATCCACTGCCTTGAGAATGGCATCCCGGTTCGCCAGCATGATATCCCGCCACATCACCGGATCGCTGGAAGCGATGCGCGTGAAATCGCGAAAGCCCCCCGCAGCGTAGCGGAAAATGTTCTCGTTCTCGGCGTCGTGGGCCAGGGTGTCCACCAGGCCGAAGGCGATTACATGGGGCAGATGGCTGGTGGCGGCGAGCACCTCGTCGTGCTCTTCCACGGGCATATCCAGCACTTCAGCATTCACCGCCCGCCACAGTTGCCGGACGCGCCGCAAATGCTCCGGCCCGGTGTTCTCCAGCGGCGTGAGGATAATGCGGTGGGCGATATACAAATCGTCCCGCGCGGCGGCGACGCCACTCTGCTCGGACCCGGCGATGGGATGTCCGGGCACCAGGAAGTCCGGCACCTCGCCCCAGACCCTTTTAGCCGCCGCAACCACACTGCCCTTGACGCTGGCCCCGTCGGTTACCGTGACGCCAGCGGGCAGGTGTTCGCGCAGAATCCCGAACACCTCCTCCACCGCCAGGGTAGGCACGGCGACAAACACCAGGTCGCCGGGCCCCAATTCCGGCAGCACCTCGGTCAGCTCGGTAACGGCGCGATCGACAATTCCCAACTCCAGCGCCTGCTCACAGGTGCGCCGGTGACGCGCCACGCCGATCACCTCGCGGCAGGCACCGGCGGCTTTCAACGCCAGCGCGAGGCTGCCGCCGATCAGGCCGACGCCCACGACCAC
This sequence comes from Microbulbifer sp. TB1203, assembly GCF_030997045.1. Classification (NCBI taxonomy): domain Bacteria; kingdom Pseudomonadati; phylum Pseudomonadota; class Gammaproteobacteria; order Cellvibrionales; family Microbulbiferaceae; genus Microbulbifer; species Microbulbifer sp. TB1203. The sequence continues at coordinate 863,163 of NZ_CP116899.1, read as the reverse complement.
CAGCCGGCCAATCGCTCTGTCGGGCACTTACAATACCCCGCGCGGATAGGAACCCAATATCTTCATATCCGAAGCGCCGGCTCCCACCTCTTTAAGGGCTGCGGCGACATTTTCCGAATCCCGGTGGCCGACAAAGTCGATAAAGAATACATAGGTCCAGTTACCGGATTGCGACGGCCGCGTTTCCACCCGGGTGAGGTCGATCTTGTGGCGCTGGAAGGGCTCCAGCAGATCGTGCAGCGCGCCCGGCTCGTTGCGCATGGACACCATCAGCGAAGTCTTGTCGTCGCCGCTGGCCGGCACCGCCTGGGAGCCGATAATCAGGAAGCGGGTGGAGTTGTCCGGGCGATCCTCGATTTTCTCCGCCAGTACTTTCAGGCCGTAGAGTTCCGCCGCCATGTCGCCGGCGATGGCCGCCGCGTTCCACTCGCCCTTCACCCGCTTGGCGGCCTCCGCATTACTGGCCACCGCCACCCGCTCCACATTGGGGTAGTGGGAGTCCAGCCACTTGCGGCACTGGGCCAGGCTCTGGGCGTGGGAATAGATTCGGGTGATCGCGTCCGCGCGGGTGATATCGGAAATCATCAGGTGCTGGTGAATACGCAGCTCCACCTCGCCGCAGATCACCAGGTTCGAGGTCATGAAATTGTCCAGGGTGTGATTGATCACCCCCTCGGTGGAATTTTCCACCGGCACCACGCCGTAATTCACCGCGCCGGCTTCCACCTCGCGGAACACTTCGTCGATGGCCGCCAGCGGCCGGCACTGGGCGGAGTTGCCGAAATGCTTGAGCGCCGCCTGCTGGGTAAAGGTACCCTCCGGCCCCAGATAGGCCACCTTGACCGGCTCCTCCAGAGCCAGGCACGCGGACATGATCTCGCGGAACAGCCGCGCCATCTCCTCGTCGGTCAGCGGCCCCTGGTTGCGCTCCATGGCCTTGCGCAGCACCTGCGCCTCGCGTTCGGGGCGGTAGTAGAGAGCATCGCCGCCGGTGGCCTTTTTCACTTCCGCCACCTTCAGTGCGCACTCCGCCCGCTCGGAAATCAGACGGGCGATATCCCCGTCGATCTCGTCGATTCGGTCGCGCAATTCCAGCAGGCGTGGATCGATATTGTTCGATTGTTCAGACATCCAACCTGTTCCAATAGATAAATGGGCGGTCCTGCTGTCAGGACCTTTACAGCGAGGCTGCCGCTCAACCCAATGGCATCAGCCCACGCGTTTCTCAAAATCGGCCATAAAATTCACCAGCGCCTCAACCGCCTCCATCGGCACCGCATTGTAGAGCGAAGCGCGCATACCACCCACGGAGCGATGGCCTTTCAGGTTCAGCAGTCCGGCGGCCTCCGACTCCTGTAAAAACTGCTTGTCCAGCCGCTCGTCGGCCAGCACAAAGGGTATATTCATACGCGAGCGGCTGCCCTCGGCCACCGGACTGGAATAGAAATCGCTGCGGTCGATAAAGTCGTACAGCAGCGCGGACTTGCGCCAACTCAGTTCCGCCATGGCCGACACGCCCCCCTGCTCTTTCAGCCACTGGAACACCAGGCCGGAGAGATACCAGGCAAAAGTCGGCGGCGTATTATCCATGGAATGTGCATCCGCGGCGACTTTCCAGCTGAGGCTGCGGGGGATATCCGGCAGTGCCCGGTCCAGCAGATCGTCGCGCACTATGGCCACTGCAATGCCGGAAGGGCCGATATTTTTTTGCGCACCGGCGAAAATCACTCCGAAATTCTCCACCGGAATCGGCTGGGACAGAATACTGGAGGACATGTCCGCAACCAGCGGGCAACTCACTTCCGGCACATAACCGAACTCCACCCCGCCGATGGTTTCGTTGGGGACATAATGGAAATAGGCCGCGTCCTCGCTCTGCTGCCAGCTGTCCGCCGCCGGCGCATAGCTGAAATTGCGATCCTCGCTGGAGGCGACGATATTGACTTCGCCGTAGCGCCCGGCTTCCTCCATCGCCTTCTTCGCCCACTGCCCCGAGTGGATAAAATCGATTTTCTTTTGCCCGGCACCCAGCAGGTTCCAGGGCACGGCGCTGAACTGCGCAGTGGCACCACCCTGCAGAAACAGCACCTTGTAATTGTCCGGGATGGCGAGCAGGTGGCGCAGGTCCTGTTCCGCACGCGCGGCCACGGCTTCAAATTCCGGCGAGCGGTGGCTCACCTCCATCACCGAGCAGCCGTACCCGTCCCAGTCCAGTAATTCCTCCTGGGCCTTACGCAGTACCGGTTCGGGCAGTGCGGCGGGGCCGGAGCAGAAATTGTATTTTCTCATTGCAAATTTACACCTGCGAATAAAACAACAATCGTGATGCGAAGACCCTGTTGCCGGTGGCTTGCGGGACATTGACTCGGGTCATCCTTGGCCCTCGCCCTTCGGGCGCCCTGGGCGTCCAAAACGGCAGTCCTGCCGTTTTGTCTGCGGCCATGGATGGCCGCGGAGAGCGTACAGGGACATATTTAAGGGGGGCGCCCAGCCCGTGTCCGGCAAACAGCCACCGGTAGCAGGGCCGCCAATAAGCCCACTTGCTGGTACTCAGCGCCAGATGATGGGCACGCTACGCTTTGCCCATCCTACAGAAATTTACAAACCGCCAGGGACCGCCCAAAAAAGGCCGCGTTGCAACGCAGCCTTTTTGCAAGTATTGGAAAGGAATTATTCCTCTTCCCCTTCAGCTTCCTCGCTCTCCTGAATACGGGCCAGCCCCACCAGGTGCTCCCCTTCCTTCAAGCGGATCACCCGCACACCCTGGGTGTTGCGACTCAGGACAGATACCTCGTCCACGCGGGTGCGCACCAGGGTACCCTGATCGGAAATCAACATGATTTCCTCGCCCGGGTGCACCTGGCAGGCACCCACCAGTTCGCCGTTGCGCTCGCTCTCCGCCATGGCGATTACGCCCTGGGTGCCGCGGCCCTTGGTGGGGAAATCCTCGATGGCAGTGCGCTTGCCGTAGCCGTTTTCGGTCACGGTCATCACCGCGCCGCCCTCTTCCGGGATCACCATGGCGATCACCTGCTTGCCCTCGGCCATGCGGATACCGCGCACACCGCGGGACACGCGGCCCATCGAGCGCACATTGCTCTCGGAGAAGCGCGCCGCCTTGCCGGCGCTGGTAAACAGCACCACATCGCGCTCGCCGTCGGTGATCGCAGTGGCCACCAGGCGATCGCCCTCCTCCAGTTCTATCGCGCGCAGGCCCACGCTGCGCGGACGGGAGAAGGCAGTCAGCGGGGTTTTCTTCACCGTGCCGTTGGCGGTGGCGAAGAAGATAAAGTGGTTCTCGTCGTATTCAGACACCGGCAGCATGCTGCTGATCCGCTCGTCCGCCTCCAGCGGAAGCATATTGACCATCGGCCGACCGCGGGAAGCGCGGCCGGCGGTGGGCACTTCGTAAACCTTCAGCCAGTACACCTTTCCTTTATTGGAGAAACACAGAATGGTGTCGTGCGAATTGGCAATCAACAGGTGCTCGACGAAATCCTCGTCCTTCACCTGGGTGGCGGACTTGCCCATGCCGCCGCGGCGCTGGGCCTGGTAATCCGCCAGCGGCTGGCTCTTGGCGTAGCCGCCGTGGGAGATGGTCACCACCTTGTCCTCCGGGGTAATCAGGTCCTCCACGGTGAGATCCAGGCGGGAGGCGACGATGTCGGTGCGGCGCGCATCGCCGAACTCTTTCTCCAGAGTCTCCAGCTCTTCGCGGATCACCTGCATCAGGCGCTCGAAACTGCCGAGAATATGCAGGTAGCCGGCGATCTGCTCCAGGCGCTCGCTGTATTCGGCGAGCAGCTTGTCGTGCTCCATGCCGGTCAGGCGGTGCAGGCGTAACTCCAGGATCGCCTGGGCCTGGGCCGGGGAAAGATAATACTTTTTACCTTCCTGGCCGCCGGCGCCACCGTCGCGCAGGCCGTACTCCGCGGGCAGGTCGTCCGGGCGGCAGGCGTCGGCGCCCGCGCGCTCCAGGAACTGCTGCACCTCGCCCACCGGCCAGCCCTTGGCGAGCAGCGCCTCCCGGGCATCTGTCGGTGTTGACGAGGCCTTGATCAATTCGATCACCGGGTCGATATTGGCGATGGCGATGGCCAGGCCTTCAAGAAGATGTCCCCGCTCGCGGGCCTTGCGCAGCAGGTAGACGGTCCGACGGGTAACCACCTCCTGGCGGTGGCGAACAAAGTACTCCAGCAGTTGCTTGAGGTTCAGCACCTTGGGCTGGCCGTCCACCAGCGCCACCATATTGATACCGAACACATTCTCCAGTTGGGTCTGGGAATAGAGGTTGTTGAGCACCACATCCCCCAGCTCACCGCGCTTCAGCTCGATCACCACTCGCAGGCCGTCCTTGTCGGACTCGTCGCGCAGCTCGGAGATACCCTCGATCTTCTTCTCCTTCACCAGCTCGGCGATGCGCTCGATCAGGCGCGCCTTGTTCAGCTGGTAGGGGATCTCGGTGATGATAATGGTCTCGCGATTGGTCTTGTCATCGCGAATCACATCCGCCTTGGCGCGCACATAGATGCGCCCGCGGCCGGTGCGGTAGGCCATCAGGATACCGGCGCGGCCGTTGATGGTGGCACCGGTGGGGAAGTCAGGCCCGGGGATATACTCCATCAGTTCGTCGATGGACAACTCCGGGTTGTCGATCAGCGCCAGGCAGCCGCGCACCACCTCGCTCATATTGTGCGGCGGTATGTTGGTGGCCATGCCCACGGCGATACCGGAGGAGCCATTCACCAGCAGGTTGGGCACCCGCGACGGCAACACTTCCGGCATCCGCTCGGAGCCGTCGTAGTTGTCGATAAAGTTGACGGTCTCCTTGTCCAGGTCCGACAGTAGCTCGTGGGCCAGCTTGTCCATGCGGATTTCGGTGTAACGCATGGCCGCCGGGCTGTCGCCGTCGATGGAGCCGAAGTTCCCCTGGCCGTCCACCAGCATGTAGCGCAGGGAGAAAGGCTGGGCCATACGCACGATGGTGTCGTACACCGCGGTATCCCCATGGGGATGGTATTTACCGATTACGTCGCCCACGACGCGTGCGGATTTTTTGTACGGTTTGTTCCAGTCGTTCTTGAGTTCGTTCATGGCGAAGAGCACGCGCCGGTGCACCGGCTTCAGGCCGTCGCGCACATCCGGCAGCGCCCGGCCCACAATCACGCTCATCGCATAGTCTAGATAGGACTGCTTGAGTTCTTCTTCGATATTGATCGGAGAGATTTCTTTGGCTAATTCGCCCATGGTCTACGGCGTTCCTTTTTATAACGCGGGCCCTGTACCGGGGCCGGATAAGCGGGCGATTCTACCACAGTTTCGGGGCTCAGCAGCACGCTGTAGCGGGCTTCCAGGCGGCCCTGCTGCCGATGGCCTTTGCCAGACACGGGCTAGGCGCCCCCCTGTGAATACATCCTTGTACGCTCTCCACTGCCATCCATGGCCGTAACAAAACGGCAGGACTGCCGTTTTGGACGCCGAAGGCGCCCGAAGGGCGAGCGGTTCGGCGCTCCGAGCCAAAGATGGCCCGAGTCAACGCCCTGCAAAAGGCCACCGGCATCAGCGCCTTCGCTTCAAACTCCAACATTCCTTTCATCACGGACATTCGGGTCTTGGAGAATGGACTGGTATCATCCGGCAATCGTTAAACATTACTCCTACATCCACATGATCGACTCACTGATACACGCCCGCTGGGTTATTCCCGTCATCCCAGAACAAAAAGTGTTCGAAAATTGTTCGCTTGCAATCGACGGGGGAAAGATTCTCGCCCTTCTGCCCTCGGCGGAGGCCTCTGAGCGCTACCGGGCTAAAGAAGAGATCCGCCTGGACCGCCACGCGCTGATTCCCGGACTGATCAATACCCACACCCACGCCGCCATGACCCTGCTGCGCGGCCTGGCTGACGATCGCCCGCTGATGGAGTGGCTGGAGCAGCATATCTGGCCCGCCGAACAGAAATGGGTGGACCCGGAATTCGCCGCCGACGGCAGCCGGCTGGCAATGGCGGAAATGCTCAGGAGCGGCACCACCACCTTCTCCGACCAGTACTTCTTCCCCGAAGCCACCGCCGCAGCGGCGCGGGAAGCGGGCATGCGTGCGCAGATCGCCTTTCCGGTGATCGATTTCCCCACTCCCTGGAGCCGCAACGGCGACGACGCATTGGAAAAGGGCCTGGCCCTGCGCGATGACTACCGGGCCCACGAGCGCATCGGCGTGGTCTTCGCGCCCCACGCCCCCTACACCGTGGGCGACGCCACCCTGGAGAAGATCGCCATCTACGCCGCGGAACTGCAGGTGCCGGTACAGATGCACCTGCACGAAACCGCCGGCGAAGTGGAGCGCGCACTGGCGGAAACCGGCGAGCGCCCCACCGAGCGGCTGCAGCGCCTGGGCCTGCTCGGGCCCCAGACCCTGTGCGTACATATGACCGCAGTGAACGAGCGGGACATCGAGCTTTTGCGGGAGAGCGGCGCCCACGTGGCCCACTGCCCCAAATCCAACCTCAAGCTCGCCTCCGGCTTCTGCCCGGTAGACCGGCTGCTCGCCGCCGGGGTGAATGTGGCCCTGGGCACCGACGGCGCCGCCAGCAACAACGGCCTGGATCTGTTCTCCGAAGCCGGCACCGCCGCCCTGTTGGCCAAGGCGACAAGTGGCGACGCCTCCGCCCTGCCCGCCCATCGGGCCCTGGCCATGGCCACCATCAATGGCGCGCGCGCCCTGGGTATCGAGGACACCGCCGGCAGCCTGGAAGTGGGCAAGAGCGCGGACCTGGCGGCGGTGGACCTCAGCGCCCTGGAGCAGCAGCCCCTGCACGACCCGGTGTCACAGTTGATCTATACCAACTGTGGACAACGGGTCACGGATGTCTGGGTGGCGGGCCGACGGCTGCTGAAGGGCCGCCAGTTGCAGACCCTCAACGAAGTGGAGCTGGTCCAGCGGGCTCGGGAGTGGCGTGATAGAATTGCGGGCCTTGCTTGAAGAGGACCCGGCACAAGCCAGATGCGAAAGCGCAGCCGCCCGGGACTGTCATCCGAGCACCAAAAGGCCGAACGAAGTAACGGAAAATCCATGACCAACGTCGACCCCGCGGAAATCGCCAAATTCGAGCAACTCGCCAGCCGCTGGTGGGATCGCGAGGGCGAGTTCAAGCCGCTGCACGAGATCAACCCTCTGCGTGCCAACTATATCGACCAGCGCGCGCCGGTGGCCGGCCAAAAGCTGCTGGATGTGGGTTGCGGTGGCGGCATCCTGGCCGAGGCCATGGCCCAGCGCGGCGCCCGGGTGACCGGCATCGATATGGGCGAAGCGCCCCTCCAGGTAGCCAAGCTGCACGCCCTGGAGAGCGGCACACAGGTGGAATACCTGCGCATCCCCGCGGAAGAACTGGCGGCCGGGCAGCCCGAGAGCTTCGATATCGTGACCTGCCTGGAAATGCTCGAGCACGTACCCGACCCGGCCTCGGTAATCCGCGCCTGCGCCGACCTGGTCAAACCCGGCGGCCACCTGTTCTTCTCCACCATCAACCGCACCGCCAAAGGCTGGCTGTTCGCGGTGGTGGGCGCGGAATATGTACTGAAAATGCTGCCCAAGGGCACTCACGAGTACGCCAGGTTTATCCGCCCGTCGGAAATGGGCGCCTGGCTCCGTGACGCAGGACTGGAAATCCGCGACATCACCGGCATGACCTACAATCCACTGACGCGCAACTACAAGCTGAATCCCCGCGATGTGGACGTCAATTACCTGCTGCACGCGGTCAAACCTGCCTGAACGCAGCCCAGAAGTACGATTTACACAGATTATGAAAGCAGTACTGTTTGATTTGGATGGCACCCTCTTCGATACCGCGCCGGACTTTATCCACGTCCTGAACCAGCTGCGCCAGCAGGAGCAGTTGCCGCCGCTGCCGGACGCCGCCATTCGCGCCGTGGTCTCCAACGGCGCCCGCGCCATGGTCGAACTGGGCTTTGGCATACAGGAGGGCGACGCCCAGTTCGAATCCCTGCGCAAGCGATTCCTCGACCTCTATCTGGGCCATCTCGCGGTGAAAACCCAGCCCTTCCCCGGCATAGAGCCCCTGCTCGGTCAACTGGCCGCAGCCGATATCGCCTGGGGCATAGTCACCAATAAACCGCTCGTCTACACGGCGCCGCTGCTGCGCGCATTCCCGCACCTGCCCGCGGTGGGCGCGGTCATCTGCCCCGAACACGTGGTCAACCGCAAGCCGCACCCGGAGCCCATGCTGCTCGCCTGCGCACAGATCGGTTGCCACCCCGAAGAGGCCATCTACGTGGGCGACCATCCGCGGGACATCGACGCCGGCCGCGCCGCCGGCATGCCCACCATCGCCTGTAACTACGGCTATATCGATGACGGCGACGATCCGGCCGGCTGGAACGCCGATCACCTGGTGGATTCCGCGGAAGAAATCTGGCCGCTGCTGCAGCAGCACTACATTGAAAAAACGGGACTCGGGACTCGAGACTCGGGGCTCGGAAGCCCTGCCTTGTAGGAGCGGCGGGGCGGCCATCCGCCCATGGCCGCGATCGAGCTTGCTGCCAGCCGAGGGGTCGATCGCGGGCATGGCCCGCTCCTACAGGGCGCTGTCCTTGTAGGAGCGGCCGTTGGCCGCGATCAGACCACCGTATATCGCACAATCTGGAATTTGCATGTCTGAAGTTATCCGCGACTATCGAGCCCCCAAAGACCTGCTCAAGGACAAAATCATCCTGGTCACCGGCGCCGGCGACGGAATCGGCAAAGCGGCGGCAAAGACTTTCGCCGCCCATGGCGCCACGGTGATCCTGCTCGGGCGCACCACCCCTAAACTGGAAGCGGTTTACGACGAAATCGAGGCCGCCGGCGGCCCGCAGCCAGCGATCTTTCCCATGGACCTGAACGAGGCGAGCATCGAAAATTTCGAGCACTTCGCCGAGGCGGTGGACCAGGAATTCGGCCGCCTGGACGGCCTGCTGCACAACGCCGGCCTGCTCGGCCAGCGCACCCCCATCGCCAGCTACAACTTCGCCACCTGGCAACAGGTAATGCAGGTCAACGTCAACGCCGCCTTTGGCCTCAGCAAAACCCTGCTGCCGCTGCTGGAGAAATCCAAAGCGGGCTCCATCATCTTTACCAGCTCCGGCGTCGGCCTCAAAGGCCGCGCCTACTGGGGCGCCTACTCGGTATCCAAATTCGCCACCGAAGGCCTGATGCAGGTGCTGGCGGACGAACTGGACGGTGTCTCCAGCATCCGCGTCAACAGCATCAACCCCGGCGCCACCCGCACCAATATGCGCGCCGCCGCCTACCCGGCGGAAAATCCACAGACGGTGGCCACACCGGAAGAGATAATGCCCACCTACCTGTACCTGATGGGAGATGACAGCCTCGGCGTCAGCGGCAAGCAGTTCAACGCCCAGGCCAAATAGCGCAGCCTTTTCACCGGGCACAATGTAAGGTCCGGCCGCCTGTGCCCATCCGGGAAATATTTATCGATCAGGTTTTTTCCCGGATGACCACAGACGGCAGAACCGATCGGTGCCGCTGAACTTCGCCGCCACTGGTAACCGCGCCCGGGGGGCCCTATTCTGAAAGCTGGATATCCACGACAAGGGGGATAAATCCGTGGACCCCGAACTGATCCGCGAACTCGGCGGCCTCACCAGCGAAGCGCGCAACCCCGACACTCTGGACATAGACCTGCTGCCGACACTGGAAGTCCTGCAAAAGATCAATCGGGCCGACCGGGAGGTGCCGCAAGCGGTGGGCCAAGTGCTGCCGCAAATCGGCGCGGCGGTGGACGCGATTGTCGAAGCATTCAAAGCGGGCGGCCGGCTGGTCTATATGGGCGCCGGCACCAGCGGTCGCCTGGGCATTCTGGACGCGGTGGAGTGCCCGCCCACCTATGGCGTCGGCGAAGATATGGTGGTGGGATTGATCGCCGGCGGCGAGGCCGCCTTCCTGCGCGCCCAGGAGGGAGCCGAGGACGACCCGGAACTGGGCCGCCGGGACCTGCAGGATATCAACCTGAATGCCCGCGACCTGGTGGTGGGCATCGCCGCCAGTGGCCGCACCCCCTATGTGATCGGCGGCCTGCGCTACGCGCGCGAACTCGGATGCACCACGGTAGCGCTATCCTGCAACCCCACCGCCGCCATTGCCGATGAGGCGGATATCGCCATACTGCCCGACGTAGGCCCGGAAGTCCTCACCGGCTCCACCCGCATGAAATCCGGCACTGCGCAAAAACTGGTACTGAATATGCTGACCACCGCCAGTATGATTCGCCTGGGCAAGAGTTTTTTCAACCTGATGGTGGACGTCAAGGCCACCAACGCCAAGCTGGTCGGCCGCACCCGGCGCATTGTGATGGAGGCCACCGGCGTGTCGTTCGAGGAAGCGGACCGGGTACTCAGCCAGTGCGGCCACAATGCCAAACTGGCGATCATGATGATTCTGAGCGGCCTGGACAGGGAAGCCGCGGAACGCGCACTAAAAGAGGCGGACGGGTTTCTGCGCCTGGCGCTGCAGCGGGTGGAGAACAGCAAACAGGGAAAGACGAAATAAATCCCCTTCACTTCACGATCACGACGTAATCGAACAGCACCACCCTGTAGGAGCGGCCCATGGCCGCGATCGGATTATCCGTCTTTCCCGAACCTCGATCGCGGCCATGGACAGATTTTTGCTCCCTGCAAAATCTGCATTTCCGCCATCCCTGGCGGTCGCCGCTCCTACAGGTGCAACGCCAACTTATAGCGCTGTACTAATCGTTTGGCAGTGCCTCCGCCAGCAGTTCCAACCAGTGCCGCACCGGCGTCTCCGTACCTCCCTGCAAATGCAGCAGACAGCCGATATTCGCGGTGAGAATGGTCTGCGGCTCGCTCGCCTGCAGATTGGCCAACTTCCTGCGACGCAGCGCCTGCGAGAATTTCCGCTGCAATATCGAATAGGTGCCGGCGGAACCGCAGCACAAATGCGCGTCATTGATCTGCGGTAGATCCAGACCAAATCCCGCCAGCAGTCGCTCCACCCGGCCGTTCAAACCCAGGCCGTGTTGCAGGGTGCAGGGGCAGTGGAAAGCAAAACGACCGTTCAGGGCATCGGCGGGCAAGCGCAGAGATTTCTCTTGCAGCAATTCCTCCAGCAGCTCCACCGGATCGCGCATCAGCTGATTCAGCGCCTGCGCGCGCGCCGCGTAGTGCGGGTCATCGGCCAGCAACAACGGGTAGTCATGCAACTGGGCGCCGCAACCTGTCGCAGTGGAAACTATGGCGCGCACCTCGCGGCCCTGCGCCAGCTTCCACCAGCAGTCGACATTCCGCCGCGCCAGCTCCCGCGCTTCCTCCTCAGCACTGGTGTGCTGACTGACCGCCCCACAACAGCCGGCGGCGGCCGGTTGCAATAAGGGCACACCGAAGAAATCCAGAATGCGCGCAAAAGCAGTGTCAATTTCCGGGCGCAGCGACGGCTGCACGCAGCCGGGCAGTAGAATCACCGCCGCCGTCCGGGCTTCCACCGGTTTGCCCGGCAGCGGCCGGGCGCGCTTGCGTGACGGGAAATAAACCCGGCGCAGGGAAGCCGGCAGTAGCGGTGACGCGAGACGCCCCGCGGCGAGCAGGCCGCCAAACAACCGCGGCGACAACATCAGCTTGCGCAGCGCGACGCGCAGGCCGCGCTGGAAAACGTTGCGCGGTGCCAGACGCTCACTGGTGGTCCGGCCTATGGCCACCAGCTTGTGGTATTCCACCCCGGAAGGACAGGTGGTCTCACAGCTGCGGCAGGTCACGCAGCGGTCCAGGTGGGTGCGGGTCAGCTCTCCGGCGCTACCGGTTTCCAGCATTTCCTTGATCAGGTAGATACGCCCGCGGGGGCTGTCCAGTTCGTTGCCGGCGAGCAGATAGGTAGGACAGGTGGCGGTGCAGAAGCCGCAGTGCACACAGGCGTTCAGCACCTGCTCGGCGCGCTGCGCATCGCTCTCTTCCAGCAGTCCATCGAGCAGTTTTACCTGCATGCCTGCCCTCCACCGAAATACGTATTAAAGAGTTCGCGGTTAAACAGCCCCCGGGGATCGAAAGCATTTTTGATCCGCCGCGGCCAGTCGCCAGCGCCGCTGGCTACCGGAAGCGCGGGGCCGCGCAGTACACGCACAAACCCGCCCCGCTCCGCCGCCGCACGCTGCAGGGCCACACCATCGCCGTTGCGCACCCAGATACGCGCACCCTCCCAGTCGATCAGGGTCTCTTCAAGGGGAATATCCAACTCTGCGAAATGCGGCAGGACAACACAGGCGAGTTGCGGGGCGCTAAAGAATTCGTGGCGCAGGTTGCGCAACGCGCGCCAGTCGAAGGCGCTCGGCTCACCGCCCAGCTTTTGCAGCGCCGCTTTCAGCGCCGTCTTGCGCCCGCTGAGGCGCAGGTGCAGCTTTCCCTCCATCAAGCCGCCGGCGTCCCCCAAGCCGCTCGCACCCACAAAGCAGCTGGCGCGCAGCAGCGGGCGCAGCGCGCGCAGTTTTTCCCACCAGTCTGGCAATTGCCCGGCACTTACAGTAAAGCTGCGGTTCTCCGTGCACTCCGGTTGCGGCAGCAGGCGCAGGGATACATCGAGCAATACACCCAGGGTGCCGAGAGCGCCCACCTGCAGTCTTGAAAGATCATAGCCGGCGACATTCTTCATCACCTGGCCTCCAAAACTGACCAACTGGCCGCGGCCGTTCAACATGCGGCAGCCGAGCACAGTGTCGCGCAGGGACATACCGGCGGGGCGCGCCGGGCCGTCCCAGCCGCAGGCGATGGCACCGCCTATGGTGCTGTGCTCGGCGGGTTGCGGAACATCTGCGGCAAAGCGCTGCCCCTCGGCGGCGAGCAGCGCTTCCAGTTCGGCGATGGGCGTGCCCGCACGCACGCGCAACATCAGTTCGTCCGGCTGGTAGTCGATCACGCCGCGGTGCGCGGCCGTGCTGAGCGGGTTGTCCCCCAGTGCCAGGTTGAAATGGGCACGGCTGCCGCCGCCGCGGATTGCGACGGGCGTGTCCCCGGCCAGCGCCTGTTCCAGCGCGGCCTGCAATTCCAGGGTGCGATCCTGTTCAGCCACTGGGCATCTCTATAAATTCCCACCCTACGGTTTTCTGTACGCGGTTCGACTCAATCATGTTTTTTTCTCAGCACACGATACTCGCGGCAGTGCGCCAGCGAGGGAATCAACTTGTCCGGGTTCAGCAACCCGTGCGGATCCAGCGCTTTTTTAACTGCCAGAAACTGCTCAATCTCCGCGTCGCCAAACTGGATCGCCATCTGGTTGAATTTCTCTGTGCCCACTCCGTGCTCGCCGGTAATGGTGCCGCCCACCTGGATACAATACTCCAGAATATCCGCAGCCAGCGCCTCGACCCGTTCCAGCGCGTCCGGCTCGCGACCGTCGAACATGATGATCGGATGCAGGTTGCCGTCGCCGGCATGAAACACATTGGCCACCCGCAAACGGTACCCCTCGGCGAACTCGGCAATGGCCTGAAGCACATCGCCGATGCGGTGGCGCGGCACAGTGCCGTCTATACAGTAGTAGTCCGGCACCAGGCGGCCGATGGCGGGGAAGGCGCTCTTGCGCCCCTTCCACCAGAGCTGGCGCTGGTCTTCGTCCTGCGCCCGCTGCACCCGGGTAGCTTGGAATTTGCACAGCACCGCTTCCACCAGCGCCATTTCCGCCTTCACCTCCAGGGGATCGCCGTCCAGGTCGATCAATAGAATGGCCGCGGCATCCAGGTCATAGCCGGCCTGGCAGAACGCCTCGGTGGCGGAGATCACCAGTGCGTCCATCATCTCCAGTGCCGCCGGCACCACGCCGGCGCGCACTATGGCCGACACTGCATCAGCGGCGGCACCAATGCTGGCGAAATCCGCCATCAGGGTGCGTGTCTCGGCGGGTACCCGGGTGAGTTTCACAGTGATTTCGCTGACGATTCCCAGGCAGCCCTCGGAGCCGTGCACCAGTGCCAGCAAGTCGTAGCCCGGCTGTGCCAGGCATTCGCCGCCCAGGGTGAGTATCTCTCCCTCCCAGGTCACCAGGCGCAGGCCGATCACATTGTGCACGGTAACGCCATATTTTAGGCAGTGCACACCGCCGGCGTTCTCCGCCACATTGCCGCCAATGGAACAGGCGATTTGCGATGACGGATCCGGTGCATAAAAGAGCCCGTGCCGGACCGCGGCCTGGGAGATCTGCAAATTGGGCACCCCCGGCTGTACCCGGGCAGTCAGCGAATGGGTGTTGATCGCAAGGATACGATCCATGGGTGCCGTGACCAGTAGAACACCACGTCCATGCGGCTTGGCTCCGGCGGAAAGACCGGTGCCGGCGCCGCGGGATACCAGCGGCACCCGGTGCTCGCCACACAGGCGCGCCACGGCGACGATTTCCTTTTCCGACTCCGCCAGCACCACCGCCAGCGGGCGCTCGCAGTAAACCGGCAGCGCGTCGCTCTCGAAAGGCGCCAACTGCTCGCGCTCGGTCAGCAGCCGCTCGCGGGGCAGCAGTTGGCGCAGCTTGTGCAGCAGCTGGCTGCTGTTGTTATTCACGTCGCAATTTTCCAATCACCGCTTTCTTCGCCGACATTGTAGAAGAAGTGGGCTCCGGATAGGACAGATAGGGTCAGACAGATGCGGTGGGCGGGGTCAGCGACAGACCGTTCAATACTCAGGAGAGGCAGGGGTGGGGTGGAACAGAAAAAAATACCCGGGGGCTGCCCGGGTATTTTTTTATCTCCGGAAAATTACTCTTCCGCGTGATCGATCTCGTCTTCCGGCATTTCGTCCATGGCCTCCTCGGCCATTTCCTCTGCTTCGCTGGCAGCGGCTTCCATGGCGTCTTCGGCATCCTCCTCCATCAATTCGGGCGCGTCGGCGAATACATCGCCCTCCACCTCTGCCGTATCGTTGGTGGCAATGACGCCAGTTTCTTCGGCCGCTTCCGCTTCAGCCGCACCGGCCTCCTCCACCGCGGCATCCATCTCTTTTAAGATTTCATCCTCGGCGGTGGCGGGCTCCATATTCTGGTAGTAAAAATAGCCGCCGACGGCGGCGATGACGATTGCGGGAATAATGAGTTTCTTCATTTTCCAACCCCTGACAGTTCGAATTTATGGTTATAGACGGAACCTATTGTTCCACGGAGGTCAGACCAAAAATGTGACTGTTAGCACGTTTCCGTTTGTTTACTCCTAACCTCTGAGGCAAAATCTGCCCACCCAAACTAGCGAAACTGTCATTATGAGAAGTCTTCTGTTTATTCCCTGGCTTTTGCTTGCCGGTACTGCCGGTGCCGACTCCCTCGCCGATCAAATGCAGCGCTGCGCCGGGATGCAAAACGACAGCGAGCGACTGGCCTGCTACGACGCGCTGGGCAGCAGCCTGGAGCAACGGGCAGAACAAAGCTTCGGCCGCGAGCAGCAGCAGATCGCCGAGGAGGCACCGGATTCCATCAACGCCACGATCGCTGAAATCCGGGACGCCGCCTATGGAAAACTGCAGATCACCCTGACCAACGGCCAGGTCTGGCGGCAGAACGACAGCACCCGGGTGAACTGGAAAAGCGGCGATATGGTAATCATCGAGCGGGCACTATTCGGCTCCTTCTTTATGAAGCAGGCCGATGGCGGGCGCAGTATGCGGGTAAAGCGCGTGAAATAGAAAAACCAGGGATTGGAATTCCGCTGCAGCGGAAAATATTTTCCCCTATGATGGCGCGCACTCGGTAAAAAGGACCCGTCATGTATCGCCAACGGCTGTCTCTGCTCGCTCTCCTGCTGTGCTTTATTTCTGCCGCGGCGAGTGCCGAAACCGGCCGCTACCGGATAGATTCCGCCGCCTCCGACATCCACTGGCGCGTGTACCGCGCCGGCGCCCTCTCCGGACTGGGGCACAATCACGTGATCTCCGCCAGTGGCGTCAGCGGCAATGTCCAACTGGAGACGCCACCGCAGGAGTCCAGCTTCGAGCTCAACATACCGGTAGCGGCGCTTGTGGTGGACAACCCCGCGCTGCGCAGCCGCTACGGTGGGGACTTCTCCGCACAACCCTCGGCCAAGGCAGTCGCCGGCACCCGCGCCAATATGCTGGGCGATAAGCTGTTGAAAGGCGACCAGTTTCCCCAGATGCAACTCAGCGGCAGCGCCGTGGTCAGCAGTGGCCAACAGGTCGATATTCCGGTAACCATCCGGATATTGGGCCGCAGCATTGCGGTGCGCCTGCCCGCCACAGTGGAGTTCGACGGGCGCCAGTTGCGCGCGCGGGGCCAGTTTGCCTTGAGCCACCGGCAGTTGGGGCTGCAGCCCTTCAGCGCCGCCCTGGGCGCGCTGCGGGTGGCCGAGGACATCGACTTCAGCTACGACATCCGCGCCAACCGCACCGACTGACCATCCCCCCGCCCCATGCACCACCAAAACCTCCCAGTCACTCTTATCCAGGCGCAGAATTCTACATTCATCTATATTCAAGAGAACCGGACCACGAATTAGGCGCCAAACGGCCGCCGTGACGGAGGTCCGCGAGTCAGTCGCACAGCCAACAGAAGGTCTACGCACTTGTCCCGAGAAAACTTTTACTCAAGGGATGAAGAATGGCTGAAGGACACAGATGAACAGTTCCCCCGGAACAACCTCCCGGAGGAACCCACCAGCCCCGATGCTCCCCCGGATACCGAGCCACTCGATCCGGCGGAGTTATCCGCCGCCGAGGAGTCCGTCTCCGAGAGCAGCAGCACGCCGATGCAGACCTATCTCAAGCATCTGTACCGGCTGGAACTGCTGACTCCGGAAGAGGAACACACCACCACCTGCCTCCTGCGTGAACTGGAAGACAAGCTGATCGCCCTGCTGCAGAAGCGCGGCATCGAGCTGGTGCAGCTTCGCAGTGAAGGAGTGGAGCAGCGCGGCAGCACCGGCGCCTATGATCACGGCCTGATCATCGCCCGGGCCGAGGACCTGCTCGCCGACCGCAAGCTGCCGCAGCGCGATCGCAGCTCCCTGCAGAGCCTGCTGCGACGCTTCCAGGAGCAGCGAAAGAAACTGATCCAGTGCAACCTGCGCCTGGTGATCGCCATCGCCAAGCGCTTCCGCAACCCCTCGGTGCCATTTATCGATCTGATCCAGGAGGGTAACGTGGGATTGATGAAGGCGATCGAGCGCTTCAAGCCACAGATGGGCTACCGGTTTTCCACCTACGCCTACTGGTGGATACAGCAGGAGATCCAGCTCGCCCTGCGCCGCAACGACGATCTGGTGCGCCAGCCCGCCAATGTGCAGGATGACCTGCGCGCCATCTACCGCGCCATCGGCCAGGTGCGCGCCGAGGGCCTGCCCGCCTCGGACGAAAACCTGGCGAAATACACCGGCCTGGACCTGGAACGGGTGCAGAGCCTGCTCAAACTGCCCGGCCCCACAGGTTCCCTCGACGAACCGGTGACCGACGACCAGAACAGCACCCGCCTGGACTACGCACCGGCGGACGAACTCTTCAATACCGATGAACTGGTCACCAACCAGGAACTGGCCCAGCGCCTGCGCGAAGCCGTCGCGCGGCTGCCGGCGCGCCAGCGCACCGTACTCAACCTGCGCTACGGGCTCGTCTCCGACCGGGACTGTTCTTTCCGGGTTATCGGCGAGCAACTGGGCCTCAGCCAGGAGCGTGCGCGCCAGCTGCACTCGGATGCGCTGCGGCAACTGAAGCGACAATGGCGATAAGGGTGATCAGCGGGAGAAATAGGTCTTGCCAATGACGGATATCCCGCTAGGCTTATCGGTTGTCGATTTAAATAGTGATAAATCATGTATCGATTGCCGGCCGCCGCGCTGTTGTACGTCTTTTTAATCTCCTCTCCCGCCAATGCAGAACAGGAATTGATCGTCAGTGCCGGCAAGGGCCTGAACGATGCACTGATCCAGCGGCACTCCATCGCCAGCGCGGAAATGCTTGGCATTAACTATTCCTCCCGCTTCGCGGAATATGTAATCGGCGATAACAATTGGCAATGGTGGTTCCAGGGCAGCTACTCGCGCCTGCGGGAGGAGCACCGCGGAGAGACCCAGCACCAGAATATCCTGGAGCTGAAACCGGTGCTGCGCTGGTACCCGAAAGCGGAACCCCAGGGCTTTTTTGCCGAGGCCGGTGTGGGTGCCGCCTACCTGTCCAATCAAAGTTTCGGCGCAATCGACCTCACCACCAAATGGAATTTCGCCCTGCACTTTGCCGGCGGCTACCGGCTGCCCGGTGGTGATGTACTGTCGCTTCGTTACAGCCATTTTTCCAACGGCTACACCAATAGACCCAATCCGGGTTTCGATTTTGCGTCGATCAACTGGCATTTCAACTATTGATACCGGCACCCGGCTCTCCCCTGTAGGAGCGGCCGCTGGCCGCGATCAAACTGCGCTACAGGGAAAGATCGAACGCGGCCAACGGCCGCTCCTGCCGTTTCTTTGCTGACCCCGTCTCCACACAGTCATATTTCAATCAAACTCCTGTAACAAGGCCCGCACAAAATATCTCGCATAACCGAGCGGGGTGACCATGAACTTGACAATATGGACGTTGCGCGACGGCAATCGCGGCCATGAAAAGCAGGTGGACGGCCTGCTGCAGGGCCTCGCCAGCCTGCAATCCATTCGTAGCTACGGAATCGACTGCCGCTATTCCACGGCGGAAAAATGGCACGAGTGGCTGGACAATCGCTTTGTCCGCGGGAATCACCTTCCAGAACCGGACCTGATTGTCGGTGCCGGGCACAAAACACACCTGCCCCTACTCAGCGCCCGCAACCGCCACGGCGGCCGCGCCGTGGTACTCATGCGCCCCACCCTGCCCGCCAGCTGGTTCGACTATGCCATAGTTCCACAGCACGACCGCCCGCCCCTGCTCGGCAATGTGATCGCCAGCCGCGGGGTCCTGGCGCCGGGCAGCGTGAAAATAAGCACGGAAGAAAAACCCTGTGGCCTGATTCTTCTGGGCGGGGAAAATCGCTATTTCACCTGGAACAGCGCGCACATAGTGCGGCAACTGAATCGTATCTGCGAAGCGCGTCCGGACCTGCACTGGCTGGTAGCGGACAGCCGCCGAACCCCCGCTGACACCAGGAAAATGCTGGCGGCGCTGGGAGATCGATGCCAGTACGTCCACTGGCGCGATACCGGCAGCGATTGGCTGCCGCGGATTATCGCCGCCGCGCGGGAGATCTGGGTCAGCCCGGACAGCGCCTCCATGTTGTTTGAGGCCCTCAACAGCCATGCGGCGGTCGGCGTACTGAATCTGTCCCCCCGGGGACGTTGCAACAAACTGCTGCGCGGTATCCGCCAACTGAGCGAGTGCGGCGAAATCACCCCCTATCCCCTGTGGCAATTGCGCGGCTTTCCCAACCAGAGGCGCGCGCCACTCAATGAGCACCTGCGCTGTGCCCAGCTGTTGCTGGAGCGCATGGCCGGAGAAACCAATACCGGGTTGGCAACCGTATGATCCAGAGTATTTGTCATCTTATCGCCAGCCGTGAGCACGGCGGAATGGAAAAACACGTAGCGGACCTGTCCCGCTGGCAGGCGCACAACACCGGCGTCCGGGTATCGGTGATCGCCCACCCGCGTTACCGGGCCACCCTGGACGAGGCGGTGGATTTCATTCCACTGAACACCGACCGCAGCCGTCACCACCCCACGCTGATCTGGCGCCTGGCCAACCAGATCCGCGCCGGCGAATACCAGATCGCCCACGGCCATGGCAGCAAGTCCGCGCAGTTGCTCGCGGCGGTACAGAAATACACCGATGCCCGGCAGGTAATCACCCGGCACAACGTCCGCCATCCTCGCGACAAACTGGCCAGTGCCTTCAACGCACGCATTGCGGTCAGCCATACCGCGGTAGCCAACTCGCGCCTGTCCTGGAACATTATCCCCAACGGCGTCGACACCGTTGTCCGGGCCGCGGCGCCGGTGGAATTCCCCGGAGCCGCGAGTTCCACACTGCTTGTGGTCGCGCGTCTGGTCAAACTCAAGGGGATAGATCTGTTGCTGCAAGCCATGCCGGAGCTTCCGGATACCCAGCTGATCGTACTGGGGGAAGGTCCGGAAAAGGAAAACCTGCAAAAACTCAGCGACAGACTGCAACTGGGCGGCCGGGTGAATTTTATCGGCCACTCCGACCAGGTAAGCGCCTTTATGCGCGCGGCGGACCTGCTGGTAATGCCCTCGCGCAACGAGGGCGCCCCATACACCTTGATCGAGGCACTGCTGAACCACTGCCCGGTGGTAGCCAGCCGCGTCGGCAACGCCGGTGAATACATTCCCAACCAGTATCTGCTGGACGATCGCGAACCGGCCCACCTGGCGCAAAAGCTGCGCACCGCACTGCAGGATAAGCAGCGCCTGCGGCGGGACTTCGCCCCGGTCTTCGCCCGCGCCGGTAGGGAGCTGACCCTGGACAATATGGCCAGGGCCACCTGGCAGGTGTATGCGCAGCTGGTTTCCCAGTGCGCATCATCATTCTGAGCGACGGCGTCCCCGGCCATGTCAACCAGGCCCGGGGGCTGGCGGACTGGCTACGCCATTCCGGCCAATCCGTTTCCGTCCATGAAGCCGACTGCCGGCTGCGCTTCAAATGGCTGCGCCGTCCGCTGGCCTTCGCGTGCAACAGGCTGGAGCGATTTCCAACCTCCGCCCGGTGGATTCTGCGCTGCTACCGGATACAGCTGCCCACACAGCCCACGGATCTGATCGTTTCCGCCGGCGGCAATACCAGCTTCGCCAACAGCGCCCTGGCCCGGTATTGGCGGTGCCGCAATATTTTCATCGGCTCGCCACGGCACCTGTCCTGTAAAAATTTTTCCGCACTGCTGACCCTGGAGCCAGTCGCGGGATCACCGCCGAACAACCTTGTGATGGATTTTGCCCCGGCCCGCGTCGGCAGTGGAAAAGTAGAATCCAACCGCTGGGCATTACTGCTCGGCGGCGACGGCAGCGGCTACCGTTACCGGCGGCAGGACTGGACTAGGCTATTGCGCTGGGCCCGGGAGTGCGCGGAAGAAAATGATATCCGCTGGATTGTCGCCGGCTCGCGGCGCAGCCCCGGTTACCTGCGCCAACTGTGCGACCGGCACCTGCCGGAATCCTTCGTCGCCGCCAGCTGTTGGCCCGGAGACAGTTCGCCATCATTGGCGAACATCCTTCCCAGTGCCGAACGGGTTTTCTGCACCGAGGACAGCATGACCATGCTGAGCGAAACGATAAACCTGGCGCGGCCGCTGACCAGCCTGCGTCCGCAGTCGGCAAATATGCCGGGTCGCTACCGGCGGGCGCTGGAGAAATTCGAGGATATGGGATTGATGGAGAGGGTGGCCATTAGCGAGTTGGCCGGTTATCGGAATGGGAAGAACAGCAGAGCACAGGAAGCAATAATCAGTGCGGCGCGCCGACGGTTAATCACTCAGTTGTGGGAATTGATCAGCCCGCAGGCGGTAGAAATGGTGTGGGCGGCGCACCCTACTCCAACCCGGTAGGGTGCGCCGTGCGCACCGTTCAAAGCCTGTTTGGACGCTTGCGCGGACTCTCCGCGCCCGGCTCTGAGCTCTTAGCCGGCACAGAGCTCCTGGTAGACTTCCAGCGTCTGCGCCGTCATCTCTTCGAGACTGAAACCGGTAAAATCGATCGACTGCGGCCGGTCGAGAATCTGCAGGCTCGCCCGTACCAGCGCATCCAGATCGCCCCGCTCCACCAATCCCTGGGGAAAACAACTGTGCAGCACTTCCGCCGGACCGCCGTCGTTGTAGGACACCACCGGGCAGTTCATCGCCAGCGCCTCGGTAACCGTGCGCCCGAAGGGTTCCGGATGTTCGGAGAGGTTGTAGGTGATCTGTGAGCTGGCATAGAGTTCGCGCATATCGCGGCGCTGGCCCAGAAACAACACCTTGTCGCTGAGCCCGAGATCCAGGGCCAGTTGCTCCAGTTCCCGCGCGTACTTCTCTTTGCCCGTGTCCGCGGCACCCACCACCAGACCGAACACGTCATCCCGCTGGCGGGAGATGGCAGCGAGCATCTGCAGGAAGGTACGCTGGCCTTTCCAGGGAGTCAGGCGGGCGGGCATCAGTAGCCAGTTCTTGCCCTCCAGTTGCGGGTAGTCGTTGAGCAGGCGCAACTGCCACTGGCCGGAGATGGGGGCATTGCGATCGAACTCCCGGGTATTCACCCCCCGGTGAATCACCCGGGGAGGAGTGCGCAGCTTCTTGCCGTAATGTTGCTGTAAATAATCTGCCACACACTGGGATACAGCAATCACCCGCTCGCCGGAGGCCATGATCGCGCTATAGAAGTTGGCCGAGTAGAGACCGTGGGCAGTAGTCACCAACCGTGGACGCCGCCCTTCCGGCATGCCCCGCCAGGCGAGCCAGGCAATCCACGCCGGCATACGCGAGCGCGCGTGCAATACATCCGGTTGCAGCTCCTCCAACAGGCGCCGCAGGCGACCTACCAGGCGCAGCGACCAGAACGACTTTTTGTGTACCGGCATGTCGATATGCCGACAGCCCCGCAGGGTCAGGCGCGGCACCAGTTCGCCACCGTTGGAGATCACGATGGACTCATGCCCCAACCGAACCAGCTCATGGGCGAAATCCAGCGTGCCCCGTTCGACCCCGCCCCCGTTCAATTCGGGCAATATTTGTACGATTCTCATAGACCTGCTTGTGCACTGCGGTGGCCATTCAACCATTGTATTGTGATGGATTGGCGGTCGTTTGCCGAGCCGCAATACGCATTTTTGAAAACCAGTTCCATCCCGCGGGATACCACAAAGGCTTCTCCACCGCTGCCCCCGCGCAACTGCCTCATCCGGGCGCCGTGCTAAGATGCCAATCAACAACGACAAAGGGAGATGCCAAATGACAAATTCGCGACAGTTCCGCTGCTTGCCACAGCTGTTTCTCAGCTTTTTCCTGCTGTTCGCCACCGGCCTGGCCAGCGCTGCAAACGACCGGGGTGTTTTCTGGCAGGCGGAGAAGGACGGCCGCCGGGTTTACCTGCTGGGCTCAGTCCATCTGGCCACCGCAGACTTCTATCCCCTGCGCCAGCAGATCGAACAGGCCTACGCGGACAGTGGGGCGCTGGTGGTGGAAGCGGATGTACTGGCCGCGGAGGGCGACGCCGCGCTGCAGCAGCAGATTATGCAGGAGTCCCTCTACCCCACAGGGCGGAGCCTCCGCGACGACTTGTCCCCCGATGTCTACCGCAAACTCCAGGACTGGCTGCACAGCCGCCAACTGCCGGAGCCCCTGTTTGTCCGCCAGCGCCCCGCCATCGCCATGATCACCCTCAGCATGGTGGAAATGCAGTCCCAGGGGCTGGACCCCAGCCTGGGAATCGACCGCCACTTTCTCCAGCAGGCCAAACGGGACAAAAAAACCATCGTGGAATTGGAAGGCGTTCTGCAGCAGCTGCAATTGCTCAACAGCCTGGAGAACCCGGATCTGTTGCTGCGGCAGACCCTGGAACAGCTGGAAGAGATAGAGACCTTTGTGCCCAGAATGACCGGCGCCTGGAAAAAGGGCGATGCGGAACAGCTCTATCAGTTGGTGATCGGCGAGGGGCTCGCCGAAAACCCGGAATTCCGGCCACTCTACGACGCGCTGTTTTTCCAGCGCAATCGCGCCATGGCCGATAAAATCGTCCGCACCAGTGAAAACCACGACTCCCTGTTTGTGATTGTCGGGGCCGGCCACTTGGTGGGAAAAGAAAGTGTGGTCGAATTGTTGCAGAAAAAGGGGTTCAAATTGCAGCGGCTTTGACAGCTGCTACACTCGAAAGGCGCCAATACCGGATATAACTGCACAAGGCACACAGGGAGGTGTCGATGAACAAGCTGGCTAAAATCAGTGCCTTGGCTGGTGTAATTTTGTGCAATCCGGCAGTTGCCGACAAGGCGGAAACCAAGGGCGGCCTCAAAATCACCTCCGACGACGGCAATTTTTCTGCCGCACTGGGCGGGCGCATCCATTTCGACACCTACCTGTTCGACGAGGATATCGAGGACACGATCAGCACCACGGAGTTTCGCCGCGCGCGCATCACCCTATCCGGGGAGGCGTACAACTGGAAATACAAACTGGAGCAGGATTTTGCCGCCGGCAGTACCCTCTCCGGGTTTCGCGACGTCTATATCGCCACCGGCCTCGCCGGCGGTACCCTCACCATCGGCCAGTTCAAGCCCTACCGCTCCATGGAAGAGCTGACCAGCTCCAATGAAATCACCATGATGGAACGGCCCTTCACCAGTGGCACCGGAATATACCGGGGCCGCCAGTTCCAGCAGGGGGTTGGCTGGCATACCCACGTCAACTGCTACACCTTCGGCATCATGGCAATCAACCTGCGGGACGCCGGCACCCCGCGCAACGAAGGCCTGGGCGCCGCCAGTCGCTTTACCTGGACACCCATCAACGACGACATGAGCACCCTGCACTTCGGCATATCCCTCAGCCACGAAGATGCCAATCGAAATACGGAGCCTTTGGAAGCCGAAGTGATCTATGCCGGCCGGCGCGGCCCGCGCCAGCTGATAGCGCTCACTCCCGGCGGCGACAACTTCTTCTTCGGAGACTTTGGCGACGACGAATTCTTTATCGATGACGGCGGTGGCACGGTAAATTCCGCTGGCCTGGAATTGGCGGGAACCTACGGCCCCCTCTACGGGCAGGCCGAATACGTCTATGCGGACTACGACGGGGACTACTTTCTGTCGGAATTAACTTTCGTGGATTTTTTTGGCGTCCCTGCCCCCTTTGCCTGCGACCCGGTGACCGGCTGCTTTATCGACGATCAGCATGTGGATGCCTGGTACGTTATGGGCAGTTGGATAATCACCGGGGAACACAAGCCCTACAATGCCGGCAAAGCCGTTTTCAAATCCCCCAAGCCGGAGGGGAAATACGGTGCCTGGGAACTCACCGCCCGTTACGACATCATCAGAAACAGGGACATTCACGACCTGAAGGCGAGCAGCTTGATTTTCGGCCTCAACTACTACGTCAATCCCCGGGTGCGCTTTATGCTGAATGCCACTTTTGGCGATGACGACTTTACCGGGGACAAGACCAATCAGCTGGCGATACGGGCGCAGATGTACTGGTAACACGCTTCAACAGGGAATCGAAAACCGACAGCCTGCCCAGAGTTTCCCACAAACTTATCGAGCGTTGCCGGAAAATAACGCAACACAACCGGTTACTTCAATGACGACATTGTCAAAGCGATCGGACAGAGCCGTTTTCAGGCCCGCCAGGCTATCCTCCGAATTGGAGAAGATACCTTTTTTGTTGTAGAAATCCATCAGCCTCTTAGCCAGCCAGCCTCTGTCCACCCCCTCCTGAAGAATGGTCGACCCAAATACAGTTGCTCCAGGATTCATCAACTTTTTGAGATAATCCAATGCAACCGCCTTCTCTTCGATTGCGCCGGGAAGGCAGTGGAAAAGGTAATTTATACCCACGGAATCAAAGGGTTCTATGGGCTGTGAAATTTCTTCCAGAATATTTTGCTGGTAGGTCTCAGGGCGATACCGCTCTATCCGCTTTGATGCAAATTCCAGTGTGTTGGCATTCATATCCATCAGTGCAATCCTGGGGCCGTCCGCCGGAAACCGGCAACGGTCGAGGAAATAGCCGGTACCCACTCCCACATCCAGGTGATTGGAGGTTACATTGTTGTTGTAGTGCGACTCGATCAGGTGCGTCGGGCATCTCCAGATATAGCGATTGGATATTCCCAACACGATCAGGTCATAGGCCGAGAGTGCGCGCTTTGTGTAAACAGCCTGACCGGCTTCAATTTCCGCTGCTGTAGGTTTCACCTGTCTATCCCCCTCCTGGCTGAAAAGTGCCTGTTAACGAACTACAGGCCGGTAATGGAAAAATGGTGGCTGGTGATATTGAATCCTTCTCTCAGATAGAATCTGTGCGCTGGAAATCGCTGAACCCCGGAATCGAGATGCAACTGACTACAACCAATTTCCTTTGCATACTCCTTGAACCAGCCGATCAGGAACGCGCCAGCTCCGGAAGATCGATGCTCCTCATCAGTGACAAGGTCATCGATGTAGATATGCTTACCCCACGCCAGCTTTTGGCCGACAACAAACCCCGCCACACATAAAACCTTACCAGCAGATGTGACATAGGCCAGTTGATAGCCGGATTTCTGCTGTGATTGAATCTGGGCCTTAAGGCTGTCCAAGTTGTACTGGGGCCGGAGCTGCAAAAGAACCTTGCCGACCCTATCCAATTCATCTTCTGATGTTACCAACTGAACGTTCATAATCTCGTTTTCAGTTACGTAGTTACCTGTTTCACCCCACTCCCTGCCTTCAACGGGTGCATCGCCGCATCGCGCCCTGTGCTCTTCAGCCTGACCGGTCAACCCACCTGCTGCGCATGGGAGGGGTCGAAAACCTCCACCGACGGCACCGCGACACCGGCCTTGGGATCGCGGAAACGGACCAGCGCCACGTCGCGGAGTTCGCGGGCCTTCAACACACTGGCTTCCTTGACCAGGCCGTAGCCGCGAATGCCGTCTGGGTAACTGAGCAGCTCGATGGCCGAGGCGTGGTTACCGGCGTTCAGCTTGCCGAGCACCTCATCCACCAGTTGCTCGTACTCGCGAATCAGTGCGCGCTCCATTTTGCGCTCGGCGGTGTAGCCGAAAATATCCAGCGCGGTGCCGCGCAGGATTTTCAACCTGGCCAACAGAGCGAAGGCCTTGTACATCCAGCCCCCAAATTTGAGTTTGCGCGGCCGGCCCAGGGCTTTGTCGAAGGGCGCAATCAGTGGCGGGGCCATATTGAATTCCAGCTCGAAATCGCCCGCGAAGTTTTCCTCCAGTGCCCTGACGAAGCGGCCGTCGGTGTAGAGTCGGGCCACTTCGTACTCGTCCTTGTAGGCCAGCAGCTTGGCATAGTAGCGGGCCACCACTTCCGCCAGGGCTTCGCTGCCGGGCACCTTGAGAATCTCCGCATCCTTGACCCTGTCCACCAGCGCCTTGTATCGCTGTGCCAACTGCGCGTTCTGGTAGCCGGTGAGGAGTTCGACGCGATGAGCCACGATCTCCTCCAGGGTGCGCGGCAGTTGCGCTTCCTCGTCCCGCACCAACAGCGAGTCCAGGGCCTCGCGGTTGGCGGCGGCCAGCCGGCCAGCGGCAAAGCCCTGCAGGTTGGCCTCGATCGCCACGCCGTTCAATTCGATGGCCTGTTGCAGGGATTCCAGGCCCAGCGGCAACAGGCCCTTCTGCCAGGCGAAGCCCAGCATAAAAATATTTGCCGCCAGCGTGTCGCCCAGCGCGGCACTGGTGAGCTTGTGCCCCTCCACCGCGTCCAGTTGCAGCACCGCCTGGCCCAGGCTGTCCAGCACCGCCTGGGGCGAATGGCTGTCCTCCCGGCCCAGTACTGAGGCGGCGGTAGGGCTCAGGTGTGTGTTGACCACCGCCCGGCTATGGCTCTCGTCCAGCTTGGCCAGACAGGCGGCCAGGTTGCCGGCGGCGATCAGGTCGCAGGCCACCAGGCCGTCGGCGCGGCCGTCGGAAATACGTACAGCCTGCAGGGCTTCCGGCCGCGCGGCGAAGCGCACATGGGAATAGACCGCCCCACCCTTTTGCGCGAGACCGGTCTGGTCCAGGGTGCTGCAGGCCTTGCCTTCGATATGTGCGGCCATCGCCAGCAGCGCGCCGATGGTAACAACGCCGGTGCCACCGACGCCGGTAACCAGCAGATTGTAAGGTTCCGCCAACTGCGGAAGTTGCGGATCGGGCAGCCTGGCCGCCTCGGTGCGCAGCACGTCGCCCACACCGGCACGCTTGTTCAGCCTGCCGCCCTTGATGGTGACGAAAGACGGGCAGAAGCCGTTGACACAGGACATATCCTGGTTGCAGACGGTCTGGTTGACGCGGCGTTTGTCGCCCAGTGCGGTCTGGACTTTTTCCACCGCGATGCAGCTGGACTGCTGCACACAGTCGCCACAGCCCTCGCACACCAGTTCGTTGATAAACGGGCGCCCTTCCGCCTTCGGCAACAGGCCGCGCTTGCGCTTGCGGCGCAGTTCGGTGGCGCAGGTCTGGTCGTAGATGATGACGGTGCAGCCATCGGTCTCGCGCAGCTCCCGCATCACCACCGGCAACTGGTCGCGGTGGCGGATTTCCACCTGGGCGGGGAATTTCAGCGCGCCCTTGTACTTGTCCGGGTTATCCATCACCAATACCACTTTGCGCACACCCTCCGCCAGTACCTGGCGGCAGATCATGTCCGGGCGCAGTTCACCGTCGTGGGGCTGGCCGCCGGTCATGGCCACGGCGTCGTTGAACAGGATCTTGTAGGTGATGTTCACCTGCGCCGCCACGGAGGCGCGGATGGCGAGGAGGCCCGAATGGAAATAGGTGCCGTCGCCGAGGTTGACGAACACATGTTTTTCGCTGGTGAACGGCGCCTGGCCGACCCAATTGACACCCTCGGCACCCATCTGCGTGAAGGTGTAGGTCTCCCGGTCCAGCCACTGGGCCATGTAGTGACAGCCGATACCCGCCAGGGCGCGGCTGCCCTCCGGTACCTTGGTGGAGCGGTTGTGCGGGCAGCCGGCGCAGAACATGGGCAGGCGCGACACGCTGGAACCGGCCTGCTGCGAGATGCGCTCGGCCAGTGCATCGAGGCGCATCAGCCGGTGCCTGGCGCGCTCGCCCAGTTGTGCGCCGCCATGAGTCCCGCCGGACAGCAGCTTGCCCAGCACCTGCGCCACCACCGCCGGCGACAGCTCGCCGTACATGGGCAGCAGCGGGCGGTCGTGCTCGTCCACTTTGCCGATAATGCGCGGGAAATGCGGGTCCTGCAGATGGACGTTGTACAGCTCCTCTTTCAGCT
The DNA here is from genome assembly GCF_030997045.1 of Microbulbifer sp. TB1203. Classification (NCBI taxonomy): domain Bacteria; kingdom Pseudomonadati; phylum Pseudomonadota; class Gammaproteobacteria; order Cellvibrionales; family Microbulbiferaceae; genus Microbulbifer; species Microbulbifer sp. TB1203. Next base: position 834,241 of record NZ_CP116899.1, on the reverse strand, counting down.
GCACTTCCATCAGGCTGCGCTTTTCCTCCAGCACCAACAGGTAGTCCAGGTCGCGGGCGAACTCCTGGATGCCGGGCACGTCCAGCGGGTAGGTCATGCCCACCTTGAGTATACGGATTCCCAGGTCCCGCGCCTGCTGCTCGTCGATGCCCATATCCTCCAGGGCCTGCATCAGGTCCAGGTGCGCCTTGCCGGTGCTGACGATACCCAGGGTGGCGTCGGGGTTTTCCAGCACCACCCGGTTCAGCTTGTTGGCCCGGGCAAAGGCCAGGGCCGCCGGACGCTTGTAGCGCCACAGGCGCTCTTCCTGCTCCAGCGGGTTGTCCTGCTTGCGGATGTTCAGGCCGCCCTGGGGACGCTCGATTTCCGGATAGGTGAATTGCACCCGCTCGGGGTCCACGTCCACGGTGGCGGAGCTGTCCATATTTTCCGCGAGGGTGATCATCGCCACCCAGCAGCCGCTGAAGCGGGACAGCTCCAGGCCGTAGTGGCCGTAATCCAGCACCTCCTGCACGGTGGCCGGGTTGAGCACCGGGATATGCATGTCCACGAAAGCAAATTCGGACTGGCCGGGATAGGACGAGGACTTACAGCCGTGGTCGTCACCGGCGATGATCAGCGCCCCGCCCTTCGGCGAGGAGCCGGCGGCATTGGCGTGGCGGAAAGCATCGCCGGAGCGGTCCACTCCCGGGGTCTTGCCGTACCAGATACCGCAGACACCATCCACCTGGGCGCCATCGAACAAGCCCACCTGCTGCGAGCCCCACACGGCGGTCGCGGCGAGCTCCTCGTTGACACCGGGAACAAAGCGAATATTGTGCTGTAGAAGGAGTTGCTGTGCGCGGCTCAGTTGCTGGTCGTATCCACCGAGGGGAGAGCCGCGATAGCCGGAAATGAAAGTGGCGGTATTGAGACCCCGGACCCGATCCATGCGCATTTGGTCGATGGGCAAACGGACCAGGGCCTGAATCCCGGACAGCAGTACCCGCCCCTTGAGGGTGGTGTACCGGTCATCCAGGGAAATCTGCCTGACCTGGGTGCCCGCCTCGCGTTGGGGGCTCTCAACATACTCACTCATACGCCTCTTCCGGTTATCTGCCTAGCTCGAAACTGATTTCGGACTACCAGTCATTATTTTATTCCGGGCCTCTTGCCCTCCCGTTCTTGCGGGCACCGCAAGAAACACGGCCTTACCTGCGACGGGCTGGTCGGGCCATACTAGTGCGTTAAGGGCAACAGAACATTGCTTTATTTACGCATTTATGCATAAAATTATGACAGAAATCTCGACCAAATAACTATTTATAGGATGGGAGTTTATATGAAGCGTTCGACAGACCTGGATGATTTCGATCGCAAAATTCTGCGGGCGCTGCAGGAGAATGCCGATTATTCCATGGCGGAACTGGGAGACAAAGTGGGCCTCTCCCACACTCCCTGTTGGCGCCGGATCAAACGCCTCGAGGCAGAGGGTATCATTCGCGGCCGCGTCACCCTACTGGATCCCCGTAAACTCGACCTAGGGGTCACAGTATACTGCTATGTGACCATCCACAACCACGACGAGGAGTCCCTCAACAGTTTCGAATCCGCCGTGCAGGATGTGCAGGAGGTGGTGGAGTGCTACTCCACCAGCGGAGACAAGGACTACGTATTGCGCGTGGTGGTGGACAGCGTGGAGCACTACGAACAGTTGCTCAAACGCTCGCTGGTGCACCTGCCCAACGTGGCTTCCGTAAATTCCACTTTTGCGCTCAAGCAGGTGAAGTACACTACCCAGTTGCCGCTTTAATTTCGGGACTCGGGACTCGGGACAGAATACCGGAACTTGATGCGAAGGCCCTGATACCGGGAGCCGTTCGAGAAACGTTTGCCGATGAGGCTGTTGAACGAACGGCTACCGGTAGCAGGGCCGCCCGGAACCTCCCCTTCGGACCAGGGACTCGGGAAAGAATACCGGAGCCTGAAGCGAAGGCCCTGATACCGGGAGCCGTTCGAGAAACGTTTGCCGATGAGGCTGTTGAACGAACGGCTACCGGTAGCAGGGCCGCCCGGGACCTCCCTTCGGACCAGGGACTCGGGAAAGAATACCGGAGCCTGAAGCGAAGGCCCTGATACCGGGAGCCGTTCGAGAAACGTTTGCCGATGAGGCTGTTGAACGAACGGCTACCGGTAGCAGGGCCGCCCGGAACCTCCCCTTCGGACCAGGGACTCGGGAAAGAATACCGGAGCCTGAAGCGAAGGCCCTGATACCGGGAGCCGTTCGAGAAACGTTTGCCGATGAGGCTGTTGAACGAACGGCTACCGGTAGCAGGGCCGCCCGGGACCTCCCTTCGGACCAGGGACTCGGGAAAGAATACCGGAGCCTGAAGCGAAGGCCCTGATACCGGGAGCCGTTCGAGAAACGTTTGCCGATGAGGCTGTTGAACGAACGGCTACCGGCAGCAGGGCCGCCCGGGACCCCCCCTTCGGACCAGGGACTCGGGAAAGAATACCGGAGCCTGAAGCGAAGGCCCTGATGCCGGGAGCCGCTCGAGAAACGTTTGCCGATGAGCTGTTGAACGAACGGCTACCGGTAGCAGGGCCGCCCGGGACCTCCCCTTCGGACCAGGGACTCGGGAGAGAATACCGGAGCCTGAAGCGAAGGCCCTGATGCCGGGAGCCGTTCGAGAGACGATTGCCGATGAGGCTGTTGAACGAACGGCTACCGGCAGCAGGGCCGCCACGACTCCGGCTATGAGCTTCCCGGGCCCGTCAATCCAGTGTTTCCAGTTCTTTCAACACCTGGCCCAGCACCTGTTGCAGATCCCTGCCGTCGCAGTCCACGGTGATATCCGCGTATTTCCGATACAGCGCCTCGCGCTCGGCAAACAATTCCTCGAAACTCTGCCCGGGGGCCTTGGCGATGCCGCGGCTCTCGTAGTTGTGGATACGGCGGCGCAATTCAGCCGCGGAGCAATGGAGAAAAACAACCGGGCCCAGGAGGCGCAGGTTGGCCATACCCTCCGCGCTGTACACAACACTGCCGCCGGTGGCGATCACGTGGTTGGGCAGTTCGGCGCTGGAGATCACCTCCCCCTCGATACGGCGCAGGTTCAGATAATCGCTCCCGTCCATGATCTCCTGCAGGGTCTTGCCCTCCCGGGACTGGATCAGCAAGTCCGTATCGACAAAATCCATCGCCAGCTCTTTGGCCAGCAACACCCCCAAAGTACTTTTGCCGGCGCCCGGCATACCGATCAGAACAACGCTTTTGTATTTTTTCATTTGATTCGCTATCAACTATTGACCCGCAGGGTTGGAAACACCTGCTCACTTCTTCAGTCCCCCCGTCGCGGAAACAGCAGCGAACGCAACCAGCCCCACAGAGAGTTGCCCTCCAGTAGCATTTTATCCAGTTCGCCCAGGTTGTGCGCCTGGCGAAAGGCGTCGGCAAACAGAGCCTCGCGGGTGATCATACGACGCCCGGGCTCGATCCGCTTGATCTCCCTGGCGGGGTTGCCGGCCACCACGGTGTTGGCCGGTACGTCCCGGGTCACCACACTGCCGGCTCCGACGACGGAGTTGTCGCCGATGGTGACCCCCTTGCACACAATCGCGCTGTCCCCCACCCAGACATTGTCGCCGAGGAGCACCGGGGCGGTACAGCGAAACGGACGCGTACGATTATAGAGGCCGTGCCAGTCGGAGTCGGAGATGTACACATTGGCCGCGATCATGCAGGCGTTGCCGATAGTAATCGACTCCGCCGCGGATATACGCACCCCCGGGGAAATCAGCACAAAATCGCCGATGGTGATCCATGCCTCGCCGCCCCGGTGACCGAAGGTGGTGAGGCGGATGCAGTTGTCCGGAGTGGAAATCAGGTGCGGATAATTCCCCAAACGGATATTACCACCGAATACCTGCACCGAGGCCGGATGCATGACTTCCGGCTCCCGACCGACGGCGTCAAATTGCGGTAGCAGAAAGTGGCGGGTGCGCCAGCGGCGAAAACGCAGCTGGCATTTTTTCAACCAGTGGGGTCGGTGATCTTTGCGCATCGGCTTCGCATTGCTTTTCCGCCGGCGGCGGTTTACTGTTCGGGCACTTGAAAAAGCGCCAGTGGTATTTTCATGTCCCTCGAGCTACCCATCGATATTCACGCCGTCAAAGGTTTTCTCGCCGCCAGCGAGGGTGAGGCGCTGTACCACCTGGCCGTGGAAGCCTGCGGCCTGGGCGCCTGCCTGGAGGTGGGCAGCTACTGCGGAAAATCCACGTTATACCTGGCCTCCGCCTGCAAACTGGTGGACGGTGTGCTCTACGCGGTGGACCATCACCGCGGCTCCGAGGAACACCAGCCGGGCGAGGAGTACCACGACCCGGAACTCTTCGACGAAGACAGCCGGTTAATGGACAGCTTCCGTACCTTTCGCACCAATATTCGCGCGGCGCAGCTGGAGGACTGGGTGGTTCCAGTAGTCGCCCCATCTTCAGTGGCCGCAAGACGATGGAACACGCCCCTCGGTCTGGTATTTATCGACGGCGGCCATTCGCAGGAGGCGGCGATGACCGACTACCGCTGCTGGGCGCGTCATATCGTACCGGGCGGCTACCTGGCGATTCACGATATCTTTCCGGACCCCGCCGACGGGGGCCAGGCGCCCTACGAGATCTACAAGCTAGCGCTGGCTTCCGCCCAGTTCGAGCTGGTTGAGATGGTCGACACCCTCGGCATCCTGCGCCGGGTCTGACAACAACTTCACGGAAGTAAACAATCCGCTGGCCGGGGTCAGGCCGGCGAGCGCATCCGCCGCCAGCAGTATAGCTCCCACCGTCCAGGTGGTTTTCTCCTCCGGCCAGATGGCGCTGTCCCGGTAAACATAGCCGGTCCAGTAGCCGCCGTCGCCATCTCGCCAGCGGTGCAGGCCGCGGTAGAGTTTCGCCGCGCGGCCGGCTTCGCCCGCTGCCAGCAGTGCCATGGTCAATTCACAGGACTCCGCCACGGTGACCCAGGGCTCGTCGTTGACGCAGCGGCAGCCCAATCCCGCCACCACAAATTCATCCCATTTGCCCTGCAAACGCGTGCGCGCCGCGGTTGCGGAAAACACACCGGCGAGCACCGGATAAAACCAGTCCATGGAGAAGCGCGCCTTGCTCTCCCAGGTGCGATCAAAACGCTGCGGCTTCGTCCTCAACGCCTCCCCGAGCTTTTCCCTGCCCCGCTCCCAGCGCGGCCGCCCGCAGCCGAGGCTGCGGGCGATATTGATACCGCACTCCAGACTCTTGTAGATGGAGGAACAGCCGGTAATCAACGCATCCTCTTCGGGCCGTCCATCGGTATCCACCGCCCAGTGGATATCGCCGTGTTCCGTCTGCAGGTCCAGTACAAATTCCAGCGCCCGCTCGACGGTGGGCCAGTAGGCACGCAGAAAATTTTTGTCGTCGGTAACCAGGTAATGGTGCCAGACGCCAGTGGCGATATAGGCGACGAAATTGCTTTCGCGCCGCTCGCGATTGTGTATCCCGCCATCCTTGTAGGCCGCCCACCAGCTGCCGTCCGTCAGTTGCATCTCCGCCAGCCAGGCATAGGCCCTTTCCGCCGCGGCGTACTCGCCGGCCACGCTCAGCCCCATGGCCGCCTCCACGTGGTCCCAGGGGTCGGCGTGGCCACCGCGAAACCAGGGGATGCAGCCGTCCGCCTGCTGCTGCGAGAGAATATAGCCGGCACTGCGGTGTAAAAAATCCGCCGGAAAGAGTTCCGCGACGGGCTTGGCGGGCACGGCAAACTCAGTCATGCGGCGGACTCCACGGCCAATGCCGGAGTTTTCTGTTCCGGCAATGCCCTGAGCGGCTGCGGCGATTTGACAAAATACAGGACGATACTTTTTCCCAGCAGCGGATCGAGTAGTTTTTCCAGCAGCCGCGTAAGTCGAGGTTTCTGCATCAGATCCCAGACCAGCAGGCGGTGATAGAGGGCCAGCAGCCGGGATTCAGGCCTGCGCCACAGGAGACACTTGAGCCACCAATAGGGAGTATGCAACGCGTGGGCCTTGTGGCGGGCAAAACAGAGATGCCCCAGCTTTTCGATACTGCGGCGCAGCTCCCGCTCGCGAAAGATACGGATATGTCCGCCTTCCACCTGGTGATATTCATCACTCAAACGCCAGCAGATCCATTCGGGAAAATACGTCGGCACACTCGCCGCGAAGAGTCCCCCGGGTTTCAACACCCGGTCGATTTCCGCCAATACCCCGGTGTAGTCCTCGATATGCTCCAGCACTTCAGAGCAGATCACCACATCGAAGCTGTTGTCGGCAAATGGCAGTTGGAGGCCGTTGGCCACGCCGAGCAGCAGGCCGGGTGCCTGGGCGCCCTCTACAAATGGCTGTGCGCGCTCGCGTGCAGTCTGCACGTCGGCGAATTTCAGGTCGACGCCCACTACCTCCACCGGTTCGGAAACCAGCAGGTGAATCGCGTGACGCCCCTCGCCGCAGCCGAGGTCGAGCACTCTCTGTCCCGGCTGCAGGTCGAGTCTCTTCGGATCGACAGTGATCATCAGGCGGCCTCCGCACCGCGGCCGCCATTTTCCCGCGCCTTGCGCAGGGGCAATTCCGCGGACGGGTGCCGGCCCGGCACCTCGCGTCCGAGAATTTCCAGGTAGTAGTGCACCAGATGTTCGGCGGCCAGGCGCCAGGAAAAGTGCTGCTCAATGCGCTCCCTGCCCTTCTGTCCCAGGGTTTCCCGCACGGAGGCGTCGGCGAGCAGGCGGTCGAGGGCCTTCGCCAGTGCATCGCTGTCACCGGCGGGCACCACGATGCCCGCATCACCCACCACTTCCGGCAGCGCGCCGCCGTCGCTCGAAATCACCGGCGTTCCGCAGGCCATGGCTTCCCCGGCCGGCAGCCCAAAACCTTCGTAGAGCGAAGGGCACACCACCACAGAGGCGCTCGCGTAGTAGTCCACCATCTGCTGGTTGGAAATACCGGAAACAAATCGTACCGCAGTTTGCAGTTGCAAGTCGTTCAACAATCGTTCCGTGGCGCCGCCCTCCTGCAATCGTCCCACCACCAGCAGTTCCAGTTTGGGGTATTTCCCGCGCAGTGTGGCCAGCGCGTGCAGCAGAAAGCGCAGCCCCTTGAGGGGTTGGTCGGCGGAGGCGGTGGTCATGATGCGCAGAGGCGTGCGCGCGATATCGGGCTGGGGACGGAAAATATCCGTATCGATACCGTTATAGATCAACCGGATCTGATCCGGCGCCACCCCGAACTGCTCGACGATATCCCGCTGCGACTGTTCGGAGACCGTCACGATATGCCGCAGGCGGCGGGACACCCGGATCTGCATACGCAGGAAGTTGTGCCAGCGGCGCACCAGCAGGCGGTAGCACCAGTCGGGCGCCGCATCCAGGGCCAGCTGGCGGTCGCGGGTAATCGGGTGGTGGATGGTGGCCACCACCGGCAGGCCATCCCGCTCGATCTGCAACAACCCGTAACACAGGGACTGGTTGTCGTGCACTATGTCGTAGTGGCGGCCATGCTCGCGCAGGTACCTGGCCGCGCGCCGGCCAAAGGTGTAGGGCTCGGCGAAACCGCCGCTGAGCTTGCTCCACCACTCGAAAAAATCCGTCCAGGAGAGCAAGTGGCGAAGGCGCAGGGCGCGGGTGGGATTCTTCTCTTCGAACAGGTTGAGGCCCGGCATTTTGATTAGCCGCACCCGTGGGTCCAGTTCCGGGTAGGGTTGGCCGGAGATCACATCCACTGCGTGGCCGGCGTCCACCAACGCTTTGCTCAGGTAATACAGGTAAACGCCCTGGCCGCCACAGTGGGGATGGCTGCGGTAGCCCAGCAGGCAGATTTTGAGCGGCCGTGGCGGCACAGCTCCAGTGGACTGTCTCGACAGTGCACCAGGACCGTCTGCAAAATTCTCCAAGGCGGTCATAACATTCCCGGATTGTTATTCGAAATGACTGCGGCCATGCCGACGGGCGAAGAATACACGCTCGTTAAAATGACTGCCAGGGAGAATTTGTTCGCGGTATGAGGGCGGGCACAGGGCCCGCTATCGATCCCACCCGGGAGTCAGAAGATGAATTTATAGCCCACGCCCAGGTTCAACATCCAGGGGCTGTAGTCGAAATCACCACTTATACGAACCGGCACTGTCGTCGAGGCAGGGAAAGGTGCGGGCAGTCCGGTGACCGGCAGACCGTAGCCCAGCTCCAGGTCCGGCTCGGAATCCGCGTAGATCGCGGAGGCATTGACGATCCAGTTGCTGTCGTACCCCAGCAGGAAGTCCACGCCCACCTGGGCGGCCCCGCCGAAATCACTGCCCAGGTTCAGGATACCGTTGGCAAAGGTGGCTCCGCTGCCAAACACCGAGCGCACCTGCTTGAAATTCGGGCCGCGGTCGATGTCAGTGTAGTTCACCCCGAGGCCAACATAGGGCTGGATCAGGCAGCTGGGGTCGAGTGGATACCAGTTGATAAACAGGCTGGTGACATGGATGTCGAAATTACCCAGCCCCACTCTCGCTGACCCAACAACGGAACCACCGGCGATGGCAAAAGTATCCAGGTCCGCTTCGAGGCTGGCATCGTTGACGTGATGCAGCTCCAGGCCCCAGTGGTCCCGGAACAGCCAGACACCGCTCACGTACCAGGTGGTATCGTCGTCCAGGTCCATGTCGACTGTCCCAAGCACGTTCACGGTCGCCGGATCGTCCTCAACGTCCTCCTCGACCAAAAAGGGGATTCTGCGGGAGATAATCTGGTCGTCGTCCGGCTCCACAAAGGAGGCACCACCGCGGATGATAATGTCGCCTTCTTTGTAGTCTGCAAGTGCCGCCTGGGCGACGAGGCCGGCGCAGGCCGCGGCGGCCACACAGACGAGAAGGAACTTCAATCTCATCATGAGGCAACCCCTTTTAATTCTGAATAGTTCCTTCGCCGCGGTTGCGGTTCTCTCCATTATAGGCGGGGTTTTTCAGCCCGGAGGGCACGGCGGTCCACGACTGGCGCGTTATGAGGAGGGAAATTCCGCAGGAAGAATTCGAAAAAAATGCCCGCCAAAAGGCGGGCCAGGTTTCTCGAACACACTTTCAGGAGGAGAGTCATAAGCGCACGGTGCGCTTAGCTTTAGGTATAGCAGAGCTTCACTGGCAACCTCGGCGGTTGTCGCCCCAGCCTTTTTTCCCGCGTGAAAAATGACGTCTTCCTTCAGACACGGTGCAGGTAGCTCTGGTATTCCACATCGGTGATGCGGGCGCCGATTTCCGCTATCTCCTGGCGCTTCAGCAACACGAATATCTCCACGAACCGGGGGTCCAGATACTCCTGCCACAGCTGGCTGTGCTCGAAGCGCTGGAGCGCGGCACCCCAGGTATTGACCAGTTGTTCGCTCTCCACCTGATAGGCATCGCCCTCCACCGGCGCCGGTGCCTGCAGTGTATTTTCCAGGCCGTAACAGGCACCGGCGAGAATCGCGGCCAGCACCAGGTAGGGATTTACATCGGCACCGGCAATGCGGTGCTCGATACGCCGCGCGTCCGGGCTGCTGGCGGGCACCCGCAGTGTGGTGGTGCGGTTGTCGTAGCCCCAGCACAGATTCAGCGGCGCGTGGGAGCTTTCCTGAAAGCGGCGATAGGAATTCGAGTGCGGTGCGAAGAAGGCCATGGCATCGTTGGCGGTGACCAGCATGCCGGCAATGGCCTGGCGCAGCTGTTCGGAACCGGCGTCGCTGCCGTCGTCGAAAACATTTTTGCCGTTTTCGTCGAGCAGGCTGAGGTGTACGTGCATGCCGTTGCCCGCCTGGTCGCCAAACGGTTTGGCCATGGTGCTCACGCGATAGCCGTGGCTGCGCGCCACACCCTTGAGCAGGCGCTTGAACAGCAGTGTCTGGTCGGCGACTTTGACCGGGTCGGCACTGTGCAGCAGATTGATCTCGAACTGCCCGGGCGCGCACTCGGAGAGAATCGAGTCCGCGGGAATGCCCTGCGACCCGCAGGCGGCGCGCACGTCGGCGAAGAAATGCCGCTGTGCGTCCAGTTCGGAGAGGTCGTACACATCGGTGGAGGGCACCAGTTCGGTGTCGTTGTCGCTCACGGGGCGCGGCCGCGCCAGGTGATCCGCTTCCTCGCGCAGCAGGTAAAACTCCAGCTCGGTGGCCGCCACCGCGGTGTAACCCAGCTCTTTGAGCCGCACCACCACCCGCTGCAATTGTGCGCGCGGGTCGGCATAAAGCGGGGAGCCGTCCGCCTCGCGCAGCTGCATGTGCAGCTGCGCCGTCTCCTCCCGGTGCCAGGGCGCCAGGGAGATTGGCGATACCGGCGTACAGATGCCATCCGCGTCGCCGCTGGCGAAGACCAGCGGGCTGTTTTCGATATCCCGCCCCCACACGTCCAGGCTGACCGCGCTGCGCGGCATCTGCAGGCCGCCCTTCAACAATTTGTGCGCCGCGCCCGCCGGCAGCCACTTGCCGCGGGGGATGCCGTTGATATCGAAGATAAAGCCCTCGATCCACTTGAGATCGGGGTGCTCGCGCAGGAATGTTTCGGATTCCTGCAGGATTTCCGAAGGCGGCGCGAATTTTTTTTCCTTGGACATACATTGCCTTTGGTTATCGGGGGGCCTGGGTGATTGTAAGCCAGGTCCGTGGCGGCCCTGCTGCCGGGGGTTGTCCGCTCAACAGCCTCATCGGCAAAGGTTTTGCGGACGGCCCGATAGCAGAGCCTTCGCTTCAGGGCTCGGTACTTTTTCCAGAGTCCCGTGTCTCGGGTCCCAGTTGATTTAGGGCTCCACGATAAATCGCCGTGGAGAAAGGCCCGGGCGGCCCTGCTGCCGGTGACCGTCCGCTCAACAGCCTCATCGGCAAATGTTTCACGGACGGCCCCGGCAGCAGGGCCTTCGCTTCAGGCCTCGGTATTCTTTCCAATATCCCGGGCCCGGTTGGTTTGGGGCTCCGTAGTAAATCGCCGCATCGCCGCAGGTATCTGATGTCGCGATCGCGGCCATGGGCGGATGGCCGCCCCGCCGCTCCTACACGGGGCGGAGCTGGAGCTCCGCGGTCCCGGGAATATTACGCCAACGCCTTAGCGGTGTCGTCCAGCGCCCGGTGCGCCTTATCCACCAGTTCATCCACCTGCTCGGTGGTGAGAATCAGCGGCGGCGCGATGATCATGGTATCGCCGGTGGCGCGCATCACCAGGCCATTCCTGATGCTCATATCGCGGCAGACACCGCCGGCGGTGCACTTGTCATCAAAGCGCGCGCGGCTGGCCTTGTCCTTTACCAGCTCCAGGGCGCCTACCAGGCCCAGGCTGCGCGCTTCACCCACGATCGGGTGGTCCGCCAGTTCCGCCCAGCGTTTGGCCAGGTAGGGCGCGGTGACGTCGCGCACATTGTCGATGATGTTCTCATTGCGCAGGATATTGATCGTCGTCAGACCAGCCATGCAGGCCGCCGGGTGCGCGGAATAAGTGTAGCCGTGGGTGAACTCGCCGCCCTTGGCCTTGATCACCTCCGCCACCCGGTCGCCGACCATGGTGCCACCCAAAGGGAAGTAGCCATTGGTCACCGCCTTGGCGAAAGTCATCAGGTCCGGCTGCATGCCGTAGTAGTCGGCGCCGAACCACTCACCGGTGCGGCCGAAGCCGAAGATCACCTCGTCCATCACCAGCAGTATGTCGTACTGGTCCAGTATCCTTTTCACTTCCGGCCAGTAGGTTTCCGGCGGGATGACCACGCCGCCGGCGCCCTGGATCGGCTCGGCGATAAACGCCGCCACATTCTCCGGACCCAGTTCCTGGATTTTCTCGTCCAGGCAGCGGGCGGCGTGGATGCCGAATTCCTCCGGGGACATGTCGCCGCCCTCACCGAACCAGTAGGGCTGCTGGATATGCTCGATATAGTCCAGCGGCTGGAACTGCTTGCGCATGCCGTTCATACCACCGAGGCTGGCGCCGCCGATGGTGGAACCGTGGTAGGCATTCTTGCGGGAGATGATGATGCGCTTCTCCGGCTGCTCTTTCAGGTCCCAGTAGCGGCGGATGATCCGCAGGTTGGTGTCGTTGGCCTCGCTGCCGGAGCCGGTGAAGAAGACGTTATTCATGTGCGCCGGGCTCACCTCCGCGAGGGCGTCCGCCAGCTCGATGGAAGGCACGGTGGTGCATTGGAAGAAGCTGTTGTAGAAGGGCAGCGTGTTCAGCTGCTCGTAGATGGCGTCGGCGATCTCCTTGCGGCTGTAACCCAGATTGCAGCACCAGAGGCCGGACATGCCGTCGAGCATCCGATGGCCGTCGATGTCGGTGATGTAGGCGCCCTCGGCACCGGTGATCACCCGGGTTCCCTGCCTGCCCAGGTCGTTGAAATCGGTAAAAGGGTGCAGCAGGTGCTCGCGGTCGTGCTGTTGCAGTTGACTCTTGTTCATCATCTCGCTCCCGACTGTGCTGGCCGGGACGATAGCGATCCCGGCCCTCGAATTTGTGATCACATTTTAGTGTGGAGCGAGCCGGTTTCGCAACAGGAATTTGGAATCGGGACCCGGCAAAGAATATCGAAACTCAATGCGAAGGCTCTGATGCCGATGGCTGTTTACGGGACCTTATGAGGCAGGGATGCCGATTAGAGCCTACAGAGACGTACTTAGGGGGGGCGCCTAGCCCGTGTCCCGGAAACAGCCATCGGCAGCAGGGCCGCCACAGAGCATGCCAATGGACAGGAGCCCGGAAACAACACGGGACTTCACAGGCCCCTTCTGGTCAGAAGCCGCAGTCCACCGCATCCAGCAGCATATGGGTGATCAGACCGATACCCAGCAGGCGCACCGGCTGCCAGGGCAGGAACACCATGGCGCCGTACAGTGAGATGGGCAGCATCCTGTGCAGCGGGTGGAAGTTGATACTGCAGCGGTCGGGGGCGTAAACCGGATCTGCCAGCAGATGATCCAGATCCACCAGGTTGGCGGCCAGCATTATCAGCGCCGCCCTCTTCCAGATGGGCCGGAAGAAAAGCCAGGCGATGGCCACCGGCACCAGGATGTGCAGCGCGAGATGGATGTAGTTAAACACCGGCCTACAGCAACTCTTCCGCGGAAATGGAGCCTAGCCCCTCTTCGATATCCTGGCGAATGGCCGTGCGCACCCGCTGCACGTCGCCCGCGGCGATGGCGTCCAGCAGGTCCCGGTGGCGGTCCGGCAGCTCCTGTACGCCGAAGCGCTGGAACACCAGGTGCTGTAGCGGCGCCGTCTGCAGCCACAGGCTCTCGATCAGCGACAGGATGATATGTGGCCGCCCCAGGCGGTAGAGAGTGAAGTGGAATTCCAGGTTGGCGGTGACATACTCCTGTATGTCCCCCTCCTCCAGCGCCGCGGTGACCCGCTCGTCCAACTGGCGCAGTTGTTCCAACTCCTCCGGGCCCACGAATGGCAACGCCTGCTCTGCCGCCTGGCACTCCAGCGCCACCCGCGCCGCACATATCTCGGCGAGTTTCTCCGGGGTCATACTGGGCACAGTCACCCGCCGGGTATCGGAGAGTTCCAGGGCGCGCTCAGAAGTGAGCCGGCGCAGCGCCTCGCGTACCGGCATCGGGCTGCAGTCCAGCTCTGCGGCCAGGCCGCGAATGGTGACCGGATGGCCGGGCAGGAATTTGCCCCGCAGGATGGCGTCGCGCACCTGGTAGTAGACCCGCTCCTGGGTGGTGCGGTACTCCTCCTGGGGGGCACTGAATTCCTGCTGTTCGCTCATGCAGCCGTGATCCTGGTCAATTTATGCGGTATATCGTCGACACCGACTTCGACCATCTGGTCCTCTATGGCGCCGGTTTGCCACAGCTCGTAAAAGTCTTCCGCCACCTGTTTGCTCGTTTCCACCACTGAGGTCCAGTAGCTTACCCGCTCCGCCGTGCTGAGCTTGTAGAAATCGTCGCGGTCGGGGATCCTGCCGTAGGGCAGCTCGGCGGCGACAAACGCCGGCGACGGCGCCACCAGCAGGGTATTCTGCATGACCCCGCCCCGCACCCAGCGCCAGGCAAAGCGCTTGTCGAACCAGCCGGGCACCATATAGGGAAAGAAGTGCGGATACAACGCCAGCCCCTGCGGGTGGTCGAAACGCAGATCGAAATGGTAATCCGTGATACCGCCGTCGCGGTAATTGCCCAGCGGCGCGCCCAGCGGGTTCTGCACCCCTGTCATCACCAGGGGGATGGAACCGCTGGCAAGCACCGCGGCACACACATTCTCCGCCGACAGCGGCGTGTCGATGGTGCGCAAATGCTGGAAGCGCACCCCGGCGCTCTTCCCCGAGTGGAATACCACCCGGTCCCAGAAGGCACTCAGGGCGCGCCGCGACACCGCGTTGGCCAGCGCCGAGGCCAGCAGCGCCGGCCCCAGCAGCGCCCGCCGTTCGCTCGCCAGAGGGCCGCGGCCGCGAACGGCAACGAAATGGCTTTGCCAGACCGGATTCTCCGCCACCTGGCGGGCGCCCTCTTTGCCCAGTACTTCGCGCAGTATCCGCTCCCCGGTGGCTGTGATCTCTGCCGGCGTGGGCCTGGCCGAGGCATAAGTCTGGTGGATGTAGCCGTACTCCAGCCGCTCCAGGGCGCCCACGGAGTCCTCCATCGCGTAACACATATTGCGGAAACTGCCGATGGAGGAGCCCAGGCTGACGATGGGATCACTCCGGTCCCGGAAGAATTCGCCCATCAGCACCCGGTCCAGCTGGCTGATGACCAGCCACTTGGGCCCGCCTGAGGCGCCCACCAAAGTGGAGAACTGCTCCTGGCGGAGCCCCTCCTCGCGAATGCGTTTCGCCGCGGTGGCGCCGGCCAGCAACACGCAGGATGATTTTTTCACTTCTGACCTCTAAACAAACCTCTTCGAGCGAACACCGGGTTCGCCTCTATCCATCGTGCCGACAACTCACCACTCGCCGGTGTTCTCCATCGAGGCCCAGGGCTCCTGCGGCTCCAGGGGCTCGCCCTTTTGCAGCAGCTCGATGGAAATCCCGTCCGGCGAGCGCACGAAAGCCATGTGGCCATCGCGGGGCGGCCGGTTGATGGTGACGCCGCTGTCCATCAGCCGCTGGCAGGTTGCGTAGATATTATCCACCCGGTAGGCCAGGTGGCCGAAGTTACGTCCCCCAGTGTAGGTCTCCGGGTCCCAGTTGTAGGTCAATTCCAGGCAGGGGGTCTTGTTTTCGCGGGCGCTGTCCGCATCCCCGGGTGCGGCGAGAAAAATCAGGCTGAAGCGCCCTTTATCGTGATCGCTGCGGCTGATCTGCTGCAGTCCCAGCTTTTCGCAATAAAACTTCAGCGATTCCTCCAGGTCCGATACTCGTACCATTGTGTGTAAATATTCCACTGCAACTCCTCCTTCTCTGCGACTACAATCGCGGGACAAAATAAAAGCATATCAACGCGGATACCAGCGCGAAATGTATCAAAAATATTATCGACAATTCCTGCAGGCTCCCAATCGAGGGGAACCTGCGCTGCATATGGCATGCCACTCCCACCACTACTGGCCCGATGTGACCCTGGAAGCGGTGCAGCAATACTGGCGCGACGCGGCGGCCCTGGCCGACAACAAATGGGGGCCTCTCTTCGAAGAGAAAATTCCCGCATGGCAGCAGGCCGTCGCCCGCGTCCTCGCGCTGCCGGCACCGGAACGTATCGCCATTGCCCCCAACACCCACGAGTTGGTGTACCGCCTGCTCAGCGCCTTCGACCTGCGCCAACCGCTGCGCATTCTCACCACGGACGGCGAATTCTACAGCTTTGCCCGCCAGCTGCAGCGGCTGGAAGAGGAACCCAATGTCCGGGTCACCCGCATTCCCAAGGAGCCCTACGCCACCCTGGCGCAGCGCTTCGAGGAGGAACTGCACGGCGGCGACTATCAACTGGCCTACGCCAGCCAGGTATTTTTCGACTCTGGCGTGGTATTCCCGCAGCTGTTGGAGATCGCCGCGCGCAAACCCGAACGGACCGAGTTCGCAATCGACGGTTATCACGCCTTCTTCGCCCGCCCCACAGATCTCGCCGCAGTGGCCGACAAGGTGTTCTATACCGCCGGCTCCTACAAATACCTGGGCGCCGGCGAGGGGCTCTGTTTCATGAGCATTCCCGCCAATTGTAGCCTGCGCCCGCTCAACACCGGCTGGTTTGCCGAACTGGCAGAACTGGAGAACCGCGCGGAGCGCGTGGCCTACGCGGACAACTGGCTGCGCTTTGCCGGCGCCACCATGGACTACTCCACCCTGTACAAGGGCCTGGCGATATTCCAGCTGTTCGAACGCGACGGCGTTACCGTGGAAAAGATCCACCGCTATGTACTCGCTGCCCAGCGACGCTTTCTCGATACCATGGACAGCGCCGGACACCCGCTGTTGAACCGGGAAAATTTGATCCACCACGACCTGGAAAATGGCCACGGCCATTTCTTTACCTTCGACTGCGGCGACAGCGGGCGCTCGGAACAACTGCAGCAAGAGCTGTTGTCCCGCGGCGTACTCTGCGACCGGCGCAAACAGTTGCTGCGCCTGGGCTTCGCCATCTACCATCCGGAAGGGGAAACTTACCGGCGGGTATTTGTCTCTTGAATAAAGCACCGGACGCACAATCACTGTATATTCGCCTACGGAAAATTTTGCGATATTCACTCCCGGTTAAGGGTTCGTATGGAAAATCGCATCTCACCTGATCAAAAGGAAATCCTTATGAAGTTAAACACTCTGTTGATCGCAATTTTCACTCTGCTTGTCTCAACCGCTGCTGTCGCGGCCGAGAATTTCGATATCGGCAAGGATGGCATACTGCTGTCCGTCTCCTCCCGCGCGGAAGCCAGCCGCGTGCCGGACGTGGCCAATATTTCTGCCGGCGTGGTGACCGAAGACGTGGACAGCGAGAAGGCGCTGCGTAAAAACGCCGAAGAGATGGAGAAACTAATGGCCGCGATTAAAAAGGCCGGTATTGCCGACAAGGATGTGCAAACCAGCGGCATCAACCTCTCACCGCGCTACCAGTATCACCAGAACAGAAAGCCCGAGATCACCGGCTACCAGGCCAGCAATACGGTCAATATCAAGGTGCGCGATATAGATCGCCTGGGCAAGGTACTGGACGCCATGGCCGCCGAAGGCGCCAATCAGATTCACGGCCCCAGCTTCGAAATCGGCGAGCCGGAGCCGGTGTATGACGAGGCCCGCCGCAAGGCGCTCAAGCAGGCCCAGGCCCGTGCCGAGACTTACGCCGATGCTCTCGGGATGAAGGTGCGCCGCATCCTGAGCATTTCCGAAAACGGCAGCGACGGCCCGCCCCGCCCGATGATGCGTATGGAAATGGCCACCGCCAAAGCCGACACCACCACGCCGGTAGCGCCGGGGGAAACCACACTGGCAGTGAATCTGGATCTGATGTTTGAACTGGGAAAATAAATTCAGTGACCGGTGAACGATGATCAATGCGCGGCCGACGGGGTCACGGACAATTGGTCATTGTTCATCGATGATTGATTCTTGAATATCCGCCCGTCTTTCATCACAAACCGCACCCGCTGCAGCTCGGTGATGTCCTCTAGCGGATTGCCGGCAACGGCGATGATGTCCGCCCTCTTGCCCTCGCTGATGCTACCCAACTCGTCCTCGGCCTTGAGCAACTGGGCCGCGTTCCAGGTGGCGCTGCGGATGGCATCGGCGGGGGACATGCCACCCTGCACCATCAGTGCGAATTCCTGCGCGTTGTCGCCGTGGCGGCTCACGCCGGAATCGGTGCCGAAGGCGATCTTCACCCCGCGCCTGTGCGCCTCGGCAAAGGTTCCCTGGATCAGGGGGCCGATTCTCGCCGCCTTAGGGCGCACCAGGTCCGGAAAGAAACCTTCGATGGCGGCTTTTTTGGCCACCCAGTCCCCCGCCAGCAGGGTGGGCACATACCAGGTGTTGTGGCGTTTCATCAGGTCCATGGTTTCCTCGTCCATGTAGGTGCCGTGCTCGATGGAATCCACACCGGCGCGGATCGCCCGCTCCATGCCCTCTTTACCGTGCGCGTGCACCGCCACGGTAAAGCCGTAATCCCTGGCGGTGGCCACGATCGCCTCCAGTTCGTCATCCATAAACTGGGGGTTCTGGCCGCTCTTGGCCACGCTCAGCACGCCGCCGGTGGCGGTGATCTTGATCAGGTCGGCCCCGTCCTTGTAGCGTTGGCGCACCGCTTCGCGGGCACTGGCCGGGCCGTTTACCACCCCCTCCGCAGGGCCGGGGCTACCCATCAGGCTGTGGCGATAGCCGTTGGTCGGATCGGCGTGGCCGCCAGTGGTGGCGATGGATTTGCCCGCGGTAAAGATACGCGGCCCCTCGATGGTGCCCTTCTCGATGGCGTTGCGCAGGCTCACGGTCACATTGCCGCTGTCACCCAGGTCTCTCACTGTGGTGAAGCCGGCCCGGAGGGTGCGCCCGGCAGTGTCCACAGCGCGCAGAGTGTAGTCCGCCGCATTCCAGGTGAAAGTCTCCATATATGTGCGCGGACCGAACTCGAATGCCAGGTGTGTATGCATATCCACCAGGCCCGGCAACACCGTGTACTTCCGCAAGTCCACCAGTTTTTCGCGGTCGCGCTTGGCAAAGCCCTTCTGTACCGACGCGATGCGCCCGTTCTCCACGTGGATGGTGCGCTTTTCCAACAACTTGCCGCTCTCGCTGTCGAACAGCTGCCCCGCGTATATCGCCAGCGTCTCCGCCACAGCCTGGGTCG
Source organism: Microbulbifer sp. TB1203 (assembly GCF_030997045.1). Classification (NCBI taxonomy): domain Bacteria; kingdom Pseudomonadati; phylum Pseudomonadota; class Gammaproteobacteria; order Cellvibrionales; family Microbulbiferaceae; genus Microbulbifer; species Microbulbifer sp. TB1203. The sequence goes on along the minus strand of NZ_CP116899.1, from coordinate 815,525 downwards.
CGAAGAGTCCGGCACACAGGGCCAGCAGGATGCCGGCCGCACGCCCGCGAAGGTTTGTCGGATTGGTATTTGTTGTCATCGTCCCGCCTTCAGCGTCTACCTATAAACGATGCACAATCTAACCCATCTGCGGAGCTGAGAGAAAGCCTCAATGAAAATCTACGAACAGGTATTTCCGGAGTTCGGCGAGGAGAGCGGCAAAAAAGCCCTGAAGCTGAACAACCACTTGGCGGAGAATCGCTACCTGGTGTGAAATTATTTCCCGGTGGCGGATATCAGCATGGTGTGTTCACTGGATTTCGGCAAAGTGGCGGACCTGCGCCCGGGTGCGGAAGAGTACCTGAATCTGAAGCGCTGGCGCGACGAGGTGAATGAGCGGCCGAGCGCACGAGCTTGAGTGCTCGGCGACGCTGGATTCCGGCCTGCGCTGGAATGACGAATGGGCATAGGGACGAACTTTGTGTTCGTCCCTGGGCAATCGTTACTGCTCATCGATCACTATAACGGGACCGATATCCAGTGCCTCCACCTCTTTCCGGATCTTGTCCAGGTCTCCAACCACCACCCAGGTGAACTGGTCCGGGGCAAGGAATTCCCGGGCTGCCGCTTCCACCTGCGGCTGGGTAAGCGCCGCCACCCGCTGCGGGTATTCGGCGAGATACTCCGGCGGCAGACCCTTTTCCACCTGCCAGGAGATACCGGAGAGCAGCTGCCCCTTAGTCTGGTAGCGGGCGCTCTGCTTGAGTACTTCGTCATCGCGATAGTCCGCCAGCTCGTTCTCGCGCACCGGCTGGTCACCCAGGAAATCGCGATACTCCTTGAGCAGTTCCCGCATTGCCGGAGCGGTCTTGTCGGTCTGTACCGGAGCGAAAAGGATGTAGGGCCGCTGACCCACGGTATCCAGGGACACCGCACGGGCGCCGTAGGACCAGTTTTTGTCCTCGCGCAGATTCATATTCACCCGCGAGGTGAACTTGCCGGCGATAATATCGGCCATGGCGTCGAAGGCCTCGGCACCTTCGGGCCGCCAGGGGGGCATCACCAAGCCGGCCATTATGTAGCTCTGCTGGGCCCCCGGGCGGTCCAGCAGGTAAACCCTTGCCTTTTGCGGCCGTTCCACAGCCGAGATATTCACTTCAGGTAGTGATTCGCCCGGTGCATTCCAACCGGAGAAGGCGTTATTGAGCATGGGCTCGAGTTCCTTCCGGGTCACGTCCCCCACTACGGTCAGAGTGGCGTTGTCCGGGCGCACCCAGGTTTCGTGAAATGCCGTCAGATCATCGCGGTCGATGGCCTTAACCCCTTCCTCAGTGCCGGAGCCGGTCAACGGCGAGCCGTAGGGATGCTGCTCGCCGAACAGCAGCGGCGGCAGCGTGCGCATGGCCAGCCCCTGGGGCTGCGCCTTTTCCTGGGCAATGGCGTCGAGGCGGTTGGACTTCACCCGGGCCAGGTCCTCCTCGGCAAAGAGCGGCTTGGTGACCACGTCCGCCAGCAAGTCCAGGGAGGGCTCCAGTTGGCTCTTTAGCGCGGAGAGGGTGATGCTGTTGTAATCCAGCCCGCTGCCGGCGGAAATATTCGCACCCAGTTCTTCTTCCCGGGCGCTGAACTGCAGGCTGTCGTAATCACCGGCGCCCTCGCTCAGCATGCGCGCGGTGATGGAAGCCAGCCCCGGTTTATCGCTGTCCACCGCGGCGCCGCTGCGGAACTGGAGGTTCATGAACACGGCCGGGGTGTCGTGGCGCTCCGCCAGCACCACTTTGAGGCCGTTGTCGAGAGTGAACGCCTGTTGTTGCGGAAGCTCCAGCTCCACGGTTTTGTCCACCGCCGGCAGTTTGGAGCGATCCACGTCCTGCGAGGTGCTCGAGTACTCCGGCTTGGGCTTGATGATCAGCGTGTAGTTGTCGGCTTTCAGCCAGCGATTGGCGACCTCCTGCACTTCGGCGGCCGAGACCTCGGCATATTTTTGCAATCCGTCGATCAGGGCACCGGGATCGCCGTAATAGAATTCCGAGCGAGCCAGAATATCGCTCTTGCCGCCAAAGCCACCGTTTTTTTCCAGGCCTTTGACCAGTTCGGCAAATTCACTCTGTTTGATACGACGCAGCTCCTCGACGTCCACCCCCTGTTGCGCGAACGCCCGCAGTTCCTCATTCAGCAGTTTCTCGACCTTTTCCAGCGGCTGCCCGGGTTTTACGTCCACGACCACGATCAGTTGGCCCGCGAGCTGCCGCCCGTAATAAAAGGCGCTCACATTGGTGGCCACCTGTTCGTCGCGCACCAGGCGGCGGTAGAGCAGTGAATTCTTGCGGTTGGCCAGCAGGGAGGCGAGCAGGTCCAGGGCATCCTCCTCCTTGCTGCCGATGGCCGGTACATTCCACACTTTGTAGATACGGGTCTGCGGCACCTGGTCGAACAGGATTTCGCGCTTGTTGGGCTGCGCGGGCAGCTCCCAGTTTTTCAACCGCGGCGGCACCGAGGTGCTGGGAATTGCGCCGAAATACTGCCGCGCCTTGGCCATGGCCTGATCCACGGTGATATCGCCAGCGATCACCAGGATGGCATTGGCGGGCTGGTAATAGTCGGCGAACCACTGTTTCACATCTTCCAGGCTGGCCTGGTCCAGGTCCTCCATGGAGCCGATAGGAGTCCATGAATAGGGGTGGAAGGGTGGAAAGGTACTCTCGGCGATGGTATCGAAGGCCTTGCCGTAGGGGGCGTTCTCCCCCTGGCGCTTTTCGTTTTTCACCACCCCGCGCTGTTCGTCGAGCTTTTCCTGGCTGATGGCGCCGCTGAAGTGTCCCATGCGGTCGGACTCCATCCACAGCGCCATATCCAGCGCCCCTACCGGCACAGTTTCGAAATAGTTGGTACGGTCGTTATCGGTGGTGCCATTCATATCGGTGGCACCGGAACGCTGGAAGGGCTCGAAATATTCTCCGGGAAAATTTTCCGAGCCGTTGAACATCAGGTGTTCGAACAAATGCGCAAAACCGGTCTTGCCCGGCTGTTCGTCCTTGGACCCCACCTTGTACCAGATATTGACCGCCACCACCGGCACCTTGTGGTCCTCATGCACAATCACCGTCAGGCCGTTGTCGAGGGTCTCCTTGTGGAAAGGAATCTCTAGCTTGGGCGGCTCAATATAAGCGGCGTTATCGGCCGCCGCCGCCTTGCTGCTGGCCGCGGCCTCCCGATCCACGGTCAGGGCGCGTGGGGGCTCATCGCGCTCCCCGCAGGCGCCGAGCGCCAGGACGACAATAATCAAGGTGGGGAAAAGTCTGGGCATATCGCTTATCTGTCTCGCTGTGTTCTCGGTCTTCAAATTCGATCCGGTGGCGCCGGGCAGAGAAGCACCAGTCGGAATGAAAGCACTATAGACCCATTTCGGGCCCTTTTGGTTTCCGGCGGGCGCTCAGCGACATTGGGCAGCGGGTCAATGGGACGCCAGTGCGAGGCACACCGGCACTGTGCCCCGCGACTGCGTTTGAGGATCGGCGCCTCAGGCGAACAGGAAGGTGAAGGGTTCCGCCGGCACAAACCGGTCGTTGACCTCGCCCACCAGACCTTCGGCGGAAAGATCGACCCGACTGCAACGGCTCATATCGAGCTGATCCACGCGAACCCAGATAATATCCGGGCTGAACGAGGACTCGAACGCGTAAACCAGGCCGGTAAGGTCGGCGAGTGTGCGCCAGATGGTGGTGGAGATATACGGCCGCTGAGGGTCGGCAACGCCAAACGACTGGGCCGCATTGCACATTACGCTGAGCAGCGCGGCATAGGCCCGCCTGCGGCTCTCCGCCGGGGGCAGCCTGGCGAGATAATAACTGGCGCGCACAAACCGGTCCGCCGCTTCCGTGGTGCCCGGCAACCTCTCCCTGCCGCCGAAGCCCTCGTACCTGCGCAGATGATCCAGCTGCTGGTCAAAGGGAGGGGAATTGGTCATCACCCTGTAGGCGCGATCGTGGTGAACCCGCGGCGCGCCGTCGATGTACTCGACGATAGCGGAATCGCCGGTGGCATCGTCCAGAGCCAGGTGCACGGTTCCCCAGCGGCCGGACACCGGTTCCGCCTGGGGCCGCACCTGGAACGGGTGTTCGGCCATATAGGGGACACACTCGGTCACGGTGGCGAAGCGATCCAGGAAAAGCTGCGCCCACATGGACATGGACAGCGCGGGCAGGGAGGCATCCCGCGGTCCGTAATCCGACTCGGCCAGCCATAGAATATGCGCAGCCAGACCCCTCTCGTTGATCCCGTCCGCGGTGGCCAGATCATAGGCTGTGGCCACCAGGCTGCCGTAGTCCGCGCGCCAGGTTAGCGGATTGGAATCGCCATCGATACCGGTGCGTTCGATCTCCCGGGGCAGTACCCAGAGGTTGGTGCCCAGGCTCCGCTCCCAGTCCATGTTGCGCCCCACGATGACACCCTGCCCACTGTCGAGCCACAGAGCCCGCGTACACATAGGGTTTTCCCTCTAGTGGGTGTCCGGGACCTGGCCCCGGCTGGAACACACGGCTCGTCAGCCGCACTTCCCTGTGCCGCTCCAGTCATTCCTAATCATCGTCATCCATGTCTTGGTGTTTCTCTTCCCAGCGCTTTTTCTTCTCGGCTTTCATGGCCTCGAACTTGGCTTTCTGTTCCTCGTTGAGAACTTTTTCAAAGCCTTTGAAGTGTTTGTCTATCAGCTGCATCTTGGCAACCTGCACCTTGCCCAGCTGTGCACCCAGATTATCCAGGGTGCCCTGGTCCGCACCGGACTTTATGGCCTCCTTGACCTGTTTGTACAGGGCCCGGTTCTGTTCCTTGAGAGCCTTGCGCTCCGCCTTCATGGCATCGCGCAGGGCCTTCAGCTCATCCTTCTGCTCTTTTTTCAGGTCGAGCTTTTCCTCCCACTCTTCCATGTGTTCATGTATACGCTCGAAGTGGTCATGTGCCAGCACTTGCATTGGTACCGCTGTTACCAAAGCTGCCAGAGCCATACCGCCAATCGTCGATTTCCAGAGATTCATCGTTCACCTCACAGTGACCCTTGGAATGTCCCGCATACTCTAGAGTCGGCAGTGGCAAAGCCCAAGGGAATCCGCAGGTGATTTGTCGCAGGGGGCGCTGGAAATATTAAGCCGGGATATCTATTTGGAATAGATCTATTTGCGTGGGAGAAAAGCGGCTATTGGCAAGGGCCAAGATCTTGTCCGAACGAAAAAAATGGGCGCCGAAGCGCCCAATAAATGTCTCTACAGAGAGAGAAGCTATACAACGAAAATCGCCGGCAAACCCGGCTCAAATTCGCCCAGTCAAAATTCAGGCAGCTTCCGTGTCAGTTTTTTTTACTGCGTCCTCGTGTCCGAAACGCTCCTCCGCCACCCGGTCTGCCACATGGGCGGTGGTCTCGCCGCTCTCTTCGGCGCGCTGGAAGACCTCCTGCAGAGTGGTGCCGATGGTCTCGATATGCTCCTGCACCTGCGCCGGGTCGTAACTGCCCTGCTGCTGAAAGTAGACATCGATGATGCCGCCGGCGTTGATCACATAGTCCGGGGCGTAGAGCACGCCCCTGTCGCGCAGCACTTCCGCGTGGCGCTCCTCCGCCAGCTGATTGTTGGCGGCGCCGGCGATGGCACCCACCTTCAGGCGGGCGATGGTGTCATCGTTGAGCACCGCACCCAGGGCGCAGGGGGCAAAGAGGTCCGCGTCCAGGTCGAAGATCTCGTCGGCGCCCACCGCGGTGGCACCCAGCTCATCGACTGCGCGATCGATATTGTCCTGGAAGATATCGGTGATATAGAGTTCGGCCCCCGCCTCTTTCAGCAGTCGGGCCAGGCGGAAACCCACATTGCCCACGCCCTGAAGGGACACTTTGAGGCCGTTCAGATCGGTGCGGCCCCAGCGGTGCTCCGCCGCCGCCTTCAGACCTACGAACACGCCGTAGGCGGTGGAGGGGGAAGGATCGCCGCCGTGCTCGGAACCGTGAACCACGCCGGATACATAGCGGGAACGCTCGCCGATAATCTCCATATCCGCCACACTGGTGCCGGAATCCTCCGCGGTGATGTAGCGCCCGCCCAGGGTATTGATAAAATCCCCCATGGCGCGCAGCAGTTCCGGGGTCTTGTCCTTGCGCGGATCGCCTATAATCACTGACTTGCCGCCGCCCAGCTTCAGGCCCGCCATGGCGGACTTGTAGGTCATGCCGCGGGACAGGCGCAACACGTCGTTCAGCGCCTCGCCGTCGTCGGCGTAGGGCCACATGCGGCAGCCGCCCAGTGAGGGTCCCAGGTTGGTGTTGTGCACCGCGATAATCGCCTTCAGTCCGCTTTTGGCGTCCTGATAGAAAGCCACTTGTTCGTGCTTGTCGTAGGCGGAATGGGAAAAAATACTCATTAACTGTTCCTCTCCGGAGGCCGGTTCTACAGCTGGGGAACAACCACAGCCTTTCTGCTTATATCGGAAGTAAGATTATATCCACCATTCGGATAGCGGCTTTGCAAACTTTGCGCAGGAAGCCGGCAGGACGATTAAAATATAACGCCATAGGCAAAATTTTAGGATAAAGGGTCACATGGAAACATCGAAGCCCTTGCAGTCATCGACTGAACTTGTTGCTGCCATAGAAACTGGCCCGGTAACCTGCTTCTGGTAGAATCCGCGCCCAAATTGACCCATGGACCACCCCGATGCTCGACGCCGACGCCCTCAAACAGCTCTCCCAACTGAAATCCAATATCCGCTCCAGCAAGGAGTTTGCCGAGGGCCGGGTGCGCGGCAGCAACGGCAAATTCGGCTTTGTGGTACTGGACGACGGCCGCGAGGCCTTCCTGCCGCCGCCGGAAATGGAGCGGGTTTTCCCCGGCGACCGGGTGCGCATCAGCCTCAGCGACGAAGGCAAAGGCAAGCTCTCCGCGGAACTGGACGCCCTGCTGGAATCCGACCTCAAGTACCTGGTGGGCGAGTACGTCCAGCGCGGCCAGGGCCACTTCGTGCAGCCCAGCCAGAACGGCCTCAGCCGCTGGATCTTCCTGCCGCCCAAGGCCCGCGGCAAAGCGCAGCCCGGCGAGTTTATCGCCTGCGCCGTCAACCGCCATCCGTTCAAGGATGGCAAGGCCCAGGCGCGGGTGGAAAGCGTGATCGGCAAGCCGGACATGCCCGGCATCGAGCACGCCTTCGTGGTCGCCCAGCACCAATTGCCGGAGCGGTTCAGTGGCGCGGCGCTGAAACAGGCGGAGGAAATCAAAGGCAATCTGGAGACCCTCACCGCAGAACGCGGGGACCTGTCGGATATCGGCTTCGCCACCATCGATGCGGAGTCCACTCTGGATATGGACGACGCCCTCGCAGTCACCGAGCGGGACGGCGGCTGGACCCTGCATATCGCCGTGGCCGATCCCTCCAGCCTGATCGAGGCCGGCAGCCCCCTGGACAGGGAAGCCTTCAAGCGAGCCCACAGCCAGTACCTGCCCGGTGAAACCCTGCCCATGCTGCCCCCGGACCTGTGCGAAAACCTCTTCTCCCTGGTGGAGGGCGAACTGCGCCCGGCGCTGGTACTGCATATCGATATCGACAGCGACGGCGCCCTCGGCGAGAGCCGCTACGAGTTCGCCGCCATCCGCTCCCGGCACAAACTGAGCTACGACCAGGTCAGCCGGTTTATCGGGGGCGACGACAGCGCGGCGCCGGAGGCGCAACACCAGAGCCTACGCAGCCTGGCCGCAATGGGCGAGGCGCGGGCGGCCTACCGCGCGGGCCACTCGCTGATGATGGAGGATCGCCCCGACTACGAAATCCTGCTCAACGATCAGCGCAAGATCGAGCGCATCGAAAAGCGCGAGCGCAACGTCGCCCAGCGCATGGTGGAGGAAGCCATGCTCGCCGCCAATATCTGCATGGGCCGCGAACTCGCCACCCTGGGCCGGGGCTGCTTCTCCGTGCACCTGGGCTTCCGCGACGAGCGCATGGGCGAAGTAAAGAGCCTGCTGAAGGAACCCTTGCCGGAATACGCGGAGAAGGACCTGCACAAGCTGGAAAACTACCTGGCGCTGGTGAAACACCTGGAGGCACATCAGGAACCGGCGATGCAGAACCTGCTCGCGGTCCTCAAGCGCATGCTGCGCCCCGGTCAGCTCAGCAACAGCGCCGCGCCGCATCTGGGCCTGGGCCTGGAGGCCTACGCCACCGTCACCTCGCCGATCCGCAAATACAACGACCTGCACAACCACCGCATACTGCGGGCCGCCGCCGAAGACCGCCAACCCGAAACCCTGAGCGACGAGCAGATCGAGGCCCTGCAACAGAGCCTGGTCAACGGCCGCCAGGCCAACCGCGCTCTCGAACAGTGGCTCTACAGCCAGTTTATGCAGAACAAGGTCGGCCAGACCTTCAGCGGCAGGATCACCCTGGTCAACGGCGCCGGCCTCGGCGTGCGCCTGGACGACAACGGCATCGACGGCTTCGTGCGCCTGAACAACAACAAGAAGAACCTGCCGGAATTCGACGGCAAACACCTGATCCTCTCCCACAACGAAAAGACCTACCAGTTGGAGCAGCCGGTCACCGTGAAAGTCACCGCCGTGGACGTCGACAAACGCCGCATCGCCCTGGCCCTGACAGAAGCCGAACAACCCGAATAGCCCCCCGGGAACGCGGAGCTCCAGCTCCGCAAAAGCGCCGCAGGCGCTTCTCCCTCCCATTCATGGGAGAGGGGTCAATGCCAGAACCTCTATTCGTCGTTCCGGCGCAGGCCGGAACCCAGATACCTCCTGGGCTTCCGACCAACACTGACGCCGCGGCAAAACCGCACGCCCAGTGACAAACCAATTCCAAAAGAACCACTTGAGGCCCCGATGAGCAATATCGCCGAACTCAACCCCAACCCCCTCTGGCAACACTTCGCCAGACTCTGCCAAATCCCCCGCCCCTCCAAACACGAACAAAGGGTGGTGGAATATATCGTCGACTTCGCCAAAAACCGCGGTCTCGACGTCCAACTGGACGAGATCGGCAACGTCATCATCAAGAAGCCGGCCACCCCCGGCATGGAAGACCGCAAAACCCTCGCCCTGCAAAGCCACGTGGATATGGTCCCGCAGAAAAACGCCGACACCGACCACGACTTCCTTAAAGACCCAATCCGCCCCACTATCGACGGCGAATGGGTCACCGCCGAAGGCACCACCCTGGGCGCCGACAACGGCATCGGCGTGGCCGCCATCCTCGCGCTGATGGAATCCACCGACATCCCCCACGGCCCCCTGGAAGCCCTGCTCACCATCGACGAAGAAGCCGGCATGACCGGCGCCAAGAACCTGCAACCCGGATTCTTTGAAGCGGAGCTGCTGCTCAACCTGGACACCGAGGACGAGGGCGAACTCTATGTGGGCTGCGCCGGCGGCGTGGACATCAATGCACAACTACCCTATTCCGCCGAACCGGTGCCCGCGGACCACCAGGCATTCAAACTGAGCGTGCGCGGCTTGAGAGGCGGCCACTCCGGCCTGGATATCGACAAGGGCCGCGGCAACGCCAACAAAATCGCCAACCGCCTTATCGACACCGCCCAACGCGAGATTCCCGAACTGCGCATCGCCGCCCTCGACGGCGGCAGCCTGCGCAACGCCATCCCCCGGGAATCTTTCAGCACCATCACCGTGCCGGCGGATCTGGGGGTCAAACTGCAGAGAACCATCGCCAGTGAATGCCACGCAATCATTCGCGAACTGGACAACGAAGCCAAACTGGAAATTGCCCTGGAGGCCACCGAGGCCCCAGCCAGCGTGATGGACCAGGCCAGCCAACAGAAGCTGATCCGCGCAATCCGCTGCTGCCCCAACGGCGTCGAGCGCATGAGCACCGCACTGGAAGGCATCGCCGACACCTCCAACAACCTGGCCCGCGTGGTAACTCAGGAAGCTGAAGGCAAGAGCCAAGTCCGCATCCAGTGCCTGGTACGCAGCCTCTCCGACAGCGCCCGCGACCAGCACGGCCTCAACGTCGCCGCCGCCTTCGAACTCGCCGACGCCCGCACCTCCCTGGACAACGCCTACCCCGGCTGGACACCCAATATGCAGTCCCCGCTGCTGGCGCTGATGAAAGACGTCTACAAGGAAATGACCGGCGTAGAACCGGAAGTAAAAGTCATCCACGCAGGCCTGGAATGCGGCCTGCTGGCCAAGCCCTATCCTCATTGGGATATGGTTTCCTTCGGGCCGACTATCCGCCGGGCGCATTCGCCGGAGGAGCGGGTGCATATTGAGAGTGTGGGGAAGTTTTGGGAGTATTTTTTGAAGGTGGTGGAGGCGATACCCAAAGCGCAGTAGCTCCAATTCAGGCCCGGGCCCAGTTTGGTTCGGGCCTGATCCCGGCCCTTTCAATTTCTACAAAAACAAGTACGATCGTACCAGCCAATCCTCTAATCTTGCCACCAAGCCGTATTCAGTTGCCACAGGCTCTTGTTCACCCCAACAAATCTCATAAGTCATTGATTTTTATAAGGCCCGACCTACACAAATGAGCCAGAGTTCCTTCCTGCTTAAATAACCACAGGCTCGTGTTCACAGTGGAGAACCCAGTCGGATATGCTTCAAGCGGCTGATATTTATGGATTTTTTTATTAGGGCTGGGTACCCTTGTCCGACAACAAGAGCCAGGGAGATAAGGAGCCTATGGCTCGTAAATAAAACTGTTAGCACTCAATCGAGCATGGAGATATTGAGTTGAGAAAACCAAGATTATTTATAGCTTCATCTGTTGAGAGCTTATCGGTTGCTGAGGCTGTGAATGTAAATTTGGACCATGAATTTGAAGTCACCTTATGGAAAAATGGTACATTCAAGCTTTCATCATCAGCTATTGATGATCTCGTAGAGAAGTCATCGTTTGTAGATTTTGCACTCTTCATTTTTGCTCCAGACGATATAACCACGATAAGAAGTAGAAGTGAGCATGTTGTAAGAGATAACGTGATATTTGAAATGGGTTTATTTGTTGGAGCAATTGGTAAATCTCGCTCATTCATATTAAAGCCCCGCAATATAGAAATGCACCTTCCAACTGATTTACTGGGCGTAACTCCTGCTGATTACAATGCTAGTCGTTCAGACGGAGATTTGGTATCAGCAACTAATCGTGCTTGCTCATTGATAAAAGCAGAGGTTGAACGGTTAGGCCTAATAAATCATGAAAGCCTCTCAGAATCTAAAAAAATCATTGCTAACCCATCGAGCTACGAACTTAAAGAGCAGGACTATAAATTTTTGGCAGCTTGCCTGCAAAGTCATACTACAGATCCCGTGGGTTTACCGTTTCACAGAATTGCATACAATTTTCGTGGCTCAAGTGAAGCAACTTTACAAATATCGTTAATAAAACTTGAAAGAATGGGTTATTTGAGTAAAACCATAGAAACCGATCATCAGGATGGCTACGATTTTTACGCTTACTCTATTACTGATATGGGGATCGATGTGCTGTTGCAGAATGAGGACGTTCTCCATCCAAAAGCGCCAGAACTTACGCGAGACTTCACAAGTGATGTGCCATTCTAGTGCTAACGAGGCGCTGCAGGGCCACGGCTCACTTTGTGCACTTTATTGCGCGGTCGCTGCGCTCCCATTTTCGCGCAATAAAGCGCCCAAAATAAGCCGCGCCTGAGCGCGGCGTTAGCAAATACAAATGGAAAAACCGTATCACCTTTTTGTCTCTTACGCGTCGGAAGATGAGGCGTACGTAAGTCAGTTAGCGAAGTCGTTGAAATATCTAGGGCTCCGGGTCTGGTTCGCACCGTTGAGTCTGAAAATCGGCGATAAGTTGCTTGATTCCATCAATGCCGGATTGGTGGCATCTGAATATGGCCTAGTCGTTTTGTCGTCGTTTTACATTGAGAAATCCTGGACTAAGTATGAATTGGATGTACTGCATAGGCAGCATATAGAACAAGACAAGAGGCTTTTCCCACTTTGGCATGGTGTAGAAAAGAATCAACTGGATGCATGGAATCCTGGCTTGTCTGGAATTGTGGCGTTAAAAAGCACTGAAAGTGCGCCGTCTATTTCCGAAAAAATAGCTGAAGTCGTTTACCAAAGCTGCCCGCTTCGAGGAATAACTCCGTCTTATGAAAACCCACAATGGCGTTTTCTCCAGGGGCGCGGTGAACTGTTTGCAAATAACGAAGACGGTGGCACTTTCAATTTATTCGAGGCGGCGGAGTTTCCCGATAAATATTTTCCGTTGTATATCCATGATCGGACTTACACCAAAAAACAAATTGTGCTTGAAGTGGCGAAGGCGCTCTACTACCGAAGCCATGACGAATTGCGCTTATCACGTGAGCGAGAGGCTAGAATGAAAGCGCTTTGTAAAGAGCATGGTTATGATCTTGAGGCACCGGGTTTTGATCCAGCTATTTGTTGCTAACAAGGCCGTAAACTCGGACGCATTTTTCGTTCGCTGCCTCACTGCAAATTCGCCAGTTACGGCCGGCGTTATGTTTCTTCGAACCGTTTTCAGAGATAAATTAAGGAGAAAAAATTGAAATATCTGATTCGATCGAGCTTGATAATATCACTTATTCTATTCACAGGCTGTGCTGCAAATAAACAAAAATTGTCAGCCGACTTACAAAAAGAGCTTGATGAGCCGCTGTACTGTGAAGGTGAAGATCAATGTAAAGAAATGTGGGAGCGCGCTACATTCTTCGTCAACGCGAATGCTGGGTTTAAAATCCAGATCCATAATGACACCATAATACAAACATACAATCCTACAAATTCATCTCCTCGGCTGGCTTTCAGCATTACAAGAGAACCGTTAGGTGGTGGCAAGTACCAAATATGGACCAAAGTTTGGTGCGCTAATATGTTTGGTTGTCAGCCAAACCAATTTGAAGCTACTGCGAGGGCAAAGCGCTACGTCCGAACTGGTAGAAAATAAAGCATAACAATCACAACCACGTTTGCCCCTGCGGGGCCGGACCTCCGCGCTGCTCGCTCCGGCCCGTGTTGTGGGCGTTATAACTGGAGTCATCTAACATCATGGATATAAAAAAATTCGTAAGAGACACACTTATTCAAATATCTTCTGGCGTAAAAGAAGCTCAAGACGCTGTCAGAGAGAATGGTGGCTTTGTAAATCCTGCAGCTAGAGTTGCGGCAAAAGGTGATTCAAACTCACACCTGGTAACCATTGATAATGGCCAAGGCGTCTTTTTCGTAGATTTTGATGTTGCGGTAACTGTCACCGATGAAACATCAAATGAAGGTGAGGCAAAATTGAAAATTGCTTCTATATTTTCTGCCGGCGGGGGAGTGACCAATGCATCTGAAGCATCATCTACCAGCCGTATCAGCTTCAAAGTTCCTCTAGCACTTCCGGTAGATGAAGTTTCTCAGTCAAAAATGCTTCAAAAAGAGGAGCAGTCGAGAGCAAGAGTGAATCAATCGCTAAGGACCTCCGGGAATTGTCTAGGGTAATCAGTTATAAGGCAGTACGCTCCGGCGCTGCGCGCCTCCGCCGGACGGCCTACGCAATGCGCTTCGGCCGCCGCTGCTGGCAACATTACGTTGCAAGGTGAGCTATGAAGCTAGCATCAAGATTTATGCCTCCATACAAGCCAAAGAAGATGAATAAAATAGGCTTATTTGGGTTTCTAGTTGTAGTGGTAGCTATTGTAATTTATCAGCCAATTTATCTTGCGGCGATTTTAGGGGTTGCCCTACTGATAGTAGTTTGGAGTAAGTTTGAGCAGCCAAAAATTGATAGGTATTTTCAATCTCTAGGTAAAGAAAGAATTGGAATTTCAATTTGTGAGTTTTCTAGAGAGTTTGATACTCGTTCCGTAGATACATGGGCAATTAGAGCAACGTATGAACAACTTCAGGCCGCACTTCCTACTACGCATAAAATTCCCATCAAAGCCTCTGACAACCTAATTGAAACACTAAAGCTCGATGAGGATGATCTTGATTTGGACTTGGTTGAGGAAATAGCCCAAAGAACTAGAAGAAGCTTGAAAAACTTTGAAGCTAATCCATATTATGGAAAAGTCACTACGGCAAAAAATTTGGTGCTGCTTTTCAACCATCAGCCGGTGGCAAGTGCAACGTAACGAATAAGGATAGGTCGCGCGCAGGGACGGCGTTATCTTTACGAATTGTTCTGGAGAAATCAAAAGGAAATTAAGTGTCAGAATTACTACAGCTTAAATGTCTATCTGATGTAAGGAAAATTATATCTGATATTGAAACATATCGAGCCAGACCTGTTATAGAAGGAAAACATCCGACTTTGTATGAAGAGCGAAAGGAAGGGAAGTACCGAACTGTGATGGGAATTAGAGCATGTGACTATCAATTTTGCCCAGATGAAAAATGGGTTCTTCCAAATCTAGAAATGGGACTATCTTTTTCTGCCACTTGGGACAATCTAAAATTTGTCTATGGTATGTTTAAAAAGCGCGCAAAGAAAAAGCCGGTCGATATACATTGGGTTTTATCTGAAGCGGACATACCGCCCGGCTTAGCGTTTATGCAAGATAAAGAAAATGATGGCCACTATTTTCTAGCCGTTACTGAACGTATGCTGGTTGAGCAGCTAGTTGAAAAGTTAAAATTTGTGGCATTCAGAATGTCTGTTATTAAAGACGGAGGGAGAGCGTTGTGATAGATTTTTCCAGATATCCACATGTAAAAGACCTTATCCTTCATTACGCTGAAGCAATGGCTAGAAAAGAGGTAAGTAGAATAATGGAATCAGGTATAACCTCAAGGGAAGACGCAGAACTATTTGCCAAATTTATTTGGGAAATGGTCGGCCAAATGAACGAAGATGAGGAAAAAGGTGTTGAGGTTCTTGGCAGCACAGACAATAGTGAAATGATCCCAGACATAAGCTACGAACTCACAAAATTAATGAAAAAGGAGGGGTATTATAATGTTTGGGAAAAAATATCAAATGAGGAAATATAGCTAAAAATCTGCTATACGGATATTTTTGATTAACGCTAAATCTGGTAAAGTCAGCTAACGACGTACTGCGACTGGTGCACGAAAATACACATGCTTGAGAGTAAGTATTAGCGTCACAAGGAAAATTGATGAATATCTTAATTGCTGAAGATACCCCAATTATTCAAAGAATATATCAAAGCCTGATGGAGAGTTGGGGCTTCAATTATGATATTGCAATCAATGGCCAAGAGGCTGTTGAATATGCAAAAAACAACAGTAAGAAATACGACCTCTGCTTAATGGATGTGGACATGCCGATCATGAATGGCATAGATGCAGCGAGAATTATAAGAAAAACGGTGGATTACTTCCCTATCATGGCACTAACAGCAAATGATATATACAAAAAGGCCTGCCTTGACGCAGGAGTGGATGATTTTTCTACAAAACCATGTATACCTGAAAATCTTTTATCCAAGATAGTTCGATTAACTGTAAAATACACAAAAGTCGATTTTAGCAACAAAGATCTACGTATTACCAAGGAGACACCAATGACCCCTCAACAAGCCGCTGTTTTAAAGCAGCTGAAAGAACAAAAGCTATCCATGATCAGCATTTTTGGCACCTCAACTGAAGCAACATTTGTTGTTAATGAGGCAGTCCCTAAATACATTGAGAATGAATTCACTGAGAGCAACAAACAATCAGTAAGATTTCTGGACCACAACCCTGACGGGAAAGGAATATGTTGCCTGTTTTCAAAAACATCAATGGTAGTAAAGAGCTTCATGCTTGATGAAGACTTTGAAATAGAAAATCAGCATGAGATAAAAAAATTAAATGAAATGACAGTTGACATTGGCGACTAAATATTGCGGAAAGTTTCTCCACTCTGCCATCTCAGTTACGGAGTATTATTTTTTGCAAAAGCAATCAAGGGAGATCAGTAAAATGACAGAAGTCTTAAAAAATATATTGATTACCGCTGGTGATATTTATCGTTACTTTGGAAATACGCCGATTAATCTTTGTAAAGCAGCATGAAACTAGAAATATCATCACAATATCTAATGCTTATAGTATCTGCTCTTAATGATGCCATAAAATATAATGAGAGATTCCTAGAAAGTGAAACTATTCGTGACACCTCTGATTATGAAGAGCATTTACTCTGCCTGGAGCTATGCCAATCATGGCTTGAGGATGAGTATAAAAAAATTGCCAAGGAAAATAGTGGCCTCATGCCATATGAAAAGGTGATTGGGAGAATATAGCCTGTTTGCCTTTGGTAGCAATCTGCAGCATATTTTCCAGGCTTTCATTGAAAAATTTTACGATATAAGGATATTGACACATGTGCGAAATAATAGATGCTTTGAAAAGCGCTGGGATCAATTACATTTTCCATTCCTCCCGAGTTACCAATATCGGAAAAATCGCTGATAGTGGTGTAATTATCAGTGCCGCCACATTGGGACGTATAACACCTGGTTCTCGCAAGGATATACGTAGCGGTGGCGGAGCCTATGTTTACTTTCGTTACGTGCAGAATGTATGTGCTACCAAGTTCAATAGCTTTGGAACCCGCTGCAGCTTGGACAACAACATTCATTTCGTGATGCCAGTTGAAAAACTAGCGGACTACAATTGGTTCATCAGCTCTATTGATCTGAATGGAAAACTACCTAAAGGAGTTGGCAGCGGTGTGATTGACATGCCATCAGATAAAAAAATTGGGGTTATTAACTCTATTCAAAATTACCCCAATGATAAAAATGGGGAGATGGGAATTCATGATTGCGTGCAACTTTGTGATTTTTCGCACATTGTCCTTTCGGCTAAAAACTACAGAAAATACAAGAAGGACTATCTTTCTCTTATATCCAGCGCAAACGATATGAAAAAGTGCGCTGGAGAAACATCCCGCCTGAAGGTGGTTATTGGCTCTAACTCAGAGATATCCAGCGTGCGATTGGCCAACTCCTCGGGAATCATACAATGATGCTCAAATATTTGAACAACAGCTGAACCAGATTACCGATCGACACTAGATCTGTAGCGACCTGGATTTAAACCAAAAATGGGGCAGATCAATCTTTTGCGCTGTAACAGCAGCCAAAACCCTGCCCCGTTATTTGTTTAAGCAGATCTTCGAATCCCTGCCACTTCCATCTCGGCGTTAGCTTTACGCGCCGCCGCAGCCATCTCCTTACTCACAATCGTCTTACCAATCGGCCACAGGGCAATACCGGCCAGCTTCAGGTGCTGGATACCGAATGGAATCCCGATAATGGTGATAAAGCAGCACAGCGCACTGCACAGGTGCCCAATCGCCAGCCACAGGCCGCCGAATATAAACCAGATAATATTGCCGAGTACACCGAGTCCGCTGGTACCTATATCCTCCTGGTTCGACAACTCCTCACGGCTGATCGCTTCGCGGCCGAACGGCAGGAAGGTGAATTGCCCTATCACAAAGCAGGCCCTGGCCCAGGGAATGCCGACGATGGTGATTGCGGCGATTATCCCGGCCAGCCACCACATCAACCCCATAAACACACCGCCCAGGATAAACCATAAAAAGTTGCCAATAGCGCGCATATATTTCTCCCTTTTCCCTCTCATTCTCCAGTCAATGTTTCATTCCTACCGTCTATTCTGACGGTGTGGCGAGCACTCCTACAAGACCTTCGGCGCCCGCTCCCAGAATCAGGCTTTCTCCCGCTGCCAGGGTATAAAACCCCTCCCCCGGCAACGCCTGCCAGCTGTTACCACTGTCGAATGAGATATCACTGGCTGTCTTGCCGCTGGCGACACAAATGTTGTCAACACAGGCCATGGCCGTGCGCAGGCCGCGCTGGCCGTTATCTGCGCTCTGCCACCCATTGCTGGTGAGCATGGCCAGGTTGTTGTATTTACCCGGCCTGTCCCGATAGTCTCCGCCCATCACAAAGACTTGGCCGCGCCGGTTCAGCGCCAGTGCGTAGCCACCGGCTGTCTGGGTCTGCCGATGCAGGTTTACCGGGCTGCGCCGCCACCTCTGGCCGGAGTCCTCGCTGGAGTAGACCGAGGCCTGCAGCCCGCCAGTGGTAAACCAGGCCCTGCCTTTTGGACCTGTGATCAGGGTATTGCCGCTGGCGGCGAAGGCGGCTTCGTTGGGAAGTAACAGCGGGATTTTGTCTTTCGCGATGCGCGTCCAGGTACGGCCGCCGTCCTTTGTTACCATGACCACATAGTAGCCATCCACTGGGTCTCCCAGCAGCAGGCCGTGGTTGCGGTTCCAGAAGGCGATGGAGTCGAAGAAGCCGTCCTCGTCGGGGTTTTCATACAGCAGCTGCCAGGACTCGCCGCCGTCTTCGGTCAGGTAGAGCCGCGACTGTGCCCCGCTGCCGACACCCATCACCATGGCTGTCTTGTCGTCAAACAGGGCGATATCACGGAAATCGGTTACCGGCTCCTGTTTTACGGAAACATCCCGCCAGCTTTTGCCGTTGTCCGTGCTCTTGAAGACGGTATTGTCCGTGCCGCTGACCCAAAGGCTGTGCGGCCCTATGGCGCTGCCGCGCAGAGAGGCGCGTTTTTCCAGTTGTACCACCTGCCATTTGGGCAACTCGGCGGCGCTGGCGGTCCAGGAAAAGAATAACAGGCAAAAGAGGATACGGATCAAGAAACTAATCTCCGATTTGTTGAAGCTTCTGGTTACTATTTATTCGGTATTACAGACAATTGGTTTGTCCTGCTCCTGCCTTCCCACACCAACATTTCCGTCACTTTAAATTCATCGAAACGTAAAAGACAAGTCATCACAGCACGCCATTGTACGCCCGCAACAACCAGAGCAGTCGGGAAAGACTACCGGGCGCCGCCACATTGGGGCAACCCCAAGGCTGCCAATTAATCCGCACTACCATGGATATAATCGGGGATACCTCAATGAAAACCGCAAAAACCTACTTGGCTTCCGCCATTTCCCTCGCCACCGCCATGGCCGCCAATCCGCTGGCGGCGCAGGAGACCGATGGCCAGAAGCTGGAGGAAGTCGTGGTACTCGGTACCGGCATAACCTTTAACAGCAGTTCCGTTACCGAGTCGATGATCAGGCAACAGTCCACCATTACCAGCGTCAACGCCCTGATCGACAACCTGCCGGGGGTGTCGGTGAACGAGGGAGATACTTACGGCTTTGATGACTGGTCTACCAATATCACCGTGCGCGGCTTTACCACCAGCCTGGATGAGCAGCAGGTGGGCACCACCATCGACGGCATTCCCAACGGCGGTTCCGCCTACGGCGGCGGTTCCAAGGCCAACCGTTTTGTAGACCCGGCCAATATCGGCGGTGTGGATGTGTCCCAAGGCACTTCCGATATCGCCTCCCGCTCCCACGAGGCGCTGGGCGGCACCATCGATTACCGGACGGACGACCCGCTGGATAGCCGCCGCACCCGCGCCGAGGTATCCATGGGTGAATTCGATGCGCAGCGCCTGTATTTCCGCTACGACACCGGAACCTTTGCCGGCAATACCAAGGCCTGGATCTCCTATTCCAACCAGGAGGCCACTGATTGGATTACCGAAACCGCAGAGAACGAGCGCGAGCATCTCGCCGCAAAGCTGGTCACCACACTGGACGCGGGCACCATCAAGGCCTACGTCTCCTGGGACGATATTCACGAGGACAACTATCAGCGCATCTTTTCCGATGCACAGTTCGAACAGTTTCCGGAAGACGATTTCCTGACCGGCGAGTGGACCGGCATCCCCTATATCGACCAGCTATACCGCCGCGGCTGGTCGACCCTGAGGGAAAACCTGCTGGGCTATGTACAACTTGATGTCGATATCACCGACAGCCTGAACCTGGAGGGTGGAGTCTATTTCCACACGAACGAAGGCCGCGGAGATTGGGTACCTCCCTACCTGGTGGACGTCACCGACGACGGCACCGGCGGCCAGTCCGAATTCCTGGGCGGTACCACCACTAATAGCGCGGCAAGTATCGGGCGTTTTTACTATGTGGACACCAACGGCAATGCACTGACGCCAAACGTCGGTTGCGAATCCGATATCGTAACCATCTACGGTCAAGCCGACCCCGAATACGATCCTGCCTGCTACCCGGCCGGCGCCATCCCGGTGATGTCCTACCGCCACACCCACTACGAGAAAGAGCGTAGCGGCCTGACCCTGGACTTCACTCACACCGGCGATATCGCCGGAATGCAGAACGAATTGCGCGGAGGCCTCTGGTACGAGGACGCCACCCGCGACGAACACCGGGACTGGCACAAGATCGCGGATGCGACCCAGGGCCATGGGTTCGATTCCACCCCCTACTGGGTCCAATACGACCGCAGCTACCCGCAGGAAACCACCAAATGGTATCTGCAGGACTCGCTGACCATCGACTCGCTCACCCTGAACCTGGGTGTCAAACAGTTTCTGGTGGACGTATCCCGCGAGGACCTGTTCAACGAGTCTCCCGACGTGACCATCGATTCCGACTCAGACGTATTGCTGTCCGCGGGCTTGGTGTGGGAAACCCCACTGCAAGGCACCGAGGCATTTGTCGGCTACGCGGAGAACTTCAAGACAATCGGCGATAATATCCTGGAGCGCCCGGAATCCGACCTCGACAATATCGAGCCGGAAACCTCCGAAACCATCGAGCTGGGCCTGCGCTACGAGGCCGACAGCCTCTCCGCCACCGCCACCTATTTCCAGAACGACTTCGAGAACCGCATCATCTTCCTGGATAACAACACCGACGCGGGCCCCGACTACCTGATCGGCACCAACGGCACCTACTTCAATGCGGGCGGCATCGAGTCCGACGGCATCGAACTGCTGCTGAACTACGTTATCAACGATGCGTTTAACCTCTATGCCTCCTACACCATGATCGACGCCTCTTATCTTGGCACCGGCGACACTGCGGTGGACGAAGCCCTGGGGTTGGTGCCGGGCAACGATGTGATCGGTATCGCCGACCAGCTGTTTGTTGTTGGCCTGGACTGGAGTTCGGAACTGTTCTACGGCGGATTTTCCACCAAGTTCACCGGCGACCGTTATGTGGATCTCGCCAACACCTGGACGGCGGAATCCTATATGGTGACCGACGCCTACCTGGGCGTGAATCTGTTCGGTGCTACCGAATACCTGAGCGGCGTCAACCTGAACCTGGTGGTGAACAACCTGTTCGACGAGGACTACTTGGGCAGCGTGGTCGCCAATGGCGCCTGGATCGGTGCACCGCGCACTACCTCCTTGTCTGCCACCATCGATTTCTAAATCGCTGCCCAGCCAACCAGCGCGGGTGGGGTCTTCCCACCCGCCGTCTTGCCGCGGAATACCTATGAAATATTTCCACTCTACGCTGACTACGTTGCTGGTTTTGTTGTTCAGCGCCGGTGCCCACTGCGCCGACAACCTGGTGGTCGTCACCCTGGATGGACTGCGCTGGCAGGAGGTCTTTGCCGGTTACGACGAGGCACTGCTGGACAACAAAGACATCACCGAACATCCGGAAACCTTGCTGGAGAAATTCGGCGGCGGCACCGCGGAAGAAAGGCGCGAGAAGCTGATGCCCTTATTGTGGGGCACTGTGCAACAGCAGGGCGCTCTGCTGGGCAACCGCAATAAAAAGTCCACCATGGACATCACCAACACCTGGTGGTTCTCCTACCCCGGCTACAACGAAATACTGACTGGCCGGGCCGACCCCAAGATCAACTCCAATAAACCCATCCCCAACCGCAACACAACCTTCCTGGAATGGTTGAACGGGCAGCCGGAGTTTGCCGGTAAAGTGGCCGCCTTCGGCAGCTGGGATGTATTCCCGGCCATCATCAATCGCGAGCGCAGCGGTGTCTATATCAATGCCGGCTTCGAAAGTGCCAACTGGACAAATTTGTCGGAGCGCGCCCGCTTCCTGAACGAACTGCAGGCCCAGACGCCGAGCCCCTGGGCCAATGTGCGCCTGGACGCCTTTACCTACGGTTTTGCCAAGGAGTACCTGCGGAAGCACAAGCCGCGTGTGCTCTATATCGCATTGGGGGAGACCGACGACTTTGCCCACGACAAGGAATATCACCAATACCTGCGCGCCGCGCACCGCTCCGACCGCTTCCTTGCGGATCTGTGGCAGACGCTGCAATCCATGGACAGCTACCGCGACAATACCAATCTGATCATCACCGTCGACCACGGATGCGGCCGGGACGCGGATTCATGGCCGCACCACGCCAGCGAAGAGGCGGTAAAGCAGTATTTTAATGACCTCAACCAGTTCCGCGAGGACGGCATCGCCGGCGCCGACGAAATCTGGTTCGCGGCGCTGGGCCCAGATATCCGGAAAATCGGCGAAGTCTCCGGGGGCAAAGCGCTCTATCAAAACCAGGTGGCGGCGACGGCTCTCACGTTGCTTGAAAAGAGACCCGGCGACTTCGATAACAATATCGGCCCGGCCATGGAGGTAATCCTGAAATGAACCCGAACTCTACCATTTGGCCATCGCCTCTTATTTCGTTTACTTTGCGGGCACTATGACATATAAAACCTGACAGTCACCCGAGGAACGCGGATTGGGAGCCCCTATCGACACTCCTCCCCCAACAGCGCTGGAAGAATAATAATGAAACGCAAACTGATCATGCTTATTCCCGGCCTTGCCCGGGTCACCCGCTCGGCACAGCTTTCCGTCTTTGTGGACGGCATGGTTGCCGCCAGCGAGCGCGTTCCACTGACTGAAGTTTCCGATCCATCGGTACCGCCCGGCGTGCGCCGTTTGCGGGCGGAAACCGGCGGTCAGTCGAGTGAGTTCGACGTCATCGAAGCCTACTGGAACGACCTGGTTCCCAGCCTTTCCCAGGAACCCCTGACGACGAGATTCCTCCGCGGCTTCTCCCTGCTGTGGTTCTGGCTGATGAGTCCTCGCATATTTAAAGGCATTTTCCGACGCAAATACCTGACGTTTGGCCTCACCCTGTCTGTGCTCGCGTTTACCGTCTGGTACTTGAGTACTATTGTACTGTTTATCGAGGCGTTGAACGTGGAGGCGGGCAGCCCCTGGAGCCCGCTGGTTACATTCCTGAAGGACCATACCGCTGGCGGCTGGCAGGTGTGGGTACTGGCCAGTGCGCTTTCTGTGCTTATTCCCATTTCCCTGCTTGTGGACATCTCGGATTTTTCCAAGCGCTACATCACCAACGAACCCGCTGAACCGGGCCAGCCGGCAGTGCGCTTTGAGATAGTTAAGCGCGTGCGGGAACAACTGCAGGCACGGCTGGACCCATCGGAGTACTCCTCGCTGACCGTCGTGGGGCACAGTTTCGGTTCCGTGGTTGCCGTGGATCTCTTCGCCGATCTGCCGCCCGTCGGCGTACCGGTGAGGATGTTAACCATGGGTTCGCTGCTGGAGATATTGGGCAAGCAGGCTCCCTGGCTGAAGGACGAGGTCGCCACGCTGTCCCAGCGCGGCGACCTGGTGGAGTGGGTGGATATCAAGTCCCACTCAGACTGGTTCGCCAGCGGCGCCGATATTCCGGAGTCCCCACTTTGCCGGGAAGCCACTATTGGCTCTTACGGAACTTTCCCCGACAAGCTGGCTGCACGGGTACACGCCAGGTACTTCGACAACCAGGAGGCGGTCAACATACTGCTGGAAGATGTCGCGGCGACAGAAACCGGCAAATTCATAAATAAAGAAACGCCGCCGCAATTGGCCTGATCACACGGTCAACCCCGGGAAAAGCCGACTCTCTTTCTACACTGACAACCTGCACCCATAACCTGGCCTCCTACTTCGAGACTGTGGTCGCCAGCGACGATATGGAGCGCAACAAACCATACACGTAGGGTTACCTGCCCGCATTGATTCTCAGTCCCGCACCAGCGACACCCTGAACAAAATTTAACCACGGGCACCTTTCGAGCTCAGGTGTAGATCTGTCGGCATTTTTGCCATAATCGGCTGGGAAACTCAAAACCACAACAACAAACCGGGAACGCCATGAGTTCAGAAGCCGAACAGCTTTCCATACAGGCCATACAGGGAATTACCAGCCCCCCAGGGGAAACAGATATCTTGGCCCCTCCCGAATTGCACCTGCGAGCCCCCAGGTCCGTCCGCTGGGAGGTTTTCCTGTTTTTATCCACCCTGGGGCTCTACTTCTCGGTATACCTGTTTCGATTGGCGAGGGAACTCAGGACAATCACCGGAAAACCGCTGTCCCCGTGGCTTTGGATTTTTGTTCCCTTTGTCCTGCTTGCACAGATCTTCGCCTTCCCCAAGCTGCTGAGGTTGATCGAACAGGTTGAGTCGGAAAATTCTGTTCCGGATACTTGGGGTGACTGGAGCCCTCTCTGGGTGATCGTCATGTGTGCCACGACCTTGGTTTTCAATATTTCGGAAAAATTTGCTGTTCCGGACTGGCTGATACCTGCGGCATTGGCGGTAGCCTGTATTCTGTTTGCCGTATTCCACAACAGGGTCAACCGCATTCGCCGTTGTTACAAAGGCAGGGCCAGCTTCGATGGCAAGGAAAATGGCTTCAGCGCTACAGAGTGGGTAACGACGATTGTTCTATTTCCAATAGCCACCGCGCTCATGGCATTGGTTCTATTCTATTCCGAGCTGTTTGGTGGTGATGTCATCGAGGAACTGGACAGTGGCCAGATCTTCCACCACCAGGACTACCCATTCTCAATTTCCGTGCCCGAAGACGGCTGGTCTCTGGTGGATGTGGGTTCCCATTCGGATGGTACTGCCGTTATCGAGCTGGAGGGCCCCCTGGTCGATATGTATTACGTTGTCTTTTACCATGGCCCCGGGTCCAGCGTGGACGACATCACCAGTTTCAGAACCAAAGAAGCCATTTCGGAAATCGGCGATGCCGACTGCACCGCAGAGAGAACTTTCCTCGACAATAGCCTGAACATCAGCTCGCGCATTCAGTGCAAAGGAAAATACTTCGGCGACCCCAACATCGTCATCAGCAAAACGATAGAGACCAAAAACGGGCTTTACGAGTTGTACGGCAACTTTTCGGCTACTGAAATGACTTACAGGAACAATCTGGAAACTTTCCTGGCAATGGAAAAAGGATTCGGCGCGCGATGAAAAACCTCGGCATCTTCCTGCTGCTGCTAGCCCAGGCAAGCTCCGTGCTGGCTGACAACCTTAAGTTCGAGCCCGGCGTCCGCTGGAGCGGTGATACAAACCACGAACTGGTGGACTTCTCCAAAGCTTTTCTCGTGGACCCTGCCTTACCCGAAGCACTCACACAAATCCGCTATCGCCACAGGATCCATGTCGGCGTGGACAGGGTGACCCAGCGGATACAATCACTCTGGTATTACCCCAATGCCAGCGATGTCCAGGACAGTGGCAACGAGATCATCGCCTTCAACCAGGTGAGCGAGCAGCTCACCCTGCACTCTGCACTGTCCGTATCCGGCCGCGGAGAAACCAGGCAATTCGATCCCCAGACAATCCGTATCATAGATCCCGACAGGTACAACACCTTCTCGGATGTCAAACAGGCAGTCCTCGCCATTCCGGGCGTGGAGCGGGGAGGTGTCACCATCCTCGAATACGAGATCGAGCTGGACAAGTCCAAACTGGAAGCCTTCTGGTCCAGGATCATTTATCCCCACAGCTCTTTTGAGTATCGTAACTACGAGATCGTGGTAACCCACGACCCGGCGGTACACTTGAACCATCACTACGATGGAGATGTCCTGGATTGCTCAAACTCGGTTTCCGGCTTCTCCTGTTCCGCCGAATTGATCCCCGCTTTGAAGTCTGATCCCTCCGTATACTGGAGGGATGTAATCAATCAGTTGACAATCACCGAGGGGAAAAATTCATGGACAGATATCGCCGCCTTTATGCAGTCAAAGTTTAACACCGCTATGGCTCACGCGAGCGGTATTGATGCTCTCTTCTCCCGGCTGACCGGCGACAAGCCTGCGCTGGATGACAAGATATCGGCGATTCACGACTTTGTGTCCCGGGATATACGCTACAATTCGATGTCCGAGCAGGGGCACGCACTTACCCCACATAATATCGAAGACACAGCGAAAAACCGCTACGGAGATTGCAAGGACAAATCGGCGCTCCTGACCGCACTGTTAAAAAAACTGGGCCTGAACCCCGTTCCGGTTCTGGTGGCGACCGATCGAAAAAGAACTGGCCAGTTGACGATCCCGTCACTGGCTTACTTCAATCATGTCATCGTGTGCAACGACTCGGAAGACAAGCCGTTCTGCATTGATGCCACGGATACCACTACCGATTGGCGGAGCGTTTCCGGCTGGATACAGGGTAGCGCGGCTCTTTCCCTGGCGAACTCCACCGCGCCCTCCCACATCACTGAGAATCCCTTCCGCTGGCGCCTGGTATCCAACACCGAAATCCGCTTTGACAAACGTGGAGGCCAGACAGAGCGGAATTCCCGCGAATATATCGGTGAATACGCCGGCTCCATGCGCAGCATCCTGGAGGTCAAGTCGAAAGTGGAAAAACAGCAGTGGGCCGAGCAGGAGTACCAACAGGTAGTCAATGATACTGTACGACCGAAGTTTGAATTCTCAGGCATCGACCGCATACAGCCATCGCTGACACTCAAATCCGAGACAAATTACGAGCCCTTCCTGGACCCCACTGACGATGTCTTCTATGTGGAGTACGATTCCTGGCTCAGGAACGAAATCTCCAGCCTGGAAGTAAAAAATGTCCACTACGGATACGACTTCCCCGGTCTGAACGTTGAATCGCAGTATCGGTTCGACTTGGAGGATATCTGGAAGCTCTCCTTCCCCGGCCAAACACTCGCCCTGAAACACGAGTACGGCACTCTGGAGCGCCGTATCACCAGTAAAAACCCCAGCGGACTGACCGTTAAATCGGTACTTAAAATACCGGGCCGCTATATCGAACCCGATGAAATAGAGGCCTTCAACCGCTTCCTGTCCAAGTTGAAAGAGCAGGCGAAGATACAATTTTTGGCCACGAAAACTTAAGGCCTGTGCACACCAGCTCGGCGGTTATTCTTTAATCGATGACCGCCAGTCCGGGCTTTTCCCCTATTTTTTCGACACAGTCCCTGGCCCTTGCCGATCCCAATCCGCATAATTGCCGTTCCCGACAAATACAGAACAGATGGCCTGATGTATGTGGTTTAAGAATCTTCGCGTCTACCGCCTCACCAAAGAATTTGCCCTCACTGCCGAAAAATTGCACGAATTACTGGAGCCCGGCGCCTTTGTGCCCTGCGGCAGCCAGGATATGGCCCGCTACGGCTGGGTGTCACCGCTCGGCCGCCACGGCAGCCAGCTGGCGCACAGTGCCAATGGCTATTTGATGATCTGTGCCAAAAAGCAGGAGAAGGTGATTCCGGCCGCAGTGGTGAACGAGATGGTGGAGGAACGGGCCCAGGCCATCGCCGATAAGGAGGCCCGCAACGTCGGCCGCAAGGAGCGGCAGAACCTGAAGGACGAGGTGCTGCTGGAGATGCGCCCCAAGGCTTTCGCTCGCTCCCACCTGCAGTACGCCTATATCGCCCCGAAAGAGGGCTGGGTGGTGGTCAACGCCTCCTCAGCCAAGGCGGCGGAGGAACTGCTGGAAAACCTGCGCGAGGCGATCAGCAGCCTTTCGGTGGTGCCGCTGACGGCGAAGAATATCCCCCAGCAGACCATGACCCACTGGCTCACCGCCCCGGAAGCGCCGGCCCGGTTCGAGTTCGGCCATGAGTGCGAACTGCGCGATCCGCAGGACAGCGGCAGTGTGATCCGCTGCAAGAACCAGGACCTGTGCGCAGAGGAGATCCACAACCACCTGGTGGCCGGCCTGCAGGTGCACAAGCTGGGGCTGGTGTGGAAAGAGAGCGTCGAGTTTGTGATCGACGACCAATTGTCGATCAAACGCCTGAAGTTTGGCGACGAGGTGATGGAGAAAGCGGACAATATCGACGCCGGCGATGCGGCCCAGCGCTTCGATATCGAATTCTCGGTGATGACCCTGGAAATCTCCGCGCTGCTCACCGATCTGCTGGCTGCGTTTGGCGGTGTCAATACAGAGTCGGCAAGTGTCGAGGAGATTGTAGCTAAAGCCTCCCGCGCAGATTCGGAACGGACTGCGGCCGAGGTCGAAGAAGTGGTTTTCTGACGCAGCGCCCCAGCGTGATAAGGAACGGGAACAACGACCGCCAATATGAACGATTCCGAAAAAGAAAAGATGCTGCGTGGCGACCTCTACGACGCCTCCGACAGCACGCTTGCGCAGGAGCGGCTGGCTGCACGCCAGCTGTGTCGCGAATACAACCAGTACGATACCGGGGACCCGGACAGCCGTAGCCGTATACTGGCCCGTTTATTGGGCACCAAGCCGGACAACTGCACCATCGAACCTCTGTTGCGCTGCGACTACGGATACAATATTCACCTGGGTGAAAACTTCTTCGCCAATTTTGACCTGATCATCCTCGATGTCTGCGAGGTGCGTATCGGCGACAACTGCCTCTGCGGGCCCAGGGTCAGCATCCTCACCGCCACACATCCAACCGATGCCCAAACCCGTCGCAGCGGCCTGGAATTCGGGCAACCGGTGACTATCGGCAACAATGTCTGGATCGGTGCCGGTGCGATCATCAATCCGGGCGTCACCATTGGCAACGATGTGATCATCGGCTCGGGAGCGGTGGTCACCGGAGACATAGCGCCAGGGCTGATCGTGGGTGGCGTGCCGGCAAAGACGATCCGCGGATCAACCTGATCTGCGCGCCGGTATCAGCGCTGTTTTTGACCGCCGCCACGTGGGCCTACAAGGCTGATCAGACTTCCACCACCGGCCGCCCCGGCTCACTCCACTGTACGTGATACTTTTCCTCCTCCGGGCGGTCCACGCGGGAAAAGGTGTGCGCGCCGAAAAAGTCGCGCTGCCCCTGCAGCAGGTTTGCCGGCAGGGATTCCATGCGGAAGGCGTCGTAGTAGCTGAGTGCCGAGGACAGGGCCGGCACCGGGATGCCGAACAGGCTGGCATCCGCTACCGCGCGGCGCCAGTTGTGCTGGTTGAGGGCGATCTGCCCGGCAAAGAAATCATCCAGCAGCAGGTTGGACAGCTTCAGGTCCCGCTCGTAGGCATCGCTGATGGATTGCAGGAAAACCGCGCGAATAATGCAACCGGCGCGCCAGATGCGGGCGATCTCGGCGAAGTTCAGCTGCCAGCCCTGCTCCCGCGCGGCCAGTTTCATCAGGTCGAAGCCCTGGGCGTAGACGCAGATTTTGGCGCAGTACAGGGCGTCGTGCAGCTGCTCGATCACCTCGGCCCGGCGCGCTGGTTCCACCGGGGCCACATCCGGACCCAGCAGTTTCTTCGCCGCCCGCGTGCGCAGCACCTTGCGCGTGGACAGCGAGCGCGCGTAGACCGCTTCGGCGATGCTCGGCGCGGGACAGCCCACTTCCAGGCTGCTCAGCGCGGTCCACAGTCCGGTGCCCTTCTGGCCAGCGCGATCTAGGATGACATCCACCAGCGGCTGCTTGGTATCCGCATCCACGGTCGCCAGTACCTCGGCGCTGATATCGATCAGGTAGCTGTTCAGCGGTCCCAGGTTCCATTCGCGGAATACTTTCGCGATCTCCGCCGGGGTCATTTCCAGGGCGCTGCGCATCATGTGGTAGGCCTCGCAGATCAGCTGCATATCGGCGTACTCGATACCGTTGTGCACCATCTTCACGTAGTGGCCGGAGCCTATGGGGCCGATATAGGCCGCGCAGGGCTCGCCGCCGGAGACCGGCCTGCCGGGCTCGCGGCGCTCGATGGGCCGTCCGCTGTCCGGATCCACCTTGGCGGCGATGGCGTTCAACACCGGCTCGATACGGGTCCAGGCGTAGCGGTCGCCACTGGGCATCAGCGAGGCGCCGAAGCGCGCGCCGACATCTCCACCGGAGACGGCGGTGGTAAAGAAAATCAGCCGGCCCTTGAAGCGCTCACAGCGCTCCACCGAATCGGTCCACAGGCTGTTGCCGGTGTCCACCACGATGTCGTCGGCCTTCAGGCCGGCGTCCAAGAGCTTGTGGCACACGTCGTCCACCGGCGCGCCAGCCGGCACGGAGAGAATCACCAGGTGCGGGGATTTGATACGGCCCAGCAGTTCGGTGTAGGAACTGCAGGCCTCCACCCGCGGCGGCCGCTCGCCGCGCTCCCGGGCATCCTGCTCCAGCAGCGCATCGAGCCGGTTGTGGTCCAGGTCGAAGGCACAGACTTTGTAGCCGTTATCCGCCAGGTTCATGATCAGGTTCTTGCCCATCACTCCCGCGCCGATAAAGCCTATATCGCACAGTGAATCGGACATGGATTTCCCCACAAAAATTTGGCTGCCATCGGAAGGGCGCGGAGTATAACAACACAAGCCGGCCGCCGGGAGAGCACATTTTCACCAGCTACAATCGCGGAGAGACGGTCGTGAAGCGCAAGACTGCAGTATTCAGAACAATATTCCGAAAGGAGTAACCAGGACGCTATTTAAGTGTGGCTGGGCCGGCTCACTCCGATTTTTCGCCCCAACGTAATCTCGTCTATATACGGGCTGGGACCCGAGGCGACAGAGGCGCCGCACCCGTCATGATCTGGATCTGGATAGCATTTATCGGCTTTGTGCTGCTGATGCTGGCACTGGACCTGGGGATATTCCACCGCGAGGCCCATGTGATCGGCCTGCGGGAGGCGGCCATATGGTCCTCAGTGTGGATCGCCATGGGGTTGGCTTTTTCCGTATTCATCTACTTTGCCTACGAGAACAAGCTGCTCGGCCTGGGCATCGAACCGGATGCCGTCGACGGGCTGCTGAACAACGGCGCCAGGGCCACCGAGAAATACCTATTGGGCTATGTGGTGGAAAAGTCGCTCAGCGTGGACAACATTTTCGTGATCGCGGTGATCTTCGACTACTTTGCGGTACCGCGGCGCTACCAGCACCGGGTGCTCTTCTGGGGCATCCTTGGCGCCCTGGTGCTGCGCGGAGTGATGATCGCGGTCGGAGCCAGGCTGATCGAGGAATTCCACTGGATTTTGTACCTGTTCGCCATCTTCCTGATTTTGACCGGGCTCAGGATGTTGTTCCTCAAGTCCGGACCCGCGGACCCGGGCAGGAACCCAGTGGTGCGCCTGGCGCGGCGCCTGCTTCCGATTACCGACCGGTTCCACGGCCAGCACTTCATCCTGCGCGCCGGATCGGCGGCGTCCCGCGAGAACGAAATGCCCGGCGAGACCGCGGAGCCGGATCCGGTTGTCTCCGGGGCCCGCCCGGGGAGCCTGTTGCTGACGCCACTGGCGCTGGCCCTGATCGTGGTGGAGACGAGCGACGTGATCTTCGCCGTAGACTCCATCCCGGCCATCTTCGCGATCACCGCCGACCCCTTCCTGGTTTTTACCAGCAATGTATTCGCGATCCTCGGCCTCCGCTCGTTGTATTTCGCCCTGGCCGGGATGGTGGCCAGGTTTCACTACCTCAAGGCCGCCCTGGCCCTGGTATTGATGGTGGTCGGCACCAAGATGCTGCTGGCCGAATGGCTGAAACACGCGATCGGGGAGCGTTTTAACCTGTACCTGCTGGTGATAGTGCTGGCCATTCTGGCTTCAGGGGTGGTGGTATCGCTGATAGTCGAGCGGCGCGGCGGCAGGGGCAAGACGGGCCGGTAAAGCACCCTGGGGACGACTCGGGACTCCCCCGGTACCAACCGGGCGACGGCATCGGTTAGAATCCCACTCCCGGGCGGCCTCCGGCTCTTCCCACGAATTCCACCGCCGCAGGCCAGCGGCCCCACAACCGAATGCACAGGTAAGACACCATGGCCTCACTGCAAGACCAACTACTGAAAGCCGGCCTTGTCGACAAGAAGAAGGCCAAGCAGGTCAGCAAGGAAAAGCGCAAACAGGACAAGGTGGCGAAGAAATCCGCCCAGCCGGTCGTCGATGAAACCAAGGCGGCCGCGGAGCGGGCCCGAGCCGAAAAGGTGGCCCGCGACCGCGCGCTGAACGCCGAACGCGAGGCCGCGGCGCAACAGAGAGCCATCGCCGCACAGATCAAGCAGATGGTCGCCAACAACAGGCAGCCCAAGGGCAACGGCGATATCGCCTACAACTTTACCTTTGAAAAGAAGATCAAAACCCTCTACGTAACCGCAGCCGTACAGGAACACCTGGTAGCGGGGCGACTGGTGATCGTCGGGCTGGACGATCAGTTCGAGCTGGTGCCGCGGGTGATCGCCGACAAGATTGCCGAGCGCAACCCCGCCGCCGTGGTCCAGCCGCCGGCGGACAGCGCACCGGCCGGGGAAGACGATCCCTACGCCGACTACCAGATCCCCGACGACCTGATGTGGTAGCCGGGCATTCCCCTGCCAACCTTGAGAGTGTGAAGCGGTTTTGGGATTATTGGCCGGTGTTGGTCCAGACTGGACCGGCATACAACAAACACCAGAACCGTGACCGTCTATGAAGTCTCTCGCCCGCTTTTTGCTGTGCACCCTGCTGTTGCTGTCCCTGACCTCCTGTGGCGGCGGCGGGGGAGGCAGCGATAACAGCCCCCCTCCCAACGAACAGGGAGACGACAGCGGCAGTGACGACGGCGGCGACCAGCCCACAGACCCTGGCGACGACACCGGCAGCGATGACACCGGCACCACCAACCACCGGATAGCCGGCACCGTAACGGCCGAACGCTTCAGCGACACCGATTCCGACAGCAACGACCCACAGGCGCCGATCGTCCCCAACAACCAACCCTCCGAGGCCCAGTTGCTGGGCAACCCGGTGGTGCTGGGCGGGTTCGCCAGCGCCGAGGGCAGCGGCCAGGCGGAGCACCGCTTCCAGGCCGAGGGCGACAGCGAGGACTGGTTCAGCCTGTCCCTGTCCGCCGACCAGAGTATCCGCCTCACCATTCACGACTTTCAGCCCCTGTCTCCGCTGCAGAACGACCTGGATCTCTACCTTTACCAGTCGGATGCCCCCGACACCCCGGTGCAATCCAGCACCGGCGGTATCAGCGACAGTGAGTCCATCCGGGTCCCGGCGAGCGGCGACTATCTGTTAGAGGTGCGCGCCGTAGCGGGTATCAGCGCCTACACCCTGAAGATCGACAGCAGCGACGACCGCATCCTGCCGGCCTCACCCTCGGTGGGCGACGACTTCGCACCCGGCGAGCTGATCGTGAAGTGGAAACAGGCCCCCACCGTCGCCGCCCTCAACAACCGGCGACTGCAACCGACCGGTAGCCCGGCCCGGGGCAGCCGGCTGCGCCGCTACCGGCTGGCGGATTTCGCCGACTCAAGCCCACCGCGGCTGCACCCGGTACAGAAATCACACCCGCAGGCGAATGCCCACACCCTGGCCAAACTGCGCACGCTGATGGAACTCAAGCAACTCCAGGCGGACCCGGCGGTGGACTATGTGGAACCCAACTACCGCTACTACAGCCTGCGGGCCCCCAGCGATCCGCTCTACCTGCGCCAGTGGCACTACCGGAATGTTCACCTGCCCGAGGCCTGGGATATCACCACCGGCAGCGCCGACACCGTGGTCGCCGTACTCGATACCGGCATCTACAAAGCGCACCCGGACTTCGGGGGCAAACTGACCCCCGGTTACGACTTTATCAGCGACCCGGAGAGCGCCGGCGACGGCGACGGCATCGACGACGATCCGGAAGACCCAGGCGACCAGGCCCTGCAAAACCGCAGCTCCTGGCACGGCACCCATGTGGCCGGCACCGTCGGTGCATTCACCGACAACACCAGCGGTGTCAGTGGCGCCGGCTGGCAGAGCCTGGTGATGCCGCTGCGGGTCCTGGGAATTTCCGGCGGCAGCACCTACGACGTGGCCCAGGCGGTGCGCTACGCCGCGGGGCTCGCCAACGACTCGGGGGCGATACCCGCGCAAAAGGCCGGCGTGATCAATATGAGCTTCGGTGGCTCCGAATTCTCCCAGACCCTGCAGGACGCCCTCAGCGAGGCCCGCGCGCAAGGTGTTGTGCTGGTGGCCGCGGCCGGCAACGACAGCAGCGACACACCCACCTATCCGGCGGCCATGGAAGGCGTGATCGCCGTCAGCGCCACCGACTTCAACAACGAACAGGCCCCCTACTCCAACTTCGGCAACTGGGTGGACCTGGCCGCCCCCGGCGGCGACATGTCCGCGGATGCCAACGTCGACGGCTTCAGCGACGGCGTCCTCAGCACCTACGTAAACGAAACGAAAGGGGGCAACGAACTCTCTCCCAGCTACGCCTCGCTGCAGGGCACCTCCATGGCCAGCCCCCACGCCAGCGGCGTCTTCGCGCTGATGAAGGCCGTCAATCCCCAGCTGACCCCGGACGACATCGACGCCCTCCTGGCCAGTGGCCAGCTAACCACCGATCTGGGCGAAACCGGGCGCGATCCGGTCTACGGTTACGGCCTGCTGGACGCCTACAAGGCGGTGCAGGCAGCGGGACAGGAACCCGCTGAACCGGTGATCACCGCCGATCCGGAAACCCTGAACTTCTCCGCCACCCTCACCGCTCTCGAAGTGGAGATCCGCAATATCGGTGCCGACGGCGCCGCCGTATCCAGCAGTCCCCAGCCGGGCGCTGGCTGGATCAGTTCGGTGGAACCGATGGTTGTAGATACCGCCACCGGGTTCGGCACCTACCGGGTCACCGTCGACCGCACCGGGCTGACCGACGGCATCTACAACAGCGAAGTGGTTTTTCCCATGAACGGCACGGAGAACTACCACCTGCCGGTGAACCTGCAGGTGGGCAGCACCACCAGCGGCAACTACGCCGGATACTTGTATATCCTGCTGCTCAAAGCCAGCGACGAGGACGGCGACGGCATATCCGACTACGAGACCGTCCGCCAACTGGCCAAGTCCACCGACAACGGAGAATACACCTTCGAGTTCACCGGCGTGGAGCCCGGCAACTACACCATCGCCGCCGGCTCCGACCTCAATGCCAACGGCACCATTTGCGATCCGGGAGAGGCCTGCGGCTACTACCCCGCCAGCGGCCAGGAGGACAGCGTCACCGTCGACCGGGACCTGGAAAACCTCAGCCTGATCGCCAGCTACTATAGCGACGCAAACACCAGCGCCAGCAGCGCGGGCGGGGAGCAAACCGGCCAGCGCAGGCCCATCGGCAAGCTTAAAATCCGGCGGGCTGAATGACCCGGGGCGGCCCTTGGCCGCCCGTCAACGCTTTCCCGGCATCGGGGTCTTCGCATCACGACCGTTACAGCATTGGGCTCGAGCGCCGGCTGATAGCCATCAGCTTGTTCCAAAGCCATCTCCTCCATCATAAAATTCAGCTTTGCAAAATATCCATGGAATAAATCCACAAGGAGATGGAATGCCCAGCCCTATCCTCGCCCCGGTCATTGCCCTGGTCGCCTGGTCCCTGGTGATATGGCTCTGGATGTACGTCACCCGCCTGCCCGCCATCGCAAAAGCCCAAATAAAACTGGACCCCGAGGCCCCCCGCGGCGAACAGATGAACACCCTACCCGCACGGGTTCGCTGGAAGGCGGACAACTACAACCACCTGATGGAGCAGCCCACCCTCTTCTATGCCGTCGCGCTGTCGCTGGCGTTGATGGACGAAGGCAGCGGGGCCAACCTGGTTCTGGCCTGGAGCTACGTCGGCCTGCGCGTAATACACAGCCTGGTGCAGGTACTGGTGAACAATATCGAAGTACGTTTTGCGATTTTCATGCTGTCCACCCTGATGCTGTTCGGACTCACCTTCAACGCAATCCGGAACTTCTACTAGATGAATAATGGAATATTCGAAGCCCCCTGGAGCCGCCAGCTCAAATGGATAACCGCGCTGTCCTCGGCGCTGTTGCTGGGTATTCCATTGGTGATTCTCGCCAGAACACCGCAAGCCGAAATGGCCTGGCGGTCGGGCATGGTATTGCTGCCACTGGCTATACTGGCCGCCTGCGCCTTCTTTGCCATTCGCGGGTACGTTATCGACAGCAATGCACTACTGATCTGCCGTCCCGGCTGGAAAACACGGATTTCCCTGCAGGGCCTGCAAGAAGTGGGCGCGGACCCGAAGGCCATGGATGGCTCCATCCGGGTTTTCGGCAATGGCGGCCTCTTCTGTTTTGCCGGGCTCTATCGCAATTCCAGGCTGGGCCGCTACCGGGCTTTCGCCACTGACCAGGCGAGGGCCGTGGTGCTAAAATTTCCCGGGCGTACACTCGTAGTCACGCCGGACGACCCGCAAAAATTTGTCGCCGCACTGGAAAACAATAAAAAAACTGACAGAGAAACCGAAAGATGAAAAATATTTTTCTGGCCCTACTATTATCCCTTCTATCCCTGCCCCTCGCCGCCAATGCCCAGACTTCCTGCGTGATTTTGTTGCACGGCCTGGGAAAATCCAGCGGCTCCATGGAAAAAATGGAAAAAGCCATCGCAGCGGTGGGCTTTACCACCGTGAATGTGAGCTACCCCTCCACCGATCACCCGATCGAGGAACTGGCCGGCCCGGCGATAGCGCCGGCGCTGGACCAGTGCCGGGACCACGACCAGGTAAATTTCGTCACCCATTCCCTGGGCGGCATCCTGGTGCGGCAATACCTGAGCCAGGTGCAGATCGAAAACCTGAACCGGGTAGTGATGCTGGGCCCACCCAATAAGGGCAGCGAGGTGGTGGACAATCTGGGCAATTTCCCCGGCTTCCACTTTATCCTCGGCGATGCCGGCCTGCAGCTGGGCACCGGCGCCTTCAGTGTGCCCAACAAACTCGGCGCCGCGGAGTTCGATGTGGGCATTATCGCCGGCACCCGCAGTATCAATTTGATCCTCTCGCAAATGGTTCCCGATATCGATGACGGCAAGGTCTCGGTGGAGAGCACCAAACTCGAAGGCATGAACGACCACCTGGAAATGCCGGTGACCCACGTATTCATGATGAAAAACAAAAAAGTGATCGCCCAGGTCATCCACTACCTGAAAAACGGAGAATTCAGTCGACAATGATTCACTGGCAGTGGCGGTCTTTTGAGCAGCTTTCCCTCCAACAGCTCTACCAGATCCTCAGGGCGCGGCAGGAAGTCTTTACCGTGGAACAGGATTGTGCCTATCAGGACGCGGACTGTCTCGACCAGTATTCCTGGCACCTGATGGGCTGGTGTTCAGCTCCGCAGGGACAGGAGCTGGCCGCCTACCTGCGGGTGGTCTTCCCCGAAAAAAAATACCCCGAACCCTCGATCGGCCGGGTGCTCACCCGGGCTTCCCACCGGGGGACCGGCCTGGGCAGGGAATTGATGCGGCGGGCAATCGAATGTACCGGGCGGGAGTATCCCGACAGGCCGATTCGCATCTCCGCACAGCAGCACCTGCAGCGCTTCTATAGCGAGTTTGGATTTGAAAAGGTTTCCGAGCCCTACGAGGAGGACGGGATTCCACATATTGAAATGTTGAGAAAGCCCCTTTAGCTTCCGCCACCATTTGTCTGATCCTCCACCCCACCCACCCCACTGAGCACCTCCAACCTGTGGATTGACCCCGCCTCGCGCAGCGAGGCTGTTTGATTCGCATATTGATACGCCATATTGATACGTTATATCATCTCTTTTTTAGCCCAGGCCCGGAGCGGAGTCTATGAACGACAGTCAAAAACAGGTGTTGCTGGCAGGCATACTGGCCACCCTCCATGCGGCACCGCCGGCATCGGCCAGCGTCCAGGACACCTCCAATCGCATGGAAAATGTGGTGGTTACCGCTACCCGAACGGAGATTCAGACAAAGAACGCCCCCACCGGCTACTCCGAGGTAAGCCGGAGCGACATCGAGCGCAAAATGGCGAACACCCTCGCGGAAATGATCCAGGACGTACCGGGTATCGCGCTGGACAATGAAATGGACGGCCGCAGCCAGATTCGCATCCGCGGCTTTGAGCCCTCCCAGACCCTGATTCTGATCAACGGCCGCCGGATCAACAACACGGACGTTTTGCAGGGTCACAGTGATTTCCGCATGACACAGATTCCCACAGCGGCCATCGAACGGGTGGAGGTCGTTCGCGGCCCCACTTCCTCTCTCTACGGCGCCGACGCGCTGGGCGGAGTGGTCAATGCGATATTGCGCCCGCTCTCGGAGACCTGGACCGGACGGGTCCAGGGCCGCACCGGGCTGGTGGATAACCGCAATGGGGCCAGGGAACAGGGCCTGTCGCTTTATAGCGCCGGTCCCCTGACCGGAAATGTCGGCGCCCTGGTGAGCGTCGACGCAACAGACCGGGATGGCGTGCCCAACCCGGGCCGTGCCGGGGTCGACGAAATCGAGGGGCGGGAGTCCCTCAACACCCTCGGCAGCCTGTTTTATCATCCGGCGGAGGGCCATGAACTGGAGCTGTTTTTTACCGGCAGCGACGACCAGCGACGCGCGCGGCAGGGAGTCCGCGCCACCCGGGCAGTGGATATTTTTCGCTACAGCACCGGAATCCGTTACGACTATACCGGCGATCACTGGCGCAGCCGGCTCGACGTCTACCGCTCGCACAGTAAAAGCGAGTCCATCCACCTGAACAGAGATGAAAGGCACACGGACGATATCGTCGACCTGAGCGGTTCGTGGCAATGGGCGGACGGCCAGACCTTCACCCTGGGCGCCGATTACCGCGAGGAGCATTTCTGGCGTGAAACCAACGACGTGCGGGAGCACGACGATACCGTCGAACACCGGGGCATCCTGGTGCAGAATCGCAGCACCGCGCTCGACGAAAGGTTGATATTCACCCTCGGCAGCCGTTTCGACGACCACACCCAGTACTCCGGGGAAATCAGTCCGCGGGCAGGTGTGGTGTACGCCGTTACTGACAACACCCGACTCAAAGCGGATTACGGACGTGGCTTTTCCGCCCCCGATCTGCGCCGCTCCGCGGCGGACTACGATTTCACCTTCACCACCATTCCGCTGCGTATCCTCGGCAACCCCGACCTGGAACCGGAGCGCAGCGAAAGTTTCAGCGTCTCCCTCGAGCACGAAACCGAGCAGACCCAGGCATCCATTACCCTGTTCCACAATGACATCACCGACCTGATCGATCTGCACTGCATTGAAAATTGCCCACCCGGCAATCCGCCGGCGGGTGAAAACGAGGTGCGTATCTACACCAATGTGGATGCCGCGACCACTCGCGGAGTGGAGCTGGCTTACAGGCAACAGCTCACTCCCGCAGCCAGCCTCCACGCTAACTACACCTACCTGGATACCGAGAACGAGCAGACCGGTGAAGCGCTTGAAAAACGGCCGCGCGAACGCCTGAATCTATCGGTGATCGTTTCACCCTGGCAGGACGGCGAGTTGAATTTACGCAGCGAATATACCGGCGCGCAACTGCGCGGCAGCGAGTGGACCCGGGACTATACCCTGTTCCATCTGGGGCTGAGCCAACAGGTCACCCAGAGTCTGCGAGCCCGGACAGGAATTGACAACATCACCGGCCAGCGCCTGGCTGACATCGACGAAAATTACACCAACGAAATTCGCGGTCGCTACTATTACCTGGCCGTGGACTGGGAGTTTTAAGCGATGATCGCAATAACTCCCCTCCGGCTGCTGGTCCTTGTGCTCAGCCTGGGCATCGCTTCTCTTGCCTGGGCAGATGGCGAGACAACTACAGATCACGATAGTATTAAGTCAACGAATGACCGTGAAGCGAAGGCCCTGATGCCGATGGCTTTTTGCGGGACTGTCTGCGAGAGGGACCTCGCGGACAAGCCTCCAGGGATGGATTTAGGGGGGGCGCCTAGCCCGTGCCCGCAAAAAGCCATCGGTAGCAGGGCCGCCCAGCCCCCTAGCCAAGCGCCATTCGCTACAGACCTGATGCTGCTGGCCAATGAAACCGTGACGCCCGGCATGCTCGCCACGTTGCGGCAGCTCGGCGCGACACAAAGGGTCGCGGTATCGACCGCCCATGTCGACGATCTCCGGGACATGCCCACCAAAGCCAGACTGGCAGTAATTTTTGCTCCCAGCCACGACTTGGCGCCCAGTGAGCGGCTGACGGCACTGCGCAGGGAACTGGAAGCCGGCAACACACCTCTGGTCGTGATACACCGCGACCAGTTGGAAACAGAGCGCATACCGGTCGAAAAGGCGCGCCCGATCGCCAGCTATCTGTCGGAGGGCGGCAAGGCCAATATGGAAGCCCTGTTCCAGTACCTGACCGGCCCGCTATGGGGCCGGCACGACAAGCCGGCTCCCGATCCCATCCACTATCCCGAGCAGGGCTTTTACCACCCGGATTACGAAGGCCTGGTATTTACCGACGTCGCGGCCTACCGGGAGTGGTACGGCGATTTCAGTGAACGCCCGGTAATCGGTATTGCGATCCACGAAAATTATCTGCGCGATACGATGACCGCCTGGATCGACACCGCCATCGCCAGCGTGGAGGCGGCGGGCGCAGTTCCCCTGCCCTTTTTCATGCCGGTGCGGGGCGAGGGGCGCATGACGGCCATGCTGGCGCCCGATGGCCAACCGCTAGTGGATGCGCTTTTATTTTTTCGCGTTTCGCTTAATCCGGAAGGCCGGGCCGGGGATTTTGCCAGCCTCGGCGTACCGGTTTTACAGGGGTTGATTTACCGGGACGGCGACGAAAACGACTGGCGCCGGGACCAGGTGGGTTTTCCCCGCGGCAGCACCCCTTTCTATTTCACCATGGCGGAAATGGCCGGCGTCACCGATGCCACCGTGGTGGCCGCCGAGCGCCGCAGCGACCGGCAAATCGTCGCCGTGCAGCCGGAGCTGGATATCCTGGTGCGGCGGGCGCTCAACACAATTGCGCTGCAGCGTCTGCCCAATCGGGATAAGCGGCTGGGGATCTACATTTACAACTACCCCCAGGGCGACAGCAATTTTTCCGCTTCCAACCTGAACGTGCCCGCCAGCCTGCTCGCCACTTTCGAGGATTTGGCCCGGGCCGGCTACCAACTGGAGACGCCCTCGCTGGACAGCATCACCGAAGCGGGCAAACGATTGGTCAGCGCCTATTACCTCGACGCGGATCGCGATGCACTGCTGGCGGACGACCTGGCAACACTGTTTCCCCTGGCCGACTATAAAGCCTGGCTCGCCACCCGGGGAGAAACTTTTCGCCAGCAGATTGATGCCGAATGGGACGTCCCGGAGCGGGCGCCCACGCTGGTGGAGCGGGACGGCAAACAGTACTTCGTCATCCCCCGCCTCAAGCTGGGCAATATCGCGCTGCTGCCGCAGCCGTCGCGGGCGCTGAAGGATGATCCCGAGCGGCAGGATGCCTATCACGATACCGATCTCCCCTTCAGCCACGACTACCTGGCCAGCTACGCCTGGCTACACCGGGCCCATCAGGCCCATGCACTGATTCATTTCGGCACCCACGGTTCGGCGGAATTCGGACCGGGCAAGGCGCGCGGCCTGGCCCACGACGACGCCCCTCACGCGGTACTGGGCGAACTGCCCCACATCTACCCCTACATCGTCGACAACCTGGCCGAATCCACCCTGGCGAAACGGCGCATGCGGGCCACAATCATCTCCCACCAGACACCGCCCTTCGCCCCCGCAGCCCTCTACCACGAGTTGGTGGACCTTCACAACCTGGCCCACCACTGGATGTCCATGGACGACGGCGCCGCCCGGGAAAACGTCCGCGAGCAGATCGTCGCCTTGAGCGAATCCCTGTCCATTCATGCAGACCTGGGCTTCGCACAGGTACCGGAGGATTTCACCGAGTACCTGCACGCCCTGCACCGCTACATCCACGCCATGGCCCAGCAGAGTGAACCCATTGGCTTACACACACTGGGCCGGGCCGGAAAAGATGAGCACCTGCTGTCCACCACCATGCAAATGCTCGGGGACGAGTTCTACCATCTCACCACCGGCAGGCCGGCGGAAATCTTTGTCGGCGATTTTGCCACGGCGGTGACGGAATCCGAGCCCTACAAATTACTGCAGCGCCATTTGCTGGAGGATGCACCGACAGACTCGCTTCCCGCCCCATTGCGTAAACAACTGGAAACCGGTCGGGGGTATTTACGGGCGCTGCAAGACCAGCGGGAGACCCGCGCAATAATTCGTGCGCTGGATGGTAAATACATCCCGCCCTCCGTGGGCGGCGACCCCCTCCGCAACCCGGATTCCCTGCCCACAGGGCGAAACCTCTACGGCTTCGACCCGTCCCGGGTGCCCACCCGCGCCGCTTATAAAGCCGGCAAAGAGTTACTGCAGACCCTGATCGACCAGCACGTCGCCGATCACGGGCGCCCGCCCCGCCGACTGGCGTTCACCCTTTGGGCCATGGAAGTGATGCGCCACCACGGTGTTATCGAAGGCCAGGTGCTGGCGGCACTGGGGGTCGAGCCCGTATGGAACGAACGGGGACGACTGGAAGGCGTCGAGCTGATTCCGCGGAAGCAACTGGGTCGGCCCCGCATCGATGTCGTGCTCCAGGCCAGCGGTCTCTATCGGGACGCTTTTGCAAATACTCTCGGGCTGCTGGCGCAAGCGGCCAGCCTGGCCGCCGCGCAGGAGGAGGCGGACAACCCGGTGCGCGCACTGACCCTGGAGCTTGAAACGCAACTGCAGGAGGCCGGCGTGTCGGCGGACGCGGTGCGTCGGCTGAGTCGCACCCGCGCCTTCTCCGCCGCCCCCGGTCAATACGGTATCGGCCTGGACGACGCCGTGGCCGATGTGGATGCCTGGGCCGATGGCGAACAGCTCGATGAGGAACGACTGGGGCGTATCTTCCTCGACCGCCTCCAGCACGCCTACGGCCCCGACCCGGATCACTGGGGCGAGACCCTGCCGGGCATCAATCTGTTCGAGCGCCAGTTGGCCGGGGTCGAAGCCACGGTTTTCGCCCGCAGCTCCAACCTCTATGGGCTGCTGTCCTCAGACGATCCGTTTCAATACCTGGGCGGCCTCTCTCTGGGCGTTGAGGTCGCGGGAGGGCAAAGGCCCGAACTGTATATCGGCAATCTTCGCGATCCAAGGCAGGGGCTGCTGGAGCGGGCCGACCAATTCCTCAGCCGGGAAATCCGCACCCGCTACCATCATCCCCGCTGGCTGCAAAGCATGGTGAACGAAGGTTATTCCGGCACCACAGTGCTCCAGGACAGTATCGAGAATCTGTGGGGCTGGCAGGCCCTGGCCCCGGAGATGGTGCGGGACGACCAGTGGCAGCGCTTTTTCGAGGTCTACGCACAAGACGCCTACGAATTGGGCCTGGAGAAATGGTTCGAAGCGCAAAACCCCCAGGCGCTGACCCGGATCATGGAGCGCATGCTCGACGCCATTCGCACCGGCCACTGGCAGGCGGACGAGGCCACTCGCAAAGCCCTGCTGGAGCAATACCGGCAGTGGGCGGAACAACACGGCGAAGGCGATCCGAGCAGCGGGCGCCAGCAGTTTGTCGCGGAGGCGCTGGCCGGCTTCGGCCTCACCGGCGAAGCGCCTGCCGATGCCGCG
The DNA here is from genome assembly GCF_030997045.1 of Microbulbifer sp. TB1203. Lineage (NCBI taxonomy): Bacteria > Pseudomonadati > Pseudomonadota > Gammaproteobacteria > Cellvibrionales > Microbulbiferaceae > Microbulbifer > Microbulbifer sp. TB1203. The sequence goes on along the minus strand of NZ_CP116899.1, from coordinate 772,076 downwards.
GGCACATCGGCGCCGCAGCCCATCCGCGGACAGATCATGACACCCAGTGCGCAACCATCCGGTGGAACCGATTGGCAACAGTTCGGCTTTATTGCCCTGCTCGCCCTGCTGTTCCTGTCCGGCGCCTGGCGACAGCACCGCCGCACCCACGCAGTGTCCACGCATTCTGATATTGGAGAACCCGCATGACCGCACTGGAAATCACCATGTACGAACTGGGCCGGCTGTTCCTGATGCCCATTCTGCTCATCATTCTCGGTCTCTTCGGTTACGCCTTTTACAGCCTTGGGGCCTTTGCCCTGGAGGCATTGCAGCGCCGCCGGCAAAAAGCGCCCTGCCCGCTGCGGCGGCATCACCGGCAAAGAAAAGACGCCGACAGCGAAGAACTGGAGTTGGTCATTCTCCGTTACCTGGAACCCCTGCGCATCGTCTCACGCACCGCCCCCATGCTGGGACTGGTGGCCACGATGATTCCCCTCGGGCCCGCCCTGCTGGCCCTGGGTGACGGTGACCTGACCAGTGTCGGCGAACAATTGGTGGTGGCCTTTGCCGCGGTCATCCTGGCCCTGATCACCGCCTCCATAACCTACTGGGTCCTGACCGTGCGCCGCCGCTGGCTGTTGGGATCGCTGAAACAACTGGAACAGGAGATGAGCCAATGAGGCGTTTCCTGGATAGCGAAGATTACGACGATCCCATGTTGTCGGTGGTCAACGTTATCGACGTGTTCCTGGTGATCGTCGTCATGTTGTTGATCGTAGTGGCGCGCAGCAGCGTCGCCGCCCTGGAAAAATCCAGCGTGGAAAACAGCGGGCAAATCGTGCCGAAAGATATTGAAACCCTGGAACGCTACGAAACCAACGGCGATATGGGCGAAGGTACCGGCGTAAAGGCGGGCACCACCTACCGGCTGGAGGACGGCACCATGGTGTTTGTCCCGGACGAATAGTTCCGGTACTGCTCATAAATCAAAACAAAAATCGAAGAAAAGGAAAGGTATTTTGGCAAACGCTGAACAACACAAGCTGCCGGTTACCGTATTGTCCGGCTTTCTCGGCGCCGGCAAAACCACGGTGCTGAGCCATATCCTCAATAACCGTGACGGGCGCCGGGTAGCGGTGATCGTCAATGATATGAGCGAGATCAATATAGACGCCGCCGCGGTGCAGAATGACATACAGCTCAATCGCAGTGAGGAAAAACTGGTGGAGATGAGCAACGGTTGTATCTGCTGCACCCTGCGGGAAGACCTGTTGATGGAGGTGCGCCGCCTGGCCGGCGAGGGCCGCTTCGATTATCTGCTGATCGAATCCACCGGTATTTCAGAACCCCTGCCGGTGGCAGAAACCTTCACCTTCGCCGATGAAGACGGCACCAGCCTGTCGGATATCGCCACCCTGGACACCATGGTCACGGTGGTGGACGCGGTGAATTTCCTCCGGGATTACGACGAAGCCAAATACCTGCAGGACACCGGCGAACACCTGGGGGAGGAAGACGAACGCAGTGTCGCCGACCTGCTGGTGGACCAGGTCGAATTCGCCGATGTTATTCTGGTCAGCAAGACCGACCTGGTGGACGAGCCGACCCTGCAGAGGCTGATAGCCGTACTGAAAATCCTCAATACCGAGGCGGATATAGTCCCCATCCGAAACGGCCAGGTGGACATCAGCCAGGTGCTAGGCACCGGCAAGTTCAGTTTCGAGCGCGCCCAACAGGCTCCGGGCTGGCTCAAGGAGATGCGCGGCGAGCACATACCGGAAACCGAGGAATACGGCATCGCCAGCTTTACCTACACCGCACGTCGCCCTTTCCACCCGCAAAAGTTCTACGACTTTCTCCACGGCGACAACTTCCACGGCAAGCTGATCCGCTCCAAGGGCTATTTCTGGCTAGCCAGCCGGCCGGATTTTGCCGGGCATTGGAGCCAGGCCGGCGGCATCGCCCATTATGGCTTTGCCGGGATGTTCTGGAAGGCCGTGCCCCGGGACCGCTGGCCCGAGGACGAAGAATATCTCTCGTCGATTCAAGAAAACTGGCGGGAACCCTTCGGCGATATGCGCCAGGAGCTGGTCTTTATCGGCCAGGGTCTCGAGCGGGAACAGTTCGTCCAGGCACTGGACGACTGTTTGCTGAATGACGGCGAACTACTGGCCGGACGCGAGCACTGGCAAACCCTGCCGGACCCCTTCCCCGCCTGGGGGGAAGAGGCATGACCCAATGGCACTAAGTTAAGGATCGGCGGCGCGACTTTTGTAGGATGGGCAAAGCGTAGCGTGCCCATCAGGCCCAGAAGATGGGCACGCTACGCTTTGCCCATCCTACGAGGAGAGCCGGGTGCGAGACTCCAGTTGGTCCCAAGAAGGCACCGGCCGTGCGCGATCATCCGATATCCGCCTGTGTACACCAACAATCCACTGCAACTTTTTTAAAGGCTGTGTCGTATCCCCTGGTTGAGTTCAACAATAAAACCGGGGCTGCCATGAAACATTCCACTATTTTCAACATCCTGACTCTGGCTGCCGTGCTGGCGCTTTCGGCATGTGGGGGCGGTGGCGGAGGCGGGAGCAATGACGACACGCCGACACCGACGCCGACACCAACACCGACGCCCACGCCCGATCCGACCGATCCCGATCCGACCGATCCCGATCCGACCGATCCCGATCCGACCGAGCCCGATCCGGCCGAGCCCGTGTCGGCCACCTTTGAAAAATCACTGACTACCATGGGGTCAACCTTCAGTGTCGATGGGATGGTGACGCTACTGCGCAACGACGCGGACGAACTTTCACTGGAAAATCTCGATATGAGTGGGTTTACCCTCTACACGTTCGACGACGATCCGCTCGATAGCTCAGTGTGCACCTCTGAAACCTGCATCGATAACTGGCCCCCGCTGATCGCCACCGACAGCGATACGGCGACAGCGCCGCTGTCGATCATTACCCGCGACGACGGCAATCGCCAATGGGCACTGCGTGGCAAGCCGCTGTACTTTTTCGCCGGAGACAGCGCTGCGGGTGAAGTCAACGGCGAAGGGGTTGGCGGCGTCTGGGATACCGCCCTGGCCGAACCAATCGCACAGGTGAATGACGCAAGCAAGGGGGTGTATTTCGCGGCCTCCGGACGAATCGGAGTCAGCGACATGGACAGTGACACGGTATTCAGTGCCGTCCAGGAGGACCGTCTCGGCTTTGCCCTGTACACCTTCGACGTCGATGCACCCGGTGTCTCCAACTGCAATGATTCCTGCCTGGACCGCTGGCCGGCACTGCTCGCCGAAGAGGGCGATGTCGCCGCGGCACCCTACAGCCTGATTGAACGGAAACTTGGCAGCGACGGCGAGACCACGCTGCAATGGGCCTACCAGGGAATGCCGCTCTATTTCTACTTCGAAGATACCATCCCCGGCTCTACCCTCGGCGATGGGGTGGGTGGTGTCTGGCACCTGGCGCGGCCACAGAATACGCAGGTTGTCGATTCCCAACTCGGGTCGACCCTGGCGGTCAGCGGTCTCGCGATGAGCACCGACGACGATGCGGTCGATCCGGCACCGGTCCCGCTGCACGGTTTCTCCCTGTACACCTTTGATCCGGACAACAGCGGTGTCAGCAACTGCTCCGGTGACTGCCTGGCTGCCTGGCCGGCCCTGATCGCCTACCCGGGAGCCGTGGCAAACCCGCCTTTCTCCCTGGTTGAACGCAGCCCCGGTGTTATGCAGTGGGCTGTCAACGGCGAGCCGCTGTACACCTATGTCGGCGACGTGGAGCCCGGCGATGTGACCGGCGACGGCGTGGGCGATGTCTGGCACCTGGCACGCTTTGCTCCAGTCGCCGTGGCCACGGTAACACTTAACGGCGAAGAGATTCCGGCACTGACCGCACATGGCGACCTTATCGATGAGAGCGGTATGCCAAGCGATACGTACCAGGACTACACGCTCTACACCTTTGACAATGATACCGATGGTGTCTCCACCTGTTTCGGCACCTGCGCCGACATCTGGCCACCACTGTTCGCAACCGCCGATGCCCAGGACTTCGGCGATTTTACCGTAACCCGCCGCAACGATCCCAGCACCACCAGCGACGACGACAGCGAAGTTTACCAGTGGGCCTACAAGGGCGAGCCCCTGTACTTCTACGTGTCCGACAGCGGCCCGCGGGATACCGCCGGCGAATACGGCGCCTGGCACGTCGCGGTTCCCTGACGAAGCATAAGGCCGGGCTTTGCCCGGCCCCTTTATCGATTTCCGCGCTTTGAGGAATTCACAATGAATGTAAAACCCCTCTATCTCCTGCTGCTGGTGCTGGCGTTGGCAGCCTGTGATGCGGGTTCCGGGGAAGGCCTGGACGAAAACGGCATTCCTCTGGAATCGAGCAACGAGGAGGAAACTCCCAATGAAGAGAACCCTCCAGTTGAAGAACCTCCGCCCGCTGAGGAGCCTCCGGTTGAGGAGCCCCCGGCTGAGGAACCCGCCGACGGCGTCACGCTGGCCGAGTTGCAAACCGATATCTTCGGTCCTATTTGTGCCCAGTGTCATGTCGGCAGTGGCGCGCCCCAGGGGCTGCGTCTCGACAGTGAAGAGAACAGCTATAACTTTCTCGTCGATCAACCTTCCAGTGAAGACTCCAGCCTGTTGCGGGTCGATCCAGGCAATCCCGATAACAGCTACCTGGTGCACAAAATTGAGGGCCGCTCCTCGATTATCGGCAGTCGTATGCCGCTGGGCCAGGACCCGCTTTCCGACGCCGACATCCAGCGTATTCGCGACTGGATCGCCAACGGCGCGCCGCGCACCGGCACTGGTGACGCAAGTACCACAGTCACCGCATCTGCATTCGAATCCGGCGAAACCAAGGCAGTTTTCGGCATGCACTTCAGCCGCGCCCTCGATCCCGCGAGCCTGAGTAAAAACGCTGTGCTAGTGCAGTTCGTTTTCGAGGATTTCACCCTGGTCGCCAACACGGATGACTATGACCTGCACCTCGTTGCCGGCCAGGATCTAATCCTGGAAATGAACACCGAACCTTATGCGTCGGCCAAAGCTATCGACATTCGCTTTAACAGCCCACTCACCAGCACCGTTCTCGACTTTCGTGGACGTGTTCTGGACGGTGACGCCAATGATATTGACGGGGGGGAGCAGCACCATGTCCTGGACCTTTAAAAAGACCGCAACCGCGTTTGCAGCGCTGTTGTTCGCAATACCATTGACGCCGGCGCAAGCGGAGCCTTATCTCGCCTTCAAGACCGGCAACAAGTGTTCCGCCTGTCATGTCAACCCCATCGGCGGCGGTGCACGCAACACCTTCGGCAACTATTACGGCACTCATGTGCTGCCGGCACTTCCCGGCGACACACTGGGTTTCGATTCCGGCAGCCTTACTGAGAGCGTCCGCGTCGGCGCCAATCTGCGCGCGAACTTCCAACGTCACGAGGAGGACAATGCCGATGCAACGCAGGGATTTGAAACCCAAAGTGCCCAGGTGTATTTGCACTTTCAACCCAAGGGCTCCCGGTTTTCATTTTACCTCGATGAGCAGATCGCACCGGGAGCGGCGTTAAATCGCGAAGCGTTTGTCATGGCGAAATTATCCGGCAACCACTACCTCAAAGCCGGAAAAATCATGCTGCCCTATGGCATCCGCCTTGAGGATGACAGCGCCTTTATTCGCGAGGCGACCCAAATTACCTTCGACAACAGCGACAATGGCGTCGAGCTGGGACTGGATTTTGACAAGGCACTGTTTAACGTTGTGCTGAGCAACGGCACTGGTGCCACAAACAACGACGACGACAGGTTTCAATATGTCGTACGCGGTGAATATGTCGAAAGAAACTGGCGTATCGGTGGCAGCGCACTGGTCAACGAGTCCACTTCCGGGACGCGCAGGATATGGGGCGTTTTCGCCGGGGCCCATCTTTACGGCTTTACCGTGCTCGCCGAGGTGGACCAGATCAAGGACGAATCGTTAATCAATGCATTTGGCGGCGACACAGAACAAATTGTGACACTGTTTGAGGTTAACCGGGAACTGGGCAAAGGTATGAACCTGAAGGTCACGCACGAGACTTTTGATCCGGAGAGCAACACCGACAACAACGAGCGAGCGCGCAGTTCCGTCCTGCTCGAGTATACGCCCTTCGCGAACGTCCAGCTGCGCGGCGGCATTCGTAATGGCGATGATATACCACAGAGAGACCAGGGGAACTTCAAGGATCTGTTCGTGCAGGCGCACCTGTATTTCTGACGATAGGGACAACCACTTCTCCCTGTAGGAGCGGCCGCTGGCCGCGATCAGCTTCCCCTACGAAGCAAGGCCGATCGCGGCCAACGGCCGTTCCTACAGGGAAATATCGGCGACCGCCACCAGCCACCCGCTCGCCACGTTGTGAAATAACTTCTAAAGACCTGTTTACGCCGCCTCCTTGAGTAACCAATCCCGGAAGGCCACCAGCTTCGGCAAGCTGGAACACTCGGCGCGGTACACGACGTAATAGGCCAGGGGCGAAGCGAAGGTTATTTCCGGGAACGGCCGAACCAGGCGCCCGGTTGCCAGGTCGTCGTGCGCCATGACGCTGCGAGCGAGCGCGACACCCTGCCCCTCAATCGCCGCCTGCAGGACGGCCGCGGAATTGTTGATTTTCATACCACGCGCGGTGGCGACACCCGTCACGCCCGCTTTTTCCAGCCACGCGTCCCAGGTGGGAAAGCCCGCGTGGCCGTCCATCGACAGGTCGTGGATCAGGGTCTCCCGGGCCAGATCATTCGGCTTTTGCAAGCGCCGATACTCGCGTAGCAGTCTGGGCGAGCACACCGGGTAGACCTCCTCGTCCATCAGCTTCTCCGCCGTCAGTCCCGACCAGCTTCCCACGCCGTAGCGCACGCCGATATCGATCCCCCGGGCCAAGAAATCCACCGGCTTGAGGCTGGTGTCCAGGCGCACGTCCGTGTCGGGCCAGGCGACCTGGAAGCTGTCGAGGCGTGACAGCAGCCACTTGGCGGCAAAGGCCGGGCTGACCGTAACGGTGAGCACACCGCTGGCCGACCCCTCCTTAAGCCGTTCCAAACCCAGCGCCAACCTGTCGAAACCCGCACGGATGTCCGGCAACGCACGTTCAGCTGTCTCGGTGGGGAGGAGCCGAACCCGCCCGCTGGTAGCCCGGTGGAACAGGGGCGTGCCCAGCCATTCCTCCAATGTGCGCACGAGTTGGCCGACCGCGGCGGGGGTGACGTTGAGTTCGGCCGCCGCCGCGGAAAAGCTCTGATGACGGGCGCTGGCCTCGAACGCGCGCAGGGCGTTCAGATGGATGGGCGATTTCATAACGATAAAGTTTTTCTTTCAATGAGAGACACTTTATCTCGTTTGCCGGCCTTAGCAAATAAGCGAAGAATCCCGTTCAAGCCACCAGGCGGCTCCGGCGCCGGAAGCCCCGGACGCTGCCCGCTATAAATAGTTTTTCTTCCTATCCCAATAGAGAGTAGAGAGGTCTCACAATGAGCAATCAATTCAAAGGCAAGAAGCTGCTGGTCGTTGGCGGCACCAGCGGGATGGGCCTGCAGACGGCCCGGATGGTACTCGCCGAAGGCGGCAGCGCGGTGATTCTGGGCCATCGCCCGGAAAAGACCGAGGAGGCGCGCAGGGAACTGGCCGCCCTGGGCCAGGTTGCGGCGCTGACAGCGGACCTGACCAGTGAGGAAGGGCTGGCCGAGCTGCTCAAGACCATCGACGAGCAGCACCCGGACATCGACCTGCTGGTCAACGCGGCCGGTGTCTTCTTTCCCAAGCCCTTCCTGGAGCATCAGGACGCGGACTACGACCAGTACATGAAGCTGAACAAGGCGTTCTTCTTCATCACCCAGAAGATCGCCGCCAACCTGGTCGCCAGGGACCGCCCCGGTGCGATCGTGAACATCGGTTCCATGTGGGCCAAGCAGGCCATCGCGGCGACCCCGTCATCGGCCTACTCCATGGCCAAGGCAGGCCTCCATTCCCTGACCCAGCAGCTGGCCATGGAACTGGCACCCAAGCACATCCGCGTCAACGCGGTGTCACCGGCGGTGGTGCAGACCCCGATCTACGAGGGCTTTATCCCGAAGGCCGAAGTGAAAAGCGTCCTGGAAGGCTTCAACGACTTCCACCCGATCGGCCGCGTCGGCACCCCGCTGGATGTCGCCGAAGTGATCATATTCCTGCTGTTGGACAAAGCGAGCTGGGTCACAGGCGCTATCTGGAACGTGGACGGCGGCGTGATGGCCGGCCGCAACTGATTCTCACCGTCGGGCGTCACTGCGGCGCCCGACCAATAGCTGACTGCAGTTTCGATGCAGTGATCGATCGCAAACACTTAAACTCGATGAAGTGGGCGATTGGAGAAAAACTCCTTGCTGCAGATGAATTTGAGGCGCGGGCCCTTGCCAATTATGGGTCAATATTCAAAACTGTAATCCAGGTACAGACGCTGCTCATCGGGAAGGACAGCGCTCCGCGACGCAGATTGGTAATTGGCGTAGCGCAACTGGATGCGGTTCCGGCGGTCAATTTTAAGGATAAGATCGAGGTCGAATTCCCGCCCCCAGTCGACGTCATTGGTGACGCTCTCAAAAAAATGGTATCGCGCGTCGATTTTTAATGGGAATTTTCTCCAGCTCGCTTTTACCACACGATCAATCATTCCCTCGCTATCAATGGCGAAGGCTTTGTCGGCCCAGCCCTGGAAGTCGTGCGCTGATGCCAGCGGTGTGACAAACCCAACTCCCCCGCTGGCACCCAGACGTTCCTGCTCCAGCCCAACTTCAAGGGAGTGTAAAGCCAGCGCGAATTCAATACGCGAGTATGTATTTGTCGGCGCATCCTCGATCTGCATGCGCTTCTGCAGAGCACCCTCAATTTCCGAGCGCCACTTCAAACCGGCGATACGGCGCTCGAAGCTGTAGCGCAGACCGAGGCTGCGATTGGAGTCCGGCTCGGCATCACGATTGTCGATGTGATAGTAATAAATGCCCAGATCACTGAAATCCCACTCGTTGAAATGGGCGTTGATCAGGTGGCTGTTGTGCTCGTGATCCCCCCAAAAGCCACTCTCCTCCTGATCGCTGCCCCCGGGATAATAATCATCGTTCCGGGGCTGTCCGTCGGCATCGTCACCGAAAATCCGGTTGGCATTGGCGATGTAGGCATAAAACAGCCTGGACGCGCTGAGCAGCTCGTAACTGGCCGAGAGCGCATCGAAAGTCTGGTCGTTTTGCCAATAACCGTTGGAACCGATAAACCGCTGATTGTCCAGCGTAATACGTTGTCGCCCCAACAATATCTCCGTCTGGGAAAAAGTCAGAGCCAGTGCTGCCTGATTGATCTCCGTGCCAGGCGGATCGGGAATCAGGGGCTTATCGTTGAAACGAACACCATCGCTGTGCTCACCCTGCCAGCCGGTAGCAATGTGGTCGATCTCAGCCAGGGTGGAAAGTGTCTCGCTCCACTCGGATTTCAGCGCAAAACGCAGCAGCAGGGAAGTCGCGCGGCCGTCTGTATTTTCGTCATCGACAAAAGCGCCGCGCAGGCGGGATTCAAAATGCAGGTCGTGCTGTTGCGCCTCTGCGGGCCGGACAACAATCAAACTTAATCCGAGTGCGAGACTGAGCGATAGTGGACGTCGGAAGCTACCAGTCGTCGGCATTACCATCGTGCAAGAAGGTGACATGGCCCATTTTATCCATTTCTTCATAGAGCGGGTCCGGCATAGGGTTTTGCCGACAATCCATATACGTCATCGCCGGAAGAGAGTGGATATCGACGTGCTCGATCTGGTTGTCGAAGATATAAATCTTGTTTAGTTTTGGCAGGTTTTCATAGTGAAATACCTGCAGCTTGTTGTTATTGGCTTTCAACAATTTGAGTTGGGGCAGGTTTTTCAGAGACAGGGACTCCAGCTCGTTGCCGAACAAATACAGTGTTGCCAGGGAGGGCAGCTCGGCGAGCTCCAGCGATTGCAGTCGGTTGCGGGCCAGATTCAGCGTTTCAAGCTTCTCCAGGGGCGGCAGCTGGGCGTGAGCGATGTTATTTTTGTGCAGGGAAAGGCTTTTGAGGTTGGTAAATCCGGCCAGCCCCGCCAGGTCTTCGATTGCCTCGCCGTGGCAGCGAATGGCGGTCACCTGGTCGGCAGAGGTCCAGCCGTTTTTCTTCGCGAGCCGGGTGACACAGTCGGCGAAATGCGGATCCGCGAGACCGAACTCCTGAGCCCAGGCCATGGGAGCCAGAAAAACCATCAGTACGGCTAGCGGGAAACCGCGTGTTAAAATTCTTGTCATCACATTGGCCCGTTCAGCAACGGCTGCGCATGGTAGCACAGGGGAAGGCCGACAACTAAACGTGGACGGCAACATTGCGAACGCGTTCACTTTAGCCGCTACGAAATCCTTCAGGCGCGCTCATTGAGACGCACGCAGACCCCCTTGGCGAGCAGCTCATCACTGGGCTCGTCGATCGCGCTGCCCCCGTACTCTTCACGGGTCAGCATCAGGAAAGCGGAGTCGCGAATCAGGCGATAGCCAGCCTCGTCAAGCGACAACACCGACTGTTGCTTGTCGAATACCAGCAACGGGCGCACCTGCCCGTCGCGACGGGACGCCGCCCACAGTTGCACGCTATGATCCTGGAAATCAAATGTTTGCTCCCATTTCAGCCAGAGCTGCCTGCCATCGCTGGAGGTCAACGCGGTCAACAGGGGCTCGCCGTCATCAGCGAGCAGTACCGCGACATAATCGGCGTTTGGCAGTGCCGGTACCTGCTCGCGGTCGACGGCCCAGAATGCCACGCTGAATATCCACACGAATGACAGTGTCAGTGCGACGTACTTCCAAGGCCACTGCCATGTGCGAACGCTCTGCCGTCCTGGGTCATTCGCCCGATTGATGCGGGCCTGGATCCTTGTCCAGGTGGAGGACTTCGGAGCGCGGACCTGATTGTCATCCTGGATCGCCATAAGCTGCTCCTCCCAAAACCTGACTTCGCGCTGAAGCCAGGGATCTTCGCGCATGCGCGCTGCAAATGCCGCGCGCTCGTCGACGGGCAGGGTGCCGGATACATACTCGAAAGCGAGCCCCCGGTTCAATTCACCAGCTCGATCTTCGTTTCCAGACATTCTCTTAACCTCTCGGAGCCCCGGCGCAACCACGATTTCACCGTGTTGACCTTGGTATCCAGTGTCACTGCCAATTCCTCACGGGAATAACCGTAAAGATAGGCCAACTCGATGCATCGCCCGACTTTTACGTTAAGTTCGCGCAGGCACTCGTCAATCGCTCTTCGGTCCTGCCCCTGTTCAACCAACCCCTGCGGCGTATCGCCGGTGCTGGCGCTCTCGATACACTGCTCTTCATCGCCGGCATCGACGGGCCGGCGCCGGTGCTTCGCTTCCGCCTTGACCAGGTCCAATGCGCGGTAGCGCACGATACTGGTCATCCAGGTTAACGGCCTGGCCAGGTGCGGGCGGTAGGAGGCGGCGTTTTGCCATATCTGCACAAAGGCATCCTGCAGCACTTCGTTACTCAAGTCGTCGCTTCCGACTATGCGGTAGGCAATGCTGTTGAGAAAGCCGGCACAGCGGTCGTACAGATGTTGCAAGGCCTGCTGATCATTTATCGCACAACGCGCGATCAATGTCGCCAGTTCGTCGTCTTTCGCTTCCATCTAGGCGTCACGTTCCGGTTGAATTACACCTGAATCGGCGGTTTCGGCGTGGATTCAGGCTCCACGACATTACTGTACGCCGATGAGTCGCAAAAAGTTGCAGCTCCATCCGTTCCGGAAACGCTCTCATCCTTCAGCCCGGTACAGTCTCGGAAAAACCATGGATCACCACTACCCCGCTGACGATCATCGCCATCCCGATAATCGCCGGCAAATCCGGCACCTGCCGGTAAACGATGGCCCCGGCAACCGCCACCAGGAGGATGCCCACGCCCGCCCAGATGGCATAGGCGATGCCAACTGGCAGGGTGCGCAGCGCCAGGGACAGCATATAGAAGGCGGTGCCGTAGCCCAGCACCACAATCAGGGTGGGAATGGGCCTGGTGAACTGCTCCGAGGCCTTGAGCGCGGTGGTGGCGATGACTTCGGTAACGATCGCTATTGCGAGGTACAGGTAAGCTATTTTCATCGACGACCTCAGGGATAGGTGTAGCTGGCCTGCAACCCCAGCGGAATACCCAGCGACCAGTAGACCACCAGGAACAGCGACCAGCACACCAGGAATACTACTGAATAAGGCAGCATCATCGATACCAGGGTGCCGATCCCGGTGCCCTTCACGTAGCGCTGGCAATAGACCACCACCAGTGGGAAGTACGGCATCAGCGGGGTGATGATATTGGTGGAGGAGTCCCCCACCCGGTAGGCGGCCTGGGTGAGGTCCGGAGAAAAGCCGATCTGCATCAGCATAGGCACGAAGATAGGCGCCAGCAGCCCCCATTTGGCTGAGGCGGAACCGACGAACAGGTTGACGAAGCCCACCAACAGGATAATGCCGATCAGGGTCACCGGCCCCGGCAGATCCATCGCTGCAAGCGCATTGCCGCCCTTGACCGACAGCAGCGTCCCCAGGCCGGACTGCGCGAACTCGGCAATAAATAACGCGCAAAAAAACGCCATCACTATGTAGTAGGCCATGGAACTCATGGTCCGGGACATAGCGTCGATCACGTCCTTGGATTTTTTGAAGGTGCCGGCGGCATAGCCGAACACCACACCGGGCAGAATAAACAGCAGGAAAATCAGCGGCACAATGGAGCGCATCACCGGCGCACCGAAGGAGGCCAGCTGGCCCTGCGCATCCCGCAGTGCCGAGGTTCCCGGGATCAGCCAGGCCACCAGCCCGGCGATGCCTGCGACCATCACTGCCAGGGAGAGATAGAGCGCTTTTCTTTCGCGTCCGCCGAGGTCCCGGATCTCCGGCATTTCCTCGTCGTCGCCATCGATGGCGACTCCCTCCAGTCGCGGCTCGATGACCTTGTCGGTAAGCCACCAGCCCAGCAATACGATCACCACGGAGGAAGCGGAAGTAAAAAACCAGTTGTTCAGCGGGTTCAACTGCATCTGCGGATCGACGATCTGCGCCGCCGACTGGGTAAATCCCTGCAACAGCGGGTCGATGGCGGAGGGTACGAAGTTAGCGGAGAAACCGCCGGAGACACCGGCAAAAGCGGCGGCGATACCCGCCAGTGGATGCCGGCCGGCCGCATAGAAAATCACTCCGCCCAGGGGAATTACCAGCACATAACCGGCATCCACCGCGGTGTGGCTGACAATGGCCACCAGAATAAGCATCGGGGTGAGCAGCATTTGCGGCGTCACCGCCAGCAGTTTTTTCAGCACCGCGTTGATAAAGCCGCTCTGCTCCGCCACGCCTACGCCGAGCATCGCCACCAGCACCACGCCCAGCGGCGCAAAGCTGGTAAAGGTGGTGACCATGCCGGAGAGAAAACGGGCCATCTCGCTGCCGGAGAGCAGGTTGGTCACCCGGATGGATTCACCGGTTGCAGGGTGCAGCGCTTGGAAGTCGACACCGGAGAGCAGCCAGGAGAGAATCCAGACCACCACCATCAGGATCAGGAAGAGTACCGCCGGGTCCGGCAGTCGGTTGCCGACGACTTCGATAAAGTTGAGGGCGCGGTTGACCCAACCGTTCCCGCCGCCTCCGGGCTGATTGCCGGGGTCTGTCTGCGCTTCAGCCATCGGTAAACTCCCTGTTTCCTGCCTATTCTTCTGGTTCTTCTCTGTAGGAGCGGCGGGGCGGCCATCCGCCCATGGCCGCGATCGAACTCGCTACGAAGCTGGTCCGATCGCGGCCAGCGGCGGATGGCCGCCCCGCCGCTCCTACAAAGTACGATGCCGTGAGGGCTAGCGAATCCTGCGAATGCCCACCGCGTGGCGCAGCTTTTCGATAAAGGGCGTCGCATAGGCGCGGGCCTTTTCCGCGCCCTTTTCCAGCTCCACCTCGATCTGCGCCGGGTTGGCGAGCAGTTCGTTGTAACGCTCCCGGGCCTCGCCGATCTGGCTGTTGATCAGCTCGAAGAGCTGCTTCTTGGCTTCGCCCCAGGCGATGCCCTCCTCGAAGGCCTTGCGCATTTCCCCGGTCTGCGCCTCGCTGGCGAAGGCCTGCCAGATCTGGAATACGGTGGAGGTGTCCGGGTCCTTGGGCTCGCCCGGTTCCAGAAGGTTGGTTTTGATTTTGTTGATATGTTTTTTGAGCTGCTTTTCAGCCAGGAACAGCGGAATGGTGTTGCCGTAGCTCTTGCTCATCTTGCGGCCGTCCAGGCCCTGCAGCACCGCCACGTGGTCGTCCACCACCGCTTCGGGCAGCGCAAAGTGTTCACCGTAGTGATGATTGAAACGCTGGGCGATATCCCGGGCCATCTCGATATGCTGCACCTGGTCCTTGCCCACCGGTACCTTGTTGGCGTTGAACATCAGCATGTCTGCGGCCATCAGGATCGGGTAGCTGTACAGGCCCATGGTGACACCGAAGTCCGAGTCTTCGCCGTCGGCGCGGTTGGCGTCCACCGCCGCCTTGTAGGCGTGGGCGCGGTTCATCAGGCCCTTGGCGGTCATGCAGGTGAGCAGCCAAGTCAGTTCCGGAATCTCGTGGATATCGGACTGGCGGTAGAAGATCACGTTGTCGGTATTCAGGCCCAGCGCCAGCCAGGTCGCGGCGATTTCCAGGGTGGACCTGTGCACCAGTTCCGGCTCCTGGCATTTGATCAGCGCGTGGTAGTCGGCCAGGAAATAAAAAGACTGGTTGTCTTCCTGCTGGCTGGCGGCGATGGCGGGGCGGATCGCTCCCACATAGTTGCCCAGGTGGGGGGTGCCGGTGGTGGTGATGCCGGTCAGTACGCGCTGCTTGGTCATAAATCCTTCGTATTCCGTGCTGCATTTTCGGGAAAGGCCGAATAATAACCTTTTCCCGGCCGGGGTTGTATGGAAGGGACACTGCGCTTGACTATATCTCCATTTTTGTAGGAGCGGCCCATGGCCGCGATCGAACTCAGAGGTAACCCTGAAGACTGATCGCGGCCATGGGCGGATGGCCGCCCCGCCGCTCCTACAAGGGGTTGATCAGGCCTCCCAGCAAACTGCGGTAATCCGCGGCCAGATTTTGCCAACTGAGATCGGAAACATCCGGCACCGGCAGGGGGTCACCGCAACCGATGCGGTTAGCGCACTCGAGCATGGCCCTGCTCAGGTTGGCGGCGCAGGACTCGGTATCTTCGGGGAAGTGGTAACCGCCGCGGCCGAACCACTCCGGATAGGCCAGGCTGTCCGGCACCAGGGGCTGGCAGCCGGCGGCCACCGCTTCCAGCACCGCCAGCCCCTGGAAATCGTGCCGCGCGGTGGAGAGCACCCCGTGGCTCTCCCGCAACAGCCGTCGGTATTCCGCCCCGTCCTGGCGATAGCCCCAGGCGCCCAGTGCGTTGTGCTTTTGCAACAACTTGCGAATCCGCGCGAACTCCGCCGGTTGGCGGCGGAACTGCTGGCCGACCAGGTGCAGGGTAAAGGGCAGTTGGTGTTGTGCGAACCGGCGCAGCGCGGCCAGCAGGATATCCGGGCCTTTGTCGTGTTCCCAGCGGTGATTCCAGATAAAGGTTGGCTTATCCGGCCGCGTTCCCGGGCCGGAAAAGACCTCGGCTTCCAAGGGTACCGGCAGCACCCGGGATTTATCGGCAATCTCCCGGCAGAGGCCCGGGGGCACACAATCGGGGAAACGCCCGAGCAGTTCCTCCGCGCCTTCGAGCAGGGTGCGGCGGTTGTAGTCGGAATTGAACAGCAGCAGGTCGCCGCTGAGCGCGGTGTAAATATTCAGCAGCTGCGGCTCCACCGAGGCGAAGGCATCTGCACTGCGCGGATAAGCGAACTGGTTCTCGTGAAAATAAACCGCGGTGGGCACAGCGGCGATCTGCGGCACCAGGCCGCGCAACGCGGAGAGGTCGGTCATGGAAGTGGCGACGATCAGGTCCCAGGGCCGGCGCAGGGTTTCCGCCGCCTCTCCCCTGCCCCAGCTCAGGCTGTTGCCGCGGATGCGCCAGCTGAAATAGCGCGGCGGCAGTGCGTGCACCGTCCACTGCCATTCCGGAATCGCCGCCACTAAGCCCTTGCGCCAGCGTTTGTGGCTGTCGGCGTCGTAGGCGGAGAGCAGCAGGACTTTCATGCTTTATCCCCCTGTAGGAGCGGGCCATGCCCGCGATCGACCCGGATATAATCCACCCCTGATCGCGGGCATGGCCCGCTCCTACAGGTGTATTGATCGATATCGGCATTCAGTCAAAGGAACGCACATTCGTCAGTCGCGCCAGAAGGCTGGAGGTATCCCAGCGGCCGCCGCCCATGGCCTGCACCTCGCTGTAGAACTGGTCCACCAGCGCGGTGACCGGCAGCAGTGCGCCATTGCGCCGGGCCTCGTCGAGGACGATGGCCAGGTCCTTGCGCATCCAGTCCACCGCGAAGCCGTGTTCGTAGTCGCCGGCGAGCATGGTCTTGTAGCGGTTCTCCATCTGCCAGCTCTGGGCCGCGCCTTTGGAGATCACCTCGATCACCTGTTCCGCGTCCAGGCCCGCGGCCCCGGCGAAGTGCAGACCCTCGGCGAGCCCCTGGACCACGCCGGCGATGCAGATCTGGTTGACCATCTTGCACAACTGACCGCTGCCCACGGGCCCCAGCCGGTTGACCGCGCGCGCGTAGCAGTCGATCAGAGGATGGGCGCGCTGGTAATCGGCCTCTTCGCCACCCACCATCACGGTCAGGGCCCCGTTTTCGGCGCCCGCCTGGCCGCCGGACACCGGTGCATCCACAAAGCCGATCCCCTTTTCGCGGCCGATTGCCGCCAGCTCCCGCGCCACGTCGGCGGAGGCGGTAGTGTGGTCGACGAACAGGGTTCCGCTGTCCATGCCTTCAAAGGCGCCCCGATCGCCCGCTACCACTTGGCGCAGGTCATCGTCATTGCCCACGCAGGCGAATACCACCTCGGCATCTCGCGCGGCTTCCGCGGGGGTTGCACAGGCCTCTCCCGAATAATCCGCCAGCCACTGTTGCGCGCGGCTGGCGGTACGGTTGTAGACGCGCACCGAGTGGCCCGCCTTGGCCAGGTAGCCAGCCATCGGGTAACCCATCACGCCGAGACCGATAAAAGCGACTGTTTTCACAATAAATTACCCCCAGATCATCCAGATTAACGCGGCGCCCAGCAGCAGGCGGTAGATTGCAAAAGGAGCCATGCCGATACGGCTGATAAATTGCAGGAAGAAATGAATGCACAAGTAGGCGCTGATACAGGACAGCACAGTGCCCAGCAGTATGTCGCCCCAGGGCACCACTTCCAGGGACAGCAAATCGAAACTTAACAGCATGGCGCTAAGCGCAATCACCGGGATTGACATCAGGAACGAGAAGCGCGCGGAATCCTCGCGTTTCATACCCAGCATCAGGCCCGCCATCATGGTGATGCCGGAGCGGGAAGTGCCGGGGATCAGCGCCAGAGCCTGGGCGATTCCGATCGCCAGGGCTTTCTTCCAATTGAGCTGCGCCAATGTCCCTGTGCGCTTGCCCCGAATATCCGCCCACCAAAGCAGCACGCCAAAACCGATGGTGGTAGCGGCGATCACCGCTGCGGAGCGCAAATGCGTTTCGATGTAGCCCTTGAAAATCAGGCCGACAAGACCCGCGGGAATTGTGGCCAGTACGATCAGCCAGGCCAGGCGCCCTTCGTCGGTGTAGCGATTGTTCACCAGCCCACCCAGCCCGTCCCGCAACAGTACCCAGACATCGCGGCGAAAATATACCAGCACCGCGATCAGCGAGCCGAAGTGCACCGCCACGTCAAATGCCAGCCCCTGGTCCGGCCAGCCCAGCACTTCGGCGGGCAGAATCAGGTGGGCGGAGCTGGAAATGGGCAGGAATTCGGTAAGCCCCTGAATCAGGGCCAGAACGACAATCTGAATGGTTTCCATAGGGTGTTAACTACTGCGAACGGATTTTTTGTCTTTTCTGCCAGGTGACTTCATTGCGCAGGTACAGGGGCTCCAGTTCCTCCGCAGCCACTGCAGCGCCCTTCCGCCACAGCAGCAACGCCAATTCGGCAATATCCCGTGCGTGAATCTGTGCCCGACTGTCGATTTCCGTCAGCGGCGCCCCTGCGAATTCGGGGTAGTGCCAGCCGGGACCGGCACCGTACAGTGGTCCCGGCAGGTCGGCCCCACTCAACTGGTGCACCACCTGTTCGGGGTTCTGTACCGCCTCCGGGAGCAGGCTGTCGTGCGGAGCCTGGGCAGTGTAGACACCCCAGTAAACCTGCTGCATACGCGCGTCCAACGCGCTGGCGACTGGCGCCTGGCCCCATTCCGGGTGATCCCGCCGCGCCCCCGCGGCCAGCGCGGCGAGACTGGAAACCGGCACCACGGGCTTGTCTGCGGCAAAAGCCAGCCCCTGGACACAACTGATCGCTATACGCAGTCCGGTAAAGGAGCCGGGGCCGCGGCTTACCGCCAGGGTGTCCAACTGGCCGAGAGTGAGCCCGGCGTCCGCCAGCACCCGGTCCACCATGGGCAACAGGCGCTGTGTGTGATCCCGCTCCGCCTGTACAAACTCTTCGCGGGTCTGCCCGTCACAATGCAGGGCCACGGAGCAGGCTCCGGAAGTGGTGTCCAGGGCGAGGATTTTCACAGCACTCTCGATTCAATACTTAGCGAGGGGCGAATTGTGTCATGTCCCGCCCAATGAGTCATGCCATCCATTTCGCACAATCGAAGGTTACCCGAAGGGTGAGGGCCATGGACAAATCCGCAGGACGCGGATTTGGGCAGCTTTAGCTGGCCGAAGGCCGAGCCACAGGGATGTGGCGAGCCATTGCCCGAATGACAAAACGGCAGGGCCGAAGGCGCCGTGAATACCTGGAGCGGCCGGAACGGCCGTTTTGCACAGCCGAAGGCTGCCCGTAGGGTGAGGGCCAGGGACAAATCCGCAGGATACGGATTTGGGCAGCTTTAGCTGGCCGAAGGCCGAGCCACAAGGATGTGACGAGTCATTGCCCGAATAACTAAACGGCAGGATTGCCGTTTTGCACAACCGAAGGCTGCCCGAAGGGTGAGGGCCAGGGACAAATCCGCAGGATACGGATTTGGGCAGCTTTAGCTGGCCGAAGGCCGAGCCACAGGGATGTGGCGAGCCATTGCCCGAATGACAAAACGGCAGGGCCGAAGGCGCCGTGAATACCTGGAGCGGCCGGAACGGCCGTTTTGCACAGCCGAAGGCTGCCCGTAGGGTGAGGGCCATGGATGGCCCGAATGAAAAAGCCCCGGCCACAGCCAGGGCTTTGCAGGAGAGCCCCGTATACCACCGGGGGCTATTATCGCCGGCCGCTATAAACTACTGCTTCTTCGGCGGACGGCCGCGGCGGGCGGTCTTTTTCTTGGCAGCGGTCTTTTTGGTCGCAGTCTTCTTAGCTGCAGACTTCTTGGCGGCCGTTTTCTTGGGTGGGCGTCCCCGGCGGGTGGCCTTCTTCGGCGGGCGGCCGCGGCGGGCCGTGGTCTTCTTAGTTGCGGCCTTCTTCGCCGCAGTTTTCTTGGCTGCGGCTTTCTTCTTCGGACGGCCGGCCTTCTTCGCCGCTTTCTTGGCGGCCCTCTTGGCCTCCGCCTTGGATTTAGCCGCAGCTTTCTTCTCCAGGGCCTTGGCTTTAGTCGCGGCTTTCTTGGCAGCAGCCTTTATCTTGGCCGAGGCTTTTTTCTCCGCCGCCTTTATTTTCTTGGCATCCTTCTTGGCGCGATCCCTGGCCCAACGGGATTCAAAGGCTTTTACCGCTGCGGCCAGATCCTTCTCCGCTTTGGAAGACAGTTTTTCCGCCATCTCGGCCACTCTCTGTTTGGCGGCTTCCTCGGCTTCACGTACTGAGTCCATTGCTTTGGCCTTGGCTAGGGAGGTCTTGGCCTCGGCCATTTTGGCGCGCAAGTCTTTTGCTTTCGCATTCGCGCTGCTCAGAGATTTCCTCGCAGCGGCGGTACCACTTTTTTGCACCCGGGCCCGGGCCTTGGCGACGCGATCCAGCTGCGCATCCAGCGATTTGGCCGCCGAATCCACAGCCTTTTGCGCTTTGTCAATGGTCGGCGATACCGCTGCCGGTGATTTGGCTTTCGCGGGGCGTTTCCGCGCTTTCTTTTTCGCTACTCGTGCCATCCCTTATCTCCTCACTCGGTGGAAGAAATACCTCAGCAAACTCAAAAGTGTGCCGGCAGTATTGCCGTTTTCTCTCTCTGAAGACTTCCCATGAAAAAAACTGCCGGAAGGCAGCGGAAAAGTCATTTCAGGGTCAGTCGCAACGTGTAATTCGATGCAACTGTATCAAAGTTAATAAAAAAAACTGGCTTTGCAAGAAAAAAGGTCAAAAAAATGGATTTTTTTACATAAAAAGGGGATTTTTTTGGCAAATCCGCCCGCAAATCCGTTTTCGGCCGATTTGGAGCTGGCAAATGGGAATTTACTGGCGGTTGCCGGGCAGTTTTTCCTGAACAATTGCCGCCAGCACTTCGATATGATCCCGGCGCAGGTTTAGCGCGGGGATATAGCGGTAATCCTCACCACCGGCGTCGAGAAAATTAGCGCGATTCTCCACTGAAATTTCCTCGAGGGTTTCCAGGCAATCGGCGGAAAATGCCGGGCAGATCACGTCCACACTGGAAACGCCCTGACGTGCCCATTCGATCAGTTGTTTATCGGTATAGGGCTGTAGCCACTCCGCCTTGCCGAAGCGGGACTGGAAGCTTACCTGCCAGCGGTCCCTCTCCAGTTCCAGCTCCGCAGCCAGGTGTTCCGCCGTATCACAGCACTGGCGGTAATAGGGGTCGCCCTTGGCGATATTCACCTTGGGTATGCCGTGAAATGACAATAACAGCTTTTCCGCCGCCCCCCGCTTCCGCCAGTGCTCACGCACCGAGTTGGCCAGGGCGCGGATATATAAAGGGTGCCGGTAGTAATCCCGCACCAGGGTGATATCGGGAATATCCCGGTTATTGCGATACAACCGCGCCACCTGGTCGTAAACCGCCGCAGTGGTGGTGGCGGAGTACTGTGGGTAGAGTGGGAAAACCAGAAACGACCCGAAACCTTCCCGGCGCAAGCGCGCGACGGTTTCCTCCAGTCCCGGTTTGCCGTAGGTCATGGCGTGGGTAACGGTAATATCCGCGCGCTGACCACTCAGATATTCCTGTAGCAATTCCGCCTGTCGGCGGGTGTAGTAGAGGATGGGAGAACCCTCTACCGGCTCGCCGTCCGCGCTGCGACCCCAGATTTCCCGGTAGGCGGGAGCGATGCGGCGCGGCCGCAGGGGGAGTACCAGGCCGTACAAAATGGCCATCCACAACGGGCGGGGTATTTCCACCACCCTCGGGTCGGACAAAAACTCGCGCAGGAACTGCCGCACCGCGGCGGGCGTGGGCTCAGCGGGGGTACCCAGGTTCATCAGGATAACGGCGGTGGGCATATCAGAGGCCGGAAGACGAGGTCAGAAGACAGAAAGCGCGGCGGTATTCTCTATGAGCATGGAGCAGCCCTCCTGTTCTCAGCTTTCTGTCACTTGTTTTCTGAACCGGACAAGGCTTCGAGTACCTTTTCGCGAATATCGTCCATGGAACCCACTCCCATCACCTTGCGATATGTGGGTGCCGTCTCCGGGGAACGCTCGGCCAGCTCGCGATAAAACCCCACCAGCGGCTCGGTCTGCTCGTGGTAGACGGCAAGACGCTTGCGTACAGTCTCCTCGCTGTCGTCGCCGCGCTGTACCAGCGGTTCGCCGGTGACATCGTCCTTACCCTCTTCCTTGGGCGGATTGTACTCGACGTGGTATACGCGGCCGGATCCCTCGTGCACACGGCGCCCGGACAGACGCTTGACGATCTCCTCGTCGTCCACGGCAATTTCCAATACATAATCGATGACGACATCCGCATCCAGTAGCGCCTGGGCCTGGGGGATGGTGCGCGGGAAACCGTCGAAAAGGAAGCCGTTGGCGCAGTCCGGCTGGGCGATACGATCCTTGACCAGGGCGATGATCAGATCGTCGGACACCAGTTTGCCCGCGGCCATGATGTCCTTGGCCTGCTGCCCCAGTGGAGTCCCCTCTTTCACCGCGGTACGCAACATATCGCCGGTGGAGATCTGCGGAATACCGAACTTCTCTGTAATGAAGCGGGCCTGAGTACCCTTACCGGCCCCCGGCGCCCCCAGGAGAATGATTCGCATGGTCAGATTGCCTCTAGGTTCTGCTGGCGTTCCGATGCCCGCCGCGCCAAAAGAGCGCTACCTTACACGCTGGCCCTGAACAGGGCAAGATCGCGCGTTTACCGGGCACGGCCCGGTGCGCAACCTTGCTGCCCGCCAGGATGGCGGGGCCGGGGCCGGAACAAACATGTCACAGCCGTGCCAGGGATGGCGTGCACAAATCCAAATACCCGCAACGGCCGACCGGACAGCGCATTTATCGTCCATTGCCCAATGCGCGAGCTTGCGGCCCGTCAAGGTGGCGGATACCAGTCGATATGCGGCCCCTGTAGCCGCCGGAAGCGGCCAAGCCGGACCTGGGATGGCCGGCGGTGAACGGATACCGGAATGCCAAACTATGCTTTCCCTGATACCTCCGAACAAGAGATGACCAGGGGATCACTGATCAATGAAGATTGCCATCTACAACGCCCAGCCCTACGAAAAAAAGTATTTCGACCGCTACAACCGCACTCTCGGGCACGAACTTCTCTATGTCGACACCCACCTCGATGCCACAACCCTGGCCCTGTGCAATCCCAGTTCAGCGATATGCGTGTTTGTCAACGACCAGATCCAAAGGCCGCTACTGGAGCAAATGCGCGACCAGGGCGTCAGGATGATTGCACTGCGCAGTTCGGGCTTCAATCATGTGGATATTCGCGCAGCCAACGAACTGGGCATTCTTGTGGCCAATGTGCCCGGCTACTCGCCATACGCAGTGGCGGAACATGCGGTAGCGATGATCCTGTGCCTGATTCGCAAGGTGCTTCGAGCCCACGCGCGGGTGCACGAAGGTAATTTCTCTTTGGATGGCCTGATGGGATTCGACCTGCACGGCAAAACCGTAGGCGTAGTGGGCACCGGCCGGATCGGGTGCGTATTCGCGACCATAATGCGCGGCTTTGGCTGCGGGCTGCTGGGCACCGATCCGGTGGTTAACGAGAGATGCCTCGGCCTGGGCATGGAGTATGTGTCACTGGAAACCCTCTGCCGCCACTCGGATATCATCTCCCTGCACTGCCCATTGCTGCCGGACACCCATCACCTGATCGATGACCACGCCCTCTCGATGATGAAAAGCGGCGTTTGCCTGATCAATACTTGCCGCGGTGCAGTGATCGATACCCCCGCGGTCATCGGCGGGCTGAAATCGGGAAAAATCGGCTACCTGGGGCTGGATGTGTACGAGGAAGAGGAGAGCCTGTTCTTCGAGGATCACTCGGACACAGTGCTGAGCGACGACGTATTCGCCCGACTGCTCACCTTCAACAATGTGCTGGTCACCGGCCATCAGGGTTATTTCACCCGGGAGGCGATTACCGATATCGCCAGAACCACCCTCGCCAATGTGGCGGAGTTCGAGGAGACCGGCAGTTGCTCAAATCAGCTGATTGCACCCCTTGAACAGTAGTTAGTGGTTGGCGGCCCGTAGGGTGGATGCGCTGTGCTTATCCACCTTACAGGATAAATCCCCTTCAACGCTCCCGGTTCTTGGCCTGATTCCAGAGTTGATCCAGTTCATCGAGGGATGCATCCGCCGGCCGGCGCCCCTGGGATTTCAGTTCCCTTTCCACGGCGCCGAAACGGCGCTCGAATTTGCGGTTGCAGTGGCGCAGCGCACTTTCCGGATCAACTTCCAGGTGGCGCGCAGCATTGACGCAGGAAAACAACAGATCCCCCAGCTCCTCCCGGCTGTGCTCGCGGTCACCGCTGCTGACCGCTTCGCGCAGTTCAGCGATCTCCTCCTCGATCTTGTCCAGCACGCCGTCGATATCCGGCCAGTCGAACCCCACCCGCGCGGCGCGCTTTTGCAATTTGCCGGCACGGGTCAGGGCCGGCAGGCCGAGGGCGACGCCGTCCAGCGCCCCCGCCTCCCCTTTGGCGTGGCGCTCTTCCGCTTTGATGACCTCCCAGTTTTCCTTTACCCGAGCCTCGTCAACCGCCACGCTGCGGTTGTCGCCGTAGAGTTCCCCGCTCGGAAAAACATGCGGGTGGCGACGCAGCAGTTTGCGCACCAGGGTGTCGGTGATACGGGAAAAATCGAAATGGCCGGCTTCACTGCCGAGTTGGGCGTAGAAAATGACCTGAAACAACAGGTCGCCGAGCTCCTCGTGCAGGTGTTTGAAATCCTGCGCCTCGATGGCCTCGGCCACCTCGTAGGCCTCCTCGATGGTGGAGGGGACTATGCTGGCAAAATCCTGCTTCAGGTCCCAGGGGCAGCCGCCTTCGGGATTGCGCAGTTGTTTCATCAAATACAGCAGGTCTTCGACAGTGTATTTTTCTTGCACGGTATTTCCTTCTCCGTAGGGTGCGCCGTGTGCACCGAGATTATGTTGCGCGGTGCGCACGGCGCACCCTACGCCGGCCCGTTGCGGAGCTGGAGCTCCGCGGTCCCGGCATTCCACATTCCACATTCCGCATTCCGCATTCATCACTAGTGCAGTATCCGCCGCCGCGCCGAGGCCACGTTGGGCAGTTGGTTGATGCGGTGCAACACGCGGCTCAGTTCCTCGAAATTGCGGATCTCCGCGGTGAGCACCATGTCCACCGTGTGCTTGTGCTTGTTGGAACGCGTCTGCATGGCGGTGATATTGATGCGCTGGCTGTCGAGCATGGTGGTGATATCCCGCAGCAGACCGTGGCGGTCGTAGGCCTCGATCATGATTTCCACCGAATACAATTCCTTCGGCTTTTCCGCCCATTCCACCTGCAGTACCCGCTCGGACTCATCGGACTGCATGCGCAGCATGTTGGCGCAGTCCTTGCGGTGAATGGACACACCGCGACCCTGGGTGATGTAGCCCATGATGTCGTCGCCGGGTAGCGGGTTGCAGCAGCGCGCGATGTGGGTCATCAGGTTGCCGACGCCATCGATGTACACGTCCGCCTTGCCCTCGCCCCGGGCCACCGAGGCGGTGAGTGAGGGCAATTGCTCCACCCGGTCCACCCTGACCATGCGCTGGGCGGTGTTGAGCACCTGGCCCACACCGATGTCCCCCGCACCCACTGCGGCGTAGAGGTCGTCCAGGGAATGCATATTGAGCTTGCCGGCGAGTTTGTCGAAATCGAAATCATTCAAGGCCAGCTGCTTGAATTCCCCGTCGAGAATGCTGCGTCCGTCGGCGATATTCTGGTCCCGCGCCTGCTGTTTGAACCAGTGGATCACCTTGGCGCGGGCGCGGGAACTGGTGATGTAGCCCATGCCGGAAGAAAGCCAGTCGCGGCTGGGGGCCTCGCGCTTGCCGGTGAGGATCTCCACCTGGTTGGCGGTCTGCAGCTCGTGGTTGAGCGGCACTATGCGTCCGTCCACCTTGGCGCCCCGGCAGCGGTGGCCGATCTCGGTGTGGATCTTGTAGGCGAAATCCAGCGGCGTGGCGCCGCGGGGCAGGTCCACCACGTGGCCGTCCGGCGTGAACACGTAGATGCGCGTATCGATCTCGCTGGACTGCAGGTCGTCCTGCAGCGGATTGCCGCCCACCTCTTCGTGCCAGTCGAGGACCTGGCGCAGCCAGGAGATTTTCTGCTCGTAGCCGTCCTGCCCCTCCACCTGGCCGGACTTCCTGTCGGTGCCCTTGTAGCGCCAGTGGGCACAGACGCCGTACTCCGCCTCTTCGTGCATGGCGAAGGTGCGGATCTGCACTTCCAATACCTTGCGATCCGGACCGATTACCGCGGTGTGCAGGGAGCGGTAGCCGTTTTCCTTCGGGGAGGCGATATAGTCGTCGAACTCGTTGGGGATGTTGCGCCACAGGTTGTGCGCTATGCCCAGTACCGCGTAGCAGTCGCGCACCGTGGGCACCAGGATACGCACCGCGCGGATATCGTATACCTGGGAGAAGCCAATATTCTTGCGGCGCATTTTGCGCCAGATACTGTAGATGTGCTTTGCGCGGCCGTAGACCTCGCCGCGGATGTCCGCCCGCGCCAGCTCGCCGCGCAACAGCTCCAGCACCTGGTCGATATATTTTTGCCGCGCCAGGCGCTTTTCGTCCAGCAGGCGCGCTATCTGCTTGTAATCGTCCGTTTCCAGGTAGCGGAACGACAGGTCCTCCAGCTCCCATTTGATATGGCCGATCCCCAGGCGGTGGGCCAGGGGCGCGTAGACATCGGCCACTTCCCTCGCGACCCGACGGCGCTTGGCCGGGTCGGCATTCTTCGCCGCGCGGATCGCGCAGGTGCGCTCGGACAGTTTGATCAGCGCCACGCGCACATCGTCCACCAGCGCCACCAGCATGCGGCGGATATTCTCCGAGTGCTCCTCAACCGCTGCGCTTTTGCCCTCGCCCCCGGTTTCGGCGCTGCGGCTGCGGATCGCGGCCATGCGCAGGACCCCGCGGATCAGCTTGGCCACCGTCTTGCCGAACTCCTCCTCGACGGTTTTCAGAGGCAGGCGCTTTTCCCGCACCGCGCGGTAGAGCACCGCGGCGCACAGCGCTTCGCTGTCAATCTGCAGGTCGGCGAGTATCTCGGCCATCTCCAGGCCGGTGCGGAAGCTGCTGGCACCCTCGGCCCAGATATTCTCCGCGGCGATCGCCCGCTTCTCCGCCTCGGCGCTCAGTTCCGCGGCCCGGCGCAGGGTGACCAGGGCACCGCCGTCGAGCTTGGCCAGGGTCTGCACGTGACGCAGCCAGGATTCCAGGTCCAGCTCGCTGTCAGCGCCCAGAGAGTGGTGTTTTCTTACTTGAACCATCTAGTTGCCGAACTGGTTGCCGAACAAACCGGAAGACAGATAGCGATCCCCACGGTCGCAGATAATCGCCACTATGGTGGCGTGCTCCACTTCCGCAGACACCCGCAGGGCAGCGGCCACGGCGCCGCCGGAGGAGACGCCGCAGAAAATTCCTTCGACCCGGGCCAGTTTGCGGGTCATTTCCTCCGCTTCCCGCTGGCTGATATCCAGGGTTCGATCCACCTCCTCAGCGGCGAAGATACTGGGCAGGTAGGCGCTCGGCCAGCGGCGGATGCCGGGAATACTGGAGCCTTCGGTGGGTCTCAGGCCGATAATCTGCACAGCGGGATTCTGCTGCTTGAGATAGCGGCCACAGCCCATGATAGTGCCGGTAGTGCCCATGGAGGAGACGAAATGGGTGATCTCGCCGTTGGTCTGGCGCCAGATCTCCGGACCGGTGCCCTCGAAATGCGCCCGCGGATTGTCGTGATTGGCGAACTGGTCCAGCACCAGGCCACGCCCTTCCTCTTGCATTTTCAGTGCCAGGTCGCGAGCGCCCTCCATGCCCTCCTCCGCGGTCACCAGGATCAATTCGGCCCCGTAAGCGGTCATCGCCGCCTTGCGCTCGTCGGTGGCGCTCTCCGGCATGATCAGCACCATGCGGTAGCCCTTGATCGCCGCGGCCATGGCCAGGGCGATACCGGTGTTGCCGCTGGTGGCCTCGATCAGGGTATCCCCGGGCTTTATCCGGCCGCGGGCCTCGGCATGCTGGATCATCGACAGGGCCGGCCGGTCCTTGACCGAACCGGCCGGATTGTTCCCCTCCAGCTTGAGCAGGATGGTGTTACTGGTCTCGCCCTGCAGGCGCTGTAGCCGAACCAGCGGCGTGTTGCCTACGCAATCGGCGATTGTGGGGTAATCCATGGTGATGCGCGTTCCAGATTCAAACCTCAACGGAAGACAATGATCAGCGATCAGTGAACAGTTATCAATGAACCGTGACCAGACATTGATCATTGGTGGTCAATCGCTGATCATGGCGGCTGTTAACGAATAACCGATAACTGACCCATGGTACAGGATCCGCCCCCCCGCCTGCGCTCACTGCGCGCGATCGTGTTCCGCTTTGCCCTGGCGCCGGCACTGCTGCTGGCCCTGGTACTGGGCATACTGTTCAGCCTGCAGCAGCTTCACGAGCGCCGCCAGCTGCTGCTGAGCCACGGCCGCGCCAGCGCGGAGCAACTGGCATCGCTGATCCAGCTGAGCGGCAGCCAGCCGTCGGAACTGCGCAAGGAATGGCTGCACCAGAGCCTGCTGACGCTGATGCTGGAAAAGGACATGGTGCGCTCGGTGCACATCTACACCACCGATGCCGTCAAGGGAGTCCCCCTGAACGACGACAGCGGACTGCGGCTGCTGGCCGGCGTGGGCCCCCGTCCACGCGCCACCGTCAGCGCCGCCGAGCTGCACGGCCGCGCGCCTTTCATCTACGAGAAATCCGGCAGCCTTCAGGTGCTGCAGCCCCTGGAGGGAGATCCGCTCAGCTGCTGGCTGAGCATCGAATTGCACCGCCCCTACTTTATCGTCGGCACCTACCAGGTGGTGGTGGTACTACTGCTGGGACTGATCGTGTGCACCCTGGCAGCGCTGATGTGGTCGGTGTTCCTGTCCGAGCGCTTCGCCCGCTCCCTGGCGCGGCTGCGGGAGACACTCTCGGCCATCGGCGACGGCCGCTTCGCCGCCCGCGCCGGCGAGAGCTACAACCGCGAGCTGCACCAACTGGCGGAGCAGGTCAACGAGATGGCGGCGAACCTCGCCAACCACCAGCGGGATTACAAATCCAGCCTGCATCAGTCCATGGAAGACCTCCGGCAATCTCTGGACAGCATGGAAGAGCAGAACATCGAACTGGACCTGGCGCGCAAGAAAGCACTGGAGGCCAGCCAGGTAAAATCCGCTTTCCTCGCCAATACCAGCCACGAAATCCGCACACCGCTGAACGGCATCATCGGTTTTACCAACCTGCTTTTGAAAACCGATGTGGACGAATTGCAGCAGGACTACCTGCAGACCATCCTGCGCTCGTCGGAAAGTCTGCTCACCACGATCAACGATATCCTGGACTTCTCGCGCATCGAGTCCGGCAACCTGGTGCTCGACCATATTCCCATGGACCTCGGGCAACTGCTGGAGGAAACCCTGCAGATACTGGCGCCCTTCGCCTATGAACACCAGTTGGAACTGGTACCACTGATCGACAACCAATTGCCCACTACGCTGATCGGCGACCCATTGCGTATCAAGCAGATACTCACCAACCTCGTGGGCAGTGCGGTGCGCAGTTCCGAGAACGGCGATATCCCGGTGCGCATCAGTGTGCAGAGCGCCAGGGAGTCGGAACTGATGGTGCGCATCAGCGTCACCGACCTCGGCAATCGCATCGACGAACAGGGCCGCCGGGAACTGCGCCAGTTGGTTGAGCACAGCACCCGGCGGCACAGCCAGCAGATCAGCAGCAGCGGCCTGGGCCTGGCGATCGCGCGCAGCCTGATCCAGCGCATGCGCGGCAGTATCGGTATCGATGAAGTCGCCGGCAGGGGCTCGACCTTCTGGGTACACCTGCCCCTGCTGTTGGAACGCAACCGCGCCGGGCCGGTGCGCGACCAGTTTCCGGGCGCCCGCCTGCTGGTCGCAGACCCCAACAATATGACCCGCTTGCAGGTGGCGCAGTTGCTCAGGCACTGGCAGGTGGAAGCGATAGAGCTGGCGGATACCAAAACCCTGCAGCCGGCGGTGGAGCAGATGTGGCGCCACGACTCGCAGCCGGATGCGGTGATCATCGATACCGCCATCGCCGGTGGCGATTTCGAACGGTTCGTGGGTACGGTGCAGCAGTTGGTGGATACCTACCAATGCCGGGTCATTCTGCAGGGTTCACCGGTGGAACTGCGCCGCTGCTATGAACAGTTGCGCACTCGGGTCCTGACCTTTCTGCGCAAGCCGGTGACCCGCGACAACCTGCTGCGTGCCCTGCGCCGCGCCGCGCCACAATCGGGCCAGGCGCCGCGCATTACCGGCAGCCAACCCGCCCTGCCCTGGCCCGCCGCGCCGCGGGTGCTGGCGGTGGACGACCACAGGGCCAACCGCCTGCTGGTAGGGGAGCTCCTGCGCGCCCAGGGCGTGGACGCCACCGTGGCAGCGAGCGGCGAAGAGGCATTGCAACTCTGGCGACAGAGGGAATTCGATCTGATCTTTATGGATATCCAGATGCCGGATATGGACGGCATCGCCGCCACCCGCCGGATTCGCGAAGAAGAAAAAAGCCAGGGGAAGAGCGACAAGCGCATTCCGATCATCGCGCTCACCGCCCACGCCGGCGCCGAGGAAAAGGCCCGCCTGCTCTCCGCGGGAATGGACGACTACCTCAGCAAGCCGGTCAGCGAGGCGCAGCTAAGCAATATGATCAAGCGCTGGATGAAAATCCTGGCACCGGCGATGCCCGCCCCGGGACGCGAGCGGAGCCCGCGCCCGGTGGACATCAGCGAGAGCCTGGGCCTCAGCAACAACAACGCCAAACTGGCCCGCGACATGCTGCAGATGCTGCTCGATGGGCTGATGGTCGACGAACAGGAATTGAAGCGCCTGCAGGCCGAGGGGGATCACAAGGGGTTGTTCGAGCTGGTACACCGCCTGCACGGCGCCTGCTGTTATTGCGGTGTGCCGCGGCTACGGGAGGCCACCGCGAAATTGCAGGAACAGCTGCGCCCGCTGCAGGAGGAGGAAGAGGCGGAGGTCGACGGACGAAGCCTGGAGGCCACGGCGCGGGAAATCCGCGCACTGCACGACTGGGGCCAGGAGCAGGACCTGGACGCGTTGTTCGGCCTGGTGGCGAGGGAGGCGCAGGCGTAGATACTCTGCGATTTCAAATCCATTTCTTATTGACTCGTCATACCGGCGCAGGCCGGTATCCAGTCTGATAGCGTCTGGGTTCCGGTACCGGATCGGGTCCGGCATGACGTTCCTGTCCCGGAACGAGGAAAGTACGGTGTGGGCGGGCCTGCGGCCCGCTTGCCGAGCTGGAGCTCGGCGCTCCCAGGCTAACCGTTCTCGAAAACCACAAACGCCAGGGCAAAGTCCTTTTCGTCGGACAGGGTCAAGTGAATCCCGGTCACTCCCATCCGCTCCGCGCGCGCCTGCGCCTCCCCGCTCAGGATCACCTGCGGCGCTTCACCCCGGCGCCGGCGCACTTCGATATGCTGCCAGGAAATACCCGCACCGATCCCGGTACCCAGCGCCTTGCCCAGCGCCTCCTTGGCGGCGAAGCGCTTGCACAGGTAGGCGGCGCGGTTGGGGATCGCCAGTGCGGCAAAGGCCTCCCGCTCCCCCGGCGACAGCACCCGCTCCACGAAGCGGTCGCCAAAGCGTCGCCAGGCGGCCTCGATACGGGTCAGACTGCAGATATCCGTGCCGATACTAACGATCATCGTTTTTGTAGACCTGTTTGAACAATTCGCGGCTCTGCAGCGGCTTTTCCCCGAGCAGGGGCGCCAGCAGCAGCCGGGTCAGTCGCTTCGCCGGGGCCAGCAGCGCCCGGTCGAATTCACCACTGTGCCGGGCCCGTTCCAGGGCCTGCAGATCCGCGCCGGAAAATTCACCCACAGCCTGCCGGCCGCCCTGCCGGAAAACCGGCACAAAGCCGGTTTCATTTTCCAGCCGGTAATTGCCGTCGGCGGTAACCGCTTCCTGGCTGTGGGCACAGTAATCCAGCTGCGGGCAGCTGCCGAGTTCGTATAACAGCTGCAGTTCGAAACGTCGCAAAGGCGCCTCCAACTGCTCCGCGCTTTCCCCAGCCACTTCCGCCAGCCCTTGCAACAGGGTCTGGTAGCAGGCGAAAACCCCATATTGGGCCTCCCCCACCGCCAGCAGGCGCACCAGCAGCTCGTTGGCATAGAGCCCCGCGTAAACCGCCCGCCCGCGAAGCCAGAGCGCGCTGCCGGCACTCTCCACCGGACCCAGGGTTTTCAGTTCGCCGCGGCCCAGCAGGGAGATGAGCAGCGGGGCAAAAGGCTGCAGCGACTGCCGCCGGCGCTGCTTGTCCCGCCGCGCGCCGCGGGCCACACAGCCGATGCGGCCGAATTCCGGGGTGAGCAGCTCCAGGATCAGGCTGGAATCCCGGTAGGGCCGGGAGTGGAGGATGTAGGCGGGTTGCAGCGGCTGGTGTCTCATGTCTTTTCGAAGTCGGGAATCAATCGCGCAGCGCGGATCCCCGCACTCCGGTCAGTCGTCTTTGTAACCCAGGCTGCGCAGGGCGCGCTCGTCGTCGGACCAGCCAGATTTAACTTTCACCCAAAGATTGAGCATCACCTTGCTATCGAACAGCCGCTCCATGTCCTGACGCGCCTGGCTGCCGATCTGTTTTATGCGCTCGCCCTTGTTGCCGATAATAATGCGTTTCTGCCCGGCGCGCTCCACCAGGATCGCGGCGCTGATATGCAGGGTACTGCCCTCCTGGGCGAACTCCTCCACTTCCACGGTGACCTGGTAGGGCACCTCGGCGCCCAGTTGGCGCATGATCTTCTCGCGCACGATTTCCGCGGCGAGAAAGCGCGAGCTGCGGTCGGTGATCTGGTCCTCGGGGAAGAAGTGCCGGCCCTCCGGCAGGTGCTGCATGATCACTTTCTCGAGCGCGTCCAGGTTGGTGCCCCGCAGGGCGGAGATGGGCACAATTTCCGCCCGCGGATGCTGTTCCGCCAGGGCCTGCAGCTGCGGCAGCAGTTCGCCCTTGTCTTCCAACTGGTCCACCTTGTTGACGGCGATCACCAGCGGGGTCTTGAGGCCCCGCAGCCTGTCCGCCACCAGTTGGTCCCCCTCGGTCCAGCGGGTGCGCTCCACCACGAACACCACCACATCCACATCCCGCGCGGCGCTCGCCGCGGCGCGGTTCATATAGCGGTTGATGGCCTTGTCCGCATCGGCGTGCAGGCCCGGAGTATCGACGAAAATGATCTGGTTCGGCCCCTCGGTCTTGATCCCCAGCATATTGTGTCGGGTGGTCTGCGGTTTGCGCGAGGTGATCGCCAGTTTCTGCCCCAACAGGTGGTTCAGCAGGGTGGACTTGCCCACGTTGGGGCGGCCGACGATGGCGACATAGCCGCAGCGGGAGGGTTGTTCGCTCAAAAAAAATTCTCCGAAAGGTTTTGCCTGGGTCTGTGATTCTAGAAACCTGCGGGCGGCCCTGCTACCAGGGGCTTCGCATCAAAGGCTTAGGCTCTACCCGGGTCCCGACAAAATTGTAGGATCAGTTTCGTCCGGTCAGGCGGTTATAGGCTTCGGTGGCCGCGGCTTTTTCCGCCGCGCGGCGGCTGCCGGCCTCGCCGCGCACCGGTTTGTTCAGGCCGCTCACCTTGCACTCCACGACAAAGCGCTGGGCGTGCTCGGCGCCGGCAATATCCGCCACCGTGTACTCCGGCAGCGGGCGCCCGCGCGCCTGCAGCCATTCCTGCAGCTGTGTCTTGGGGTCCTTGGCGGTCTCCAGGGACAGGCTCTGCAGCCGCGGGGCGAACCAGGCCAGTACCCGCTCGCGCGCGGCCTCCAGGCCGGCGTCCAGGTAGATGGCGCCGATCAGCGCCTCCACGGCGTCGGCGAGTATCGAGGCGCGGCGGTGGCCGCCGCTTTTCATCTCTCCCTCCCCGAGGCGCAGACAATCGCCCAGCTCCATCTCCCGCGCCAGTTGCGCCAGGGTCTCCCCGCTCACCAACTGCGCGCGCAGGCGGCTGAGCTGGCCTTCGCGGCCCTTGGGGAACTGTTCGAACAGGGCGGCGCCGATAGTGAAGCCGAGAATGGAGTCGCCGAGGAATTCCAGCCGCTCGTTATTGCGGCTGCCGTGGGAGCGGTGGGTCAGCGCCAGTTCCAGCAGGTCCCGACGCTCAAAGGTATGGCCGAGCCGCTTGCACAGGCGCTCGAGTGAAAGGTCAGTCACGTTTACTGAATTGCTCCAGGTCTACCAGCGGCTTGCAGCAGAGTTCCGGCTTGGCCGTGTTGAGCTGCTTGTCGAATCTCATCACTACATCGATGTTGTAGATCAACGGCTGGCGCAATTCGTAGTCGATACTCACCAGCATACTGTCGGCGCCGCGAACAATCTTTACCGCCTTGGTGGGTTCACCGCGCACATTGTTGATCAGGAAAAAACGATCCAGCTCTTTTTTGATATCCCCCCGGCTCATGTCCCTGAGTTCGGCGTTTTCCGCCAGCTTCCTGAGCCCCTCATCGACGTAGTAGGCGTCGATATAGGCCGGCCCCATTTTCGATACACAGGTCAGGATAAAGCCGAATACCGCCACCACCAGCAGCCAGCCCCAGTAACTCATACCGCGCTGGTTGCGAAGGGAAGAAAAGTCATACCCACCCATGGATTTGCCCTCGATTTTTATTGTCGGTTTTTACTCGATGCTGCCCACCCGGCTAAAGCTGGGCAGGCTCAGCAGTTTGTCCCAGTGCATCCAAATGGCGAAGGCTTTGCCCACCACGTCGCGCTCCGGCACGAAACCCCAGGCGCGGCCGTCCAGGCTGTTGTCGCGGTTGTCGCCTATCATCAGGTAGTGCCCTTCCGGCACAACGCCGTGATAGTTGCTGTAGGGACTGGCGGGAATGCGCTTGGCCATCAGGTGGCGGCGGCCGTAGATTTCCTCCCACAGTACTTCCAGCTCCGGGTCGCCCGGTGGCAGCGCCTGGATCAATTCCTGGGGGGCGCGCTCGCCGTTGATATACAGCACATTGTTTTCGATGCGCACTTCGTCTCCCGGCAGCCCGATCACCCGCTTGATAAAGTAGGTGTCGTTCATGTGCGGCGGGAAGAACACCATCACATCGCCTCGCTCCGGCTCGCCGATATCCACCACCTTGGTGCGCGATACCGGCAGACGCAGGCCGTAGGCGTATTTGTTCACCAGGATGAAATCCCCGATCTCCAGGGTGGGCCACATGGACGCCGAAGGGATCTGGAAGGGCTCCACCAGGAAGGAGCGCAGCACAAAAACGATCGCCAGCACCGGGAAGAAGGACTTGGCATACTCCACCACTACCGGTTCCGCGGCGGCCTGGCCTTTGCCCTCGCCCCGCTTCTGCTTGCGGCGACGGGCCAGAAACAGGCTGTCAAACAGCCAGATAGCACCGGTGATTACCACCAGCCAGAGCAGGATAAGTGGAAAATTAATATCCATATCGGTCTCAAATAATCAATTAACAACGATCAATTGACAATAAACATGAACCCATGACCAGAAAATTGATCATTGATTAATTGTTTATCGGTCACCTGAATCCGTGACTTCAGGGCGGATGCAGAGTACAAGATATTGGCGTCACAGTGGATTTTCCGAGGGAGTGGCGTATCCGAGATTACGGCCGACTGAGGAAAATTCGCTGTGGCGTCAAGAGCTTATGCTCTGCGCCGTCATGAAGTCGCGGATTCAGGTGGTCATTGATCCACCTTCAGCACCGCCAGGAACGCCTCCTGCGGCACCTCCACGCGACCCAGCTGCTTCATGCGCCGCTTGCCCGCTTTCTGCTTTTCCAGCAGCTTTTTCTTGCGCGTGACGTCGCCGCCGTAACACTTGGCGGTGACGTTCTTGCGCAGCGCCTTGACCGTGGTGCGGGCGATCACCTGGCCGCCGATCGCCGCCTGGATGGCCACGTCGAACATCTGCCGCGGGATCAGCTCTTTCATTTTGTCCGCCATGGCTCGGCCTTTCTGCTGGGCGTGCTCCCGGTGCACGATCAGCGCCAGGGCATCCACCCGGTCGCCGTTGATCAGGATATCCAGTCGCACCAGTTTTGCCGGGTCGAAGCGCACAAAATTGTAATCCAGCGAGGCGAAGCCACGGCTCACGGATTTGAGACGGTCGAAAAAGTCCATTACCACCTCGCTCATGGGCAGTTCGTAGCGCAGCGACACCTGGCTGCCCGCGTACTGCATGTCCTTCTGCAGCCCGCGCTTCTCCACACACAGGGTGATTACGTTGCCCAGATGCTCCTGGGGCACCAGGATATTGGCCTCGACGATGGGCTCGCGCATCTCGGCGATATTACCCGGGTCCGGCAGTCGCGAGGGGTTGTCCACCGAGATGACCTCACCGTCGGTCATCTCCACCTCGTACACCACCGTGGGCGCGGTTGTAATCAGGTCCAGGTCGTATTCCCGCTCCAGGCGCTCCTGGATGATCTCCATGTGCAGCATGCCGAGGAAACCACAGCGGAAACCGAAGCCCAGGGCATCGGAGGTCTCCGGTTCGTAGAACAGCGAGGCGTCGTTCAGGGACAGCTTGTCCAGCGCATCGCGGAACGCCTCGTAGTCGTCGGAGCTGACCGGGAAGAGGCCCGCGTAAACCTGCGGCTTGACCTTCTGGAAGCCCGGCAGCATGGATACCTCCTCGGCACCCTTGGCGTGGGTCAGGGTATCGCCCACCGGCGCGCCGTGAATATCCTTGATCCCGGCCACCACAAAGCCCACCTCGCCGGCGCGCAGCACGCCGGTCTCTTTGCGCTTGGGGGTAAACACGCCCACGCTGTCCACCACATGGGCGCGACCGATGGACTTGGTGACAATTTTATCCTTGCTGCGCAGTGTGCCCTGCATCACCCGCACCAGGGAGACCACACCCAGATAGCTGTCGAACCAGGAATCGATGATCAGCGCCTGCAGGGGCGCGTCCACGTCCCCCTGCGGCGGCGGCACCAGGCGCACCAGATCCTCCAGCACGTCCTCCACGCCGAGGCCGGACTTGGCGCTGCAGCGGGTGGCCTCGGTGGCGTCGAGACCAATGATGTCCTCGATCTCTTCCGCCACCCGGTCCGGATCCGCCTGGGGCAGGTCCATCTTGTTCAGCACCGGGATCACTTCCAGGCCCTGCTCGATGGCGGTGTAGCAGTTGGCTACTGATTGCGCCTCCACCCCCTGGGCGGCGTCCACCACCAGCAGCGCGCCCTCGCAGGCCGCCAGGGAGCGGGACACCTCGTAGGAGAAGTCCACATGCCCCGGGGTGTCGATAAAGTTCAGCTGGTAGGTTTTGCCGTCCCGCGCGGTGTAGTCCAGGGTCACGCTCTGGGCTTTGATGGTGATGCCCCGCTCCCGCTCCAGATCCATGGAATCCAGGACCTGTTCAGCCATCTCGCGGGCGGTGAGACCGCCGCAGACCTGGATAAAGCGGTCCGCCAGGGTGGATTTGCCGTGGTCGATATGGGCAATGATGGAGAAATTGCGGATACGGGAGAGATCTGAGGCCACAGGAAAGTAGAAATCCTTGCAAAATCAATTTGTTAGCCAGCATCAGAGCCGGCAGCGTGGCGCAAGTCTATCAGGAAAAATGCGGAATGATGAATGCGGAATGATGAATGATGAATGCGGAATGCGGAATGGCTCTCCGGCACCCAGCACCGGCTGTGCACCAATTCCGCATTCATGAAGTGCGTCCCTGCACTTCACCCGCTTCGCGGGCAGCCTTCGGCTGTGCAAATCTGCTCCCGGCAGATTTGTCCGCATTCCGAATTCCGCATTAATTCTCATCAATCTGGATGGTGCGGAAGGTTGGCTGACCGGCGCGGAAGAAGCGTATTGGCAGCAGTTCGCCCTCGGGCAGTTCCTTGACCACCTTCTCGTAGTCTTCCATGTTCTCCACCTCATCGAACCCCAACTGGGCCACAATGTCGCCGCTGCGCAGCCCCGCCTTGGCGCCGGGCTTGCCCGGCACCACCTGCTTCACCAGGACGCCGGTGTCCACGCTCCAGCGCTGCTTGAGCGTATCGGGAATCTCGCTGACCACCAGGCCGAGGCGGCCGCCCACGTCGGGCGAGGAGGTCAGCTCGACTTCCTCGGCCCCTTCCAGCGCACCCACCTTGACCCGTACTTTCTTGCGCTCACCTTCGCGCATCAGTTCCACCGACACTTCTCTGCCGGGGGGAGTCTGTCCCACGATGTGGGGCAGATCGCCGACCACAATGATATCCTGGCCGTCGAAGCGGGTGATGATATCGCCCACGCGAATGCCTGCCTCCGCCGCCGGCGAGCCGGACTCAACCTGCGCCACCAGGGCGCCACTGGGCTTGCCCAGCCCCATGGCCTTGGCCAGATTCCGGTCCACATCCTGGATACCCACGCCCAGCCGGCCGCGGTCCACCCGGCCCTTCTCCCTGAGCTGCGCCACTACATCGCGGGCCAGGCTGGAGGGGATGGCGAATGACAGCCCGATGGAGCCGCCGCTGCGGGTGTAGATCTGGGAGTTGATGCCCACCACCTGGCCGTCCATGTTAAACAGCGGCCCACCGGAATTGCCGGGGTTGATGGCCACATCGGTCTGGATGAAGGGCACGTAGTTCTCGCGGCTCTCATTGGGGATGCTGCGGCCCATGGCGCTGACGATACCGGCACTGGCGGAGTAGTCGAGACCGAAGGGAGAGCCGATGGCAACCACCCATTCACCCACTTTCAGGTCGTCCGAATCCCCCCAGCCGACCGTTGGCAGGTCTTCGGCGTCGATCTTCAGCAGTGCCAGGTCGGAGCGCTGGTCGGTACCGATGACTTTGGCTTCGTACTCCCGGCGGTCAGTCAGGGTCACGACCACTTCGTCCGCGCCGTCCACCACATGGTTGTTGGTCACCACATAGCCGTCTTTGGAGATAATGAAACCGGAGCCCATGCTCGCCACCGGGCGCTGCTCGCGGCGGCGAGGTTCGAGGAGGTGCCGGAAGATGTCCGGAATCTCCTGCTGGTACTGGGGCGGCAGGCCGCCGCCATTCACACGGCTGCGTTCCATGGTGTTGATCTTCACCACCGCCGGGGAGTTCTGTTCGATCAGACCGGTCAGTTCCGGTAGCTCCCGGGCACAGGCAGATGCCGATATCAAGAGGCAGAGAGTCAACAAAAACTGCGTACAGCGTGTAACCATAAGTTTGTTACCCCTAATTATCCCTTCTAATATGCAATGAGTGTGTTCAGGATACCGCCCCGCAAGGGTTGCGCCCAGAAGTTATATGGGCAGTGGGGCGGCGTTCAACAAACAGTTAGTGGCGATTTCGCCGCAAAAGTTCTCTGCCCAGTGTAAAACAATGTTAAGGGAAGCCATGGCCCCACTGCGCCCCCGCACCGAACGCGGCCACTTCTGCCACCCCCGACTGCAGTACGGGCGCTCCGAACTGGGCGCCCCACTGCTCTACTTTCCCGCCCAGAGCGGCAATCCCCACGGCATGGTAATGGCCGGCACCCACGGAGACGAAGTGGCGGCGGTAGTGGCTCTGTCCTGCGCCCTCCGCACCTTGCCACCGGGACAACTGCGCCACCACGTGATATTGGCGGTGAACCCGGACGGCTGCCAGTTGGGGCTGCGCGCCAACGCCCGCGGGGTGGACCTGAACCGCAACTTTGCCACCGGCAACTGGCAGGGAATGGAGAGTGTCTATCGCTGGAACAGCGTCGCGGAAGAGCGCGATGTGCGCCTGAGTACCGGCAGCGTGGCGGGTTCGGAAGCGGAGACCAAGGCCCTGTGTCAGTTGATCGACCAGTTGCAGCCGGCCTGGATAGTGACTATCCACGAGCCGCTGGCCTGCGTGGAGGATCCGGAGGGCAGCGCCCTGGGGCAGTGGCTGGCGAGTCGGATGCAGCTGCCCCTGGTGGAGAATGTGGGCTACCCGACTCCCGGCTCCTTCAGCAGCTGGTGCGACGAACGCAAATTGCCCTGCATCACCCTGGAATTTCCACCGGTTTCCGCCGATGCGGCCAGCGAGGACTATCTCGACGTCCTCATCCAACTGCTGAGTAGGAAGGAATAGATCAGATTTCGGGAGAGAGCGGACCAATACCCCGCCGCCATTCAGGGCAAGTCGATCATACCGGCGCAGCCCCGGCCCTGCGCGACATCAGCAGCTGTATGTCCTCCAGGCGCAGGCCGCGGGTATCTATCCCCTTCCTGTACAGAACGGCGGCCGCCGCGGCCAGGGGCAAGGCGATAACCAGCGCCGAGACCGCCATATCCTCGAACAGTCCCAGCACCCCTACCGCCGCACCAAGAATGCCGCCGGCCTTGGAACTCGCCGCCACCAGTCCGGCACCCGTGCCGCGCAGGTGTACCGGGTAAATCTCCGCAGCATAGGGGATCAGCATTGCGATCACGCCACTGGCACTGACCAGCAGCAGAGCGATCATCGCCGAAATTGCGGGAGCGGAGTGGAACCCCAGGGACGTACACAGGCAGAACAGCAGCAGGGAGGCCGCCGTGAGGGC
This sequence comes from Microbulbifer sp. TB1203, assembly GCF_030997045.1. Taxonomy (NCBI): domain Bacteria; kingdom Pseudomonadati; phylum Pseudomonadota; class Gammaproteobacteria; order Cellvibrionales; family Microbulbiferaceae; genus Microbulbifer; species Microbulbifer sp. TB1203. The sequence goes on along the minus strand of NZ_CP116899.1, from coordinate 731,830 downwards.
GACAAACAGCGCCAGGGTATAGATGCTGCTCCAGCGGTGGTAGAGCCAAATCACAAGCAGCACACCCGGCAGGGCAAGAAGCGCCGACCCCGCCAGCAGGGTATCGGCCTCACCAGCGAGGCCGATACCGCGCAGGTTTGTGGGCAGCCACAGGAGAAAACCGAAGTTCACCAGCCCCCAGGCGAGGCCCGACGCGACCAGGCCGAAAGTGATCCCCGCATAGGGTCCGCTGAAAAGCTGGCGGGCACTCGCCTTGGCAGGTGGATGTAGCGCCTCTTCCTCCACCAGCCCGCCGGTGTCCCGATGCGAAGTGCCGGCGAAGCGCGTCAACACACTGCGCGCTTCGGCTATCCGGCCTCGAGTGGCCAGGTAACGGGGAGATTCGGGAATAAAGCGGTTCAGGAAAATCAATACCAAACCACTCGGCAATCCCAACATCCACAAGATACGCCAACTGAACAATGGCTCAAGCAGTGCCGCCGCGCCGGATGCGAGCAGGTAGCCGGCAGCCGTACCCACTCCCCCCAGCGCCACCAGCAACCAGCCCCGGTGCGCCGCAGGGACTGACTCCGCCATCAGCGCAAAAGTGATGGGCAGCAGCCCTCCCGCGGACAGGCCCATCAGAAAACACATGATCAGGTTCCAGGAGAACGAGGGCATGGCACCACAGATAGCGGTGCCGATAAACATCAAAGCGCTCAGCAATACCGCCGCCCTCCTGCCGGACAGGTCCGACAACAGCCCCCATAACACAGAACCCAGAGTGGTACCGGTGAGCGCTACCAGCGCCAGGGTGCCGGCGCTCTGCGCACTTATTCCATACTCCTCAGTCATGCCTGGCATGACAAAACCCAGGGTGGCGGGCTTCATGACATCCACCGCCACCGCTACCGCCAGTACCGCTACCAGCTTCCAGTGCTCGCTGTTGAGAGGAACAGTGTCGGCCACATGAAACTGCACACCGCCCGCCCCATCCGCAGAGGACATCCGGGGCATCAGTCCATAGCCGGCCAGCAGCAGGCCCAAGGGTATAAGCCCCATGCCGACCAGCATGGTGACATCCATGGGCATACCCGCCATGTGGTAACCCATAGGTGCCGCGTGTACAAACATCGGGATATGCGCGAGCACGCCGGCGGTAATACCTATGCAACCGAGCCAGAAGGCAACAGGATGGTGAAAGGAGAGTCCACGGGAGTTCATCGGGTTACAGTCCTATACTGTTGCCTATCTACATGCCTCTCCTGCCTTATACACACTTCTTTCGGGACAGGAAAGATCACCGCCTGTGTCATTTAACTGGCCAGCGGTAGACCACTGCCCAGCACCTTGTCCGGAGATTGCAGCTCTTCGGCCGCCCGGAAAGCATTGGCGCCCGCGAGCCGGCTTCCCAGCTTGCGCAACCACTCGAAAACCAGCAGGCAAAGCCCCACGGCGCTCAGGGAGGCCAGCAATCCCAGTGACCCCAACGCCGCCCTCTCTGCGTGAAAGGTCCATACCAACTGGCCCACACAGAGCAGCGCCACGATCAGCAGGGTCAGTTTGCGATCGATCAGTGACACAATAAACACTCCCAGCGGGGCCCCCAGTATCACCACCGGGGCGGCCGCCAGCCAGTTACCATAGACCTCCGGGTGCCAGCCACCACCAACACTTTTTACCACCACGCCGACAACGGAGTTAAAGGCCATGATCACCACCGAGGTGGGAATAGCGATCTTCAGGTCCACTCGGCATAGCAGAACCAGCGCGGCGTAAATCACCATATCGATCCCCACCCCCGTCACCGACACCGCCGTGGCTCCCGCCACAGCCCCCAGGGCAAAGCCGATCCGGAAGTCCCGTCGCGGCTGCAAACCACCACTGCCGGAGTGGGCCGTGATCTCACGGAGGCGATACAGGTGCAAAATACCGAAGCTACCCCAGACCACTGCAAAGACCAGCTTGATCCACAGCTCCGGTACCAGCGGGGCGATCAACTGAATCCCCAGGGGAGTGCCCAGCAGCGAGCCGAGCATAGCGCCTTTAAGCATATTGCCGGCCAATGGCTGGCGCCGGGCAAGCAGGAAAAAACTCGCACTCACCATACCGATCGCCTGCACCGCAAAGCTGAAATCCCGCCCCAGGCTCGCCGGGGTGTCGAACAGGAGCACCAGCACCGGGAAACCAACTGTGCCGCCGCCCATGGGAGTGGAACCCGCTGCGTAACTGCCCAGCGCCATGGCCAGCGCCATCGGCCAGTGCTCCTTTGCCATCTGCCAGTTGTCCAGGCCGAATACCAAGAATGCCCAGACTGCGTAGAAGGCTGCCAGCCAAGTCATCCACATAAGTATCCCTTTTGTCGGGAATCGCCGATGCCGCCCGGTCAAGGCCGAACCGGAACAACCGCCCTGTGTAGACAGAGGAGCAATATTCACATTTGAAGTGTTCATTCCATTTGCTTCCCGTTAAATCCTTGGTGTCGCCACCATTCGATAGCTCTCCGGAACCAGAAACACACCCGGTATAATTTTATGTGCTCTTTTTTCACCGGGCGCTGCGGAAAACCTGAACCGATAAACCAAGTGCGCACAAAGCAGGAATATCTGCATGCGCCCCAGGTGCTCGCCGATACACCGTCTGGCTCCCAGCCCAAAGGGAAAGAACTTGTTCTGCAGATCCTTGCGCAGCTTTCCTTGCTCGTCAAGAAACCTTTCCGGATGGAACCTTTCCGGTTCATCCCATACCGAAGGGTCACGGGTAACGCTGTAATAGTTCACGATTACTGGGGTGTTTTTCTCTACGATATAATTGCCGATCATGGCATCACCCGTTGTCGCATAGTAGACCGCCGCCATAGGACTGATTGAAGTATGCCGCAACAACTCGTTTATAAACGCCTGCATATGGGGCAACCTGCTCCGATCCGACATCTTCGGGACACCATCGACCACCGCATCCAGCTCTTGTTGCAGAGTCTCCTGCACCTCGGGGTAACGAATCAGGTAGAGCAGCGCCCAACGCAGTGCGAAAGTTGGAACTCCGGTGCCCGCCCCAGCAAACTGAGTGAGAGAGCCGTTGACAACGTCCTGCTCATGAACCTGGAATTTATCGCGTTCCACAAGGGGAACCTGTCGCACCCCCCGCAACAGGTAATCGCACATGTCACGCGGATTGCACTCGTCAAACGACTTCTTGTGGTCATCGACATTCCTGGCTATATACGCACTCAGTCCGGTTATCCCCTCCTTGAAATTATCCAAAGAGTGCTTTCTGCTCAGATAAAAGAACAACCTCCATGCCCTGGGCAACAAGCCGAGCCTCACGGCGTTCATAAATCCGTTGGGAAGGAAGGTCAGACCATTTTCATTGAAGGACCGCTCGTCTTCCCGGGTACAGCTCCGGCCAAAAATTATCCTCTGGATGAAGCTGAGATTGGCGAGGGAAATGCAGCGGTTCGGATCGAAAGCACCTTCGTGCCTGGAAATGGTTTCGGACAGATGGTCGGCCTCCTGATGAAGCCAGGACTCCATCTCTCCCCACCTGCCTGCAAAATATTCCTGCATGGCCCCGACAAACAGGTCCCGATGCCGCCTCCATGAGTCTCCACTTTTCAGCTCCAGGAAATGGCGCTGTGGAGCCTCTCTGAGAATATCGAAGTCCGCGCGGTCACTGAATTTTCCATCTTGGTCCACCAGTGCGTCCCAAACGACTCCCAGATTATTCAGTACTACTATTTTCTTTCCAGCTACAGTTAACTGGAAAACATCTCCATATTTACCAGATAGCTCGCTGAGCTTTACATGCATCTTTCCATTGACAAAGGGAAGTACATTGTTAATCGACATTCTGGACGGGCCCGGCGGCTGTGAGTACAGCCCACCTATCGACCTTCCATCAAAGGCGCTGTCAAAGGCAGCCTCCTCTCTCGGTTCGAGATACATTTTCAATGCTCCTGTACAATTTTCAATTGATCGCCGAGAGCTTTTCCCCAAAGAGATCCTTGGGAGAAAACCGGATATTACGGAACCAATTTCTGGGAAATTTTTCCGTTATTCTCATCACCGGCTTGCCGCGGGAAAAAACCCGGTACGTCCGGTATAAAAGTGCTTCATTTTCACTGATGGAAAAGTACTTCCCCGTATTACCGGAACATTCCTCACCCCACTCAACAAGACTTTTGTAAGTTTCCACCTGGAAAAGATCCCACATTTTCCCAATGGGAGCCTTGGTTTTGAGCAGCATATCCGAAAATTTTCCATCCAGATTCTCCGGGGCGATGAGCGATTCCGCATAGAGATAGTTGATACCGGATAGCTTTCCCTGCAGAGTTACCGTACGTCGCCACAGAAGCTGCCCGGATAACAGTTCCAGCTCTGGAATATCGAAAGCCGTCGCACCAACTTCCTCGAAAATCTTCTGTGCACATAGACTTTCCCTCGATATCTCTTCCAGTAGGTTGGTCATGGTTCCATCTGAACTAAGCAGGATACGCTGAAACGTACTGAGCTCCAGACTTCTTCCCGCACAACCCTCTTCCCGCCGGAAAGTACTATCGGACAATCTGATCATGACAAACCCTCAGAAAAAAGATCTTTAACAGGAGACAGGCCCAAGCAGCATTCTGTGGCACCCGCCGTTCTCGTGTACTAACGTACAGCACCAACTCCTTGGCGACCGCCGCAATCATATCTCGCGACATTGTGAAACCGCCCTCAGCTATAGAGCTGGCTCGGCCCTGCTACTTTGCATAGCCCTGATACGAAACTGAGGTATACGAGGTATCACCTTGCAGAGAAATGCGCTTGCCTCCAGATAGGCGATGCGTCGCCAGGAGCTGATATTCGGGAATTCCAGCAGAAACTTTCTGGCTTCTTCGGGCATACTATGAGGTCCGGACAAGCGGTACTGGGCGGCGAACTGCGGGCCGTGGAGGAGCTTGACCCTGAGCTTTAGGTCCTCCCGGAGAGAGGGAATCCTGGGCATACAGCCCACCAGTTCCGCGAGAGAGTCCATATAGTGGCAATAGTTCACCAGAGAGGCCACTTTTGGCGTGATTCGGTATTCATTCCGCCAGTGTGCAGCATCCTCCCGGATGACTTGCCGCTGCTCCCCTATTGAAGGCAGCTGGGCCTTTCCGCTATACAATTGGGCCAGATAGCGGGATTGCATTTCCGCAATCACAGGCACTCCGCCTTGCTGGGGACGAGCGAAACCGACAAACGCCAATGACTCCCCAACTTCGGGGATGAACATCTGCTTGAAGAGATCCCTGGTATCGGAAACCTCCTTATCCAGGAAAGAAAATTCCAGTTTGTAACCAGTGCAGAACACAACTGCATCGATTTCCTCGCGAGTTCCGTCCTTGAAGATCACTCCCGTTTCGTCGAACTGCTTTATGCCGCCGATATTGGGAATCACCTTACCATCGGCAATAGGCTTGAACAGCCGTTCGTTTTTCGTAACCGCCTGGTGAAAAGACGGACCAGATTTCATCAGCCATTGACCACGAATCCTAAGATCCGGATTCCGACTATTGACATATCGCTTGAAAATCCCCTTAGTGATGCCGGCATGAAATCGGTGTGGAAGACGATTTACAATTCGAGAGGTTAGCCAGGAAGTATCTATTGTAAAATAGGTATCTTCCTGAAAAGCCATATATCGTGGGGCAACCGCATGATAGCGGCGAAGGGAGAGAACACACCTCTTTGCAACAGTGGATATCTCCGAGGTTATATCAGCGGAACTTTCTCCCAGACCGACACAAAGCACTCTCTTTCCCTCATAGAGACTTTTATCTCGGTAATACTTGGAATGAATGACTTCACCCTTAAAGTTTTCCAAACCTTCCACTTCGGGTATCTTCGGGCTCTGAAAGTGGCCGGAACAGACTATTACCGCATCAAACTCCAACCTTTCTACCTGCCCTCCGCGAGAAATCTCCACCTCCCAAAGCGCACTGTCTACAGATCTTCTAACCGATATTACTTCTGAACTGTACCTTATTTTTTCTGCGATGTTGAACTTGTCCACATAGGACCTAAGGTATTCACGATACTCAGCCTTGGACCAGAATTTCAGACGCTCATTTACCGGAATATAATCTGAATAGGCCATGAAATAGTTGGATATTGTGAGATGAAGGTCGTCATATATCTCATTTCTTGAAAACACCCCCCCGAGATTATCCAGGCGCTCAAAACAAACAACATCATGACCTTCATCTGTCAACTGTTTGATAGCTGAAATACCGGACAAGCCAGCGCCGATTACCGCCACGCACTTCTTCATGATCCGCTCCTAAAATAAAATAACAATAAATTTTTCCTGGACTAACGCCCGAATCAATCTACTTCAAGTCTTAAAAATTTAATCAATTCATTAATCATCAAATACTAAATCAGACTTCAAATATCCGGATTGTAAAATTACGACAGTTTTTAAAGTATTCTTCTATGCAATTTTTCATACAACTTCTGCCAGGGATTTTGGCGAAAACCTGGAGTCAATAGCCACAGAAATATCCCTACTCAAGCTGTGGATAGCTGTATGGGTATCCCCCCATCCAATACAGGGGTCTGTAATGGAAACACCGTATTTAAGTCCTCCGTCTTGTGCGTGATCCATAGACTGTCGCCCTTCATTCAAATGGCTCTCCAGCATGATTCCAACCACTGATCTCGACCCCTCCCGAATCTGTAGCCCAATCTCTCCTGCCACGTGCAACTGCCGTTTATGATCCCCTCTGGCATTTCCATGACTGCAATCCACTACAATACTGCGATTTACCCCGATATCCGCGAGAGTTCTGTCTGCCTCATAGACACAATCCCCGCCGTAATTTGGCTGCTTTCCGCCGCGCAGTATCAGGTGGGTATCGGCGTTTCCGGCACTTCTGGCGACTGTGATATAGCCGTCTTCGCCTATTTTCAGGAATCGATGGGAATTGGCGGCCGACTTCATGGCATTGGCGGCTATCTGTACATTGCCGTCTGTACCATTTTTGAACCCCACGGGCATGGGAAGATCACTGGCCATTTCCCGGTGAACCTGGGACTCCGTAGTGCGAGCGCCGATGGCGACCCAACTGACCAAATCTCCCAGATACTGAGGAATTACGGGGTCCAGCGCCTCGGTTGCACAGGGAAGCTCGAGGTCGGCCATAAACAGCAGCAACTCCCTGGCTCTGCACAGACCTTTTTCGATCTCGAAAGAGTTGTTGAGGTCCGGGTCGTTGATATAACCTTTCCAGCCCAATGAAGTGCGCGGCTTTTCAAAGTAGGTTCGCATCAGGATAAAGAGATTATCCTTGTACTTCTCGTGCAGCTCTTTAAGACGACAGGCATATTCCTGCGCGGCCTTGGGGTCATGAATCGAACAGGGGCCGGCTATGACCAGAAGCCTCGGATCCTTTTTTTGGATGATACGACTGACAGCCTCTCTCGATCTGACAATCAGTCTTTCTGCTTCTCTTCCGGGCGGGTACATAGTCCTAAGCTGAAGCGGGCTGATTATTTTCCCGCACCCCGGTGCACTGATGTTGTCCAGAATTTTCTGTGAAACTGACATATCTGAGCCTCGTGGATATTGGTGGTATTACGGTTATTCCGATATGAGCTATCTGCAAAATCTTGACTCAGGTTAGACCATGCAAAAGCTTAGAAAATAGTAAAATTGCGACACCAATTTTCATGAATTCAGGAAATTAAATATTTTCTGACAATACCTTTCCAAGCATTCTATATATGAGTCAGAATTGTGCATATAAAGTTAACTTTTTATTAAATAGCCCTAAAACTGTGCATATTATTTCCATCATTCTAAGTAATTTAGAAAATGCACCTTTCGCATACAAAATAATCCAAATTATTATATGACCGCACATTGTTGATGCATTTTCGCAACGAACAACCAGATCAATACCGCTGCAACACAAAAAAATAAACCAGGCCCATCCATTAATAGACAGGAAGTGAAACAACAAAAAAGCCGCCATATTTCAGGCGGCTGACAAATCCAATATATAAAGAAAGGCCAGAGCTGCCTGGCGTCAGGCTATACACTCGCCTCTTTCAGAAAACAACCGCTTTCGATATTCATTGGGAGTAATGTGATAGATATCCTTAAACTCCCGATTGAAGTGGGCCTGATCATAGTAGCCACAGCGATAGGTTATATCGAGGCAACTCAGGGAGCTATAGCTATCCAGCATTCTTCTGGCGAAGTCTGCACGCAGCAGTTTCATCAGTCTCTTCGGACTCATACCCACTTGCTTCTTGAACAACCTCTGGAGTTTTCTCACTTCAATACCAACCTCCTCAGCCAGATCCTGCAATCGGACATCGTAATGATTGGATGAGATATGCTTGAGAATACCAAGTACAAGGGACATGTTACCATCCGGATCAGACAGGTTGTATGTGAGCCATGTTTCAACAGAGGTTATCTTCTGCTCATCCGAAGCACATAACTCAAGGAATCTGAAGAAGTTCCTTGGAAGGATACAGCTAATTGAATAAAGATTGTTAAATGTATTATGCAATCTTCCCAGGTCAGCTTTAAAGAACAAACAAAACATACCTGGATTGAAGCGTATTCTTATTAAATTCACTTCCCCGCTTAAACGAAGTGTTACATTCTTCGAGTTTGCTCCATCAAAATAGACACCCTTTCCGAATATCTTGTCATCCAGCGTTATGGAACCTCCAAGATTTATAACAATTCCAACCCCCCATCCGGATAGAGATCTACAATTCTGGGGCGTTCAAATTTTCCAGATATTACTTGATAGCAGTTTATATACGAGGAAAGAATTTTCCCCGGCATGTATTTTCTATGTTGTTTACAATCCTGAATATAGCCTACGTCCATTTCACTCTCCATAATAACAACTAGAAATTTCCTTAATATTGAACAACCTCTCAGCCGTTTGTTTTTATATTCGTGCGATAACAGAGTAAGTTATCCCCCTCTGCCCCGCGGGCTTTCATAGCGAGGTGCGCCGTGCGCATCATTAACAATCACGCGATATTTCAACAATCAATACCTATTCATATTCACCCCTCCTTCACTAGAAAAATAATTTTTGTTCATTTTAAACTTGTATATTCCGAAGCGAAATTTTCCCTCGTGAAGAAGTTAACATGAGAAAGGATGGTCTCTTCAATAATCTCTATCACTTCCTGGCTGTAACCATCTTTCCCCCCCAACCGGCGTACAATAGAGCTCCGCCCAACAAGAAAAAACACCACCTGCCCAATTAATGTGTGGGCTTCCAGGGTAGCGCGGATATGGTCGTGCTCCAGTCCGGCAAGAACGGCTATGAGGCGACTGAGGATTCTGTACACACTATCGAACACTTCGTTGTAGAGGATATCGAATGCCTCCGTGGGATTGGCCTGTTCCCTCATTACCAGTAACAGCCAGCAACTTGCTTCATCATCCACAACAAAGGTTTGAATCATATTGCGCACCATGCCCTTCAGAATGACGTGGGCGTCCTCGGCTGTCAGGCCGACCATATGACTCTCTTTCTGGGATATCATGTCCAACCTGAACCGTTCCCGCATGCGTTCGGCGATATGACTTACAATTGCCAAGTAAAAGCTTCGCTTGTTTCCAAAATAATAAGCTATGGACCCAATATTCGATTCCGCCTCCCTGGCAATCATCCGGGTGGTAGTTCCCTTGAACCCATACTCTCCAAACAATCGCATTCCCGCGGATATCAGTTTTCCTGCCGTTTCGTCCGCCAAGTATTCTCTTATATTCATTCAATCACTCACTCACCCGTACTGTTTGGCATAGCTGCCGGGAGAAATGCCGAGTCGTTCTCCCGGACGGATTCCCCGATAAAGTAGCTGTAGAGCACCGGAACCACTCCCAAGCTCATCACCGTTCCTACCATAAGCCCGAAAGCCATGCCACTGGCCATACCGTAAAACAGCGGATCCCGGCCGATGATCAGGGGCAGAAACCCGAGGACAGTGGTCACCGTGGACATCACAATTGGCCGAAGACGGCGGACCGACGCTCGCACTATTGCTTCGGACATGGTAAGTGAAGGGTCCTTCCGGTCGATATCGATTCTGTCAATCAGCACAATTGCGTTGTTGATAATGATTCCGGCAAGACTGTAAATCCCCAGCAATACCATAAAACCAAAGTTGGCCCGCATGCACAGCAACCCCAAAGCCACCCCTACGATCACCAGGGGAATAGTGGCCACAATCAGCATGGGGCGTTTGAAGGAGTTGAATTGCCCTACCAGGAGAATAAAAATCAGACCCAGGCAGAGTGGCAGGTTTGCCTGCAGTGCGGCCCTCCCCTCCGCTGACTCGACCACCACGCCGTCGAATTCAATCCAGTGGCCTGGAGGCAGGGATTCCTGCAGGTGAGCCAGATTTTCCTCTACTCTAGGCTGCATGTCTTCCGCGGTCATATACTGGTTACGCCCCTGAACAGTGATACTGCGCACCAGGTTTTCCCTGTCCACCCGGTAATAACCGCTACTCAGTTTGACTCTGGCCACCTGATTGAGGGGAATCCCCTCCCCCGAGCCGCCCGACGGATAAACCGTGAGCGACTTCAAACGTTGCAGGCTTGTGCGTTCCTCACCCGCGTAGCGCAGTACAATGGGAATAATACGGTCTCCTTCGCGGTACTCGCTCAACTGATAGCCGTTGATAACACCTTTCAGCGAGCGGGCTATGTCCCCGGAGGTAATGCCCACAATGCGAGCCTGCGCCTGATCTACTTCGATCATCAGCGAGGGGATTCGCGCTTCCCAGCTCTGTTTTACGTCCAATGCTCCTGGCACACTGCGAAAGATGGTCTCGATTTCCCGGGCAGTGGAGAAGATCACTTCACGATCCGGCCCTTTCACCTGCACCTCCAGTACGGTACTGTCGGAGGGGCCGAGAAACATCCTGGTGACCTGGGCCGATACCTCGGGAAACTCCTGTGCAAGAATGGCGCTCACCCCCTGAATCACCTGCCCCATGCGCGTGCGATCGCGGATGTTTAGCACCATGAACCCTTTGTTGGGGGCCGGGTCCATCGGTGTCAGCGACAGCACAAACCGCGGTCCACCAAATCCCGCGTAGGCGGCGATACTGACGATCTCCGATGCCAGATCAGCATCGCCGCGCAGCCGGGCGCTGATTGCCTGCACTTTCCTATCCGCCTCTGTGGCAGCTATATCGGAAGGCAAATCGATATACATCAACACTTGGCTGCGGTCCGAATCAGGAAAGAATTTCTTCGGAACCATCTTCATCAGACCGACACAACTTATCAACATAACCCCCATAAAAATCAGGAAGGCCATGCGCCGGTGCATTACCCGGCGAAGCAGCCGTTCGTAGCGGCCCGCCATCCACCGGAACAGGCGATCAGAAAGGTTATTTTCGGCAGCAGAAGCCTTCAGAAATCGATGGCAGAGTGCCGGCGTAACCGACAGGGACAAAAGCCAGGAGGCCAGCAGGGTGATGGCAATAACAACGGATATGGATCGGGTGTACTCTCCAGCCACATGCTCCGCCAGCATCAGCGGGAGGAATACCAGAATGGTGGTGAGTGTCGAGGAAAGTAGGGGAACGGCCAGCTCGCCGCCTGTCTGCCGCAGGGCCTCGTCGCGGGAAGCGCCCCCTTCCAGCCGGGTTTTGAAATCTTCGGCGATCACGATGGCATTGTCGACGAGCAGTCCCAGGGCAATGATCAACGTCGCAAGGCTCATTCTCTCCAAAGTCAGGCCAGCAAATCCCATTACCGCCAGGGTTATCAACATCACGATGGGGATAATGGAACCGACGATAAGTCCGGTGCGCACTCCGAGAAACAGAATCACGACGGCCAATACAATGACAAGCGTCTGAATTACATTGGCACTGACCCCGTAGACGGCGTTTGCCACCTGTTCCGCCTGGAGGGTCATGATATCCAGTTGGTAGCCCGCCGGCAGTGTGGTTCGGATTTCTTTCAAGGCCTCCGCAACCGCATTCCCGTAGTCCAGGACGCTGTAGCCATCCAGCATCGAGATCGCGAACACGATCGCCCGCCGCCCGTTGAAGTAAGCCGTCTGCTCTACGGGCTCTTGGTGTCCTCGCTCTATTCGCCCCAAATCGCTCAGGCGGACAGTGCCGCGGCCGGCGGGAAGCTGGATCTCAGCCAGTTTCAACATTTCCAGGCTCCGGTACTCTCCGGATACCTGCAGGGCGAAACGCTGCTCCCCCGCCTCGATGACACCCGCCGGCGGCAATATATTGCGCTGCTGCAACTGGGAGGCCAATCTCAGCGGGGAGAGACCCAACTCGGCCATCCGGGCTTCCGGCAGGTCAACGAAAATCCGTTGAGGCTGAACACCCAGCAACTGCACGCGCCGGGTGCCCTCTATGGCATAAAGACGCGCGCGGATGTGCTCCGCCATTTCCACTTGCTCGGCCTGGGAAAAATGTTTGGCAGTGAGGGCTGCAGTCACCACGGCCACATCCCCGAAATCGTCGTTCAACACGGGAGTTCCAGTTCCCTCCGGCAGTTCTGCCCTGGCGGCATCAATCTGCTCGCGCACCTCGTCCCAGATCTGATCGAGATTGAAGTAGCGGTCGTGGATCTCCACATGGATCAGCGAACGCCCCCGGATGGAGGTAGAACGAATGTTTTCCACCTCACCCAGGGCACGTACATGCTCTTCAATCGGCTTGGTGATTTTCTCCTCCACCTCCTCCGCGGGCAGACCTGGAAAGCTGGTGCTGATCACGGCTTCACGGATGGTGATTTTCGGATCCTCTCGCGCCGGGAGGGAGAAATAGCTGAAAGCGCCGTAGACGACTGCCACCGCAGTGGCGAGGAAAACCACCGGGCGGTAACGGTAGGCCAGTTGGGATATATTCATCGCCGCCCTCTCAGTTAAAGCGCTCGGGGCCCAGCCCCAGCACCGCCACAAGATCTCCGGCAGAAACAAACTCCACTCCCCGGGCAACCACGCGATCGCCGACGGAAAGTTCTCCCGTGACCGTCGCCCGCTGTTCCCCTAGTGAAACAATCCGCACCTCTACGCGCTCCAGCTGTCTCTCCTTGGATACCCGCAACACATGGGCACTCTCGTCGGCCCCGTAGACCAGTGCCGTCAATGGAACGGCCAACTGCCCGGCGTTGACGGCACCCGCTGCGGACCGATCGGTGAACGCGAGACGGACCTCAGCAGTCATACCGGATCGGATTCCCCCCACCGGTTGTTCCACTACCAGCACCACCGGGTAATTGTTGGATGACTCCGGCTGGGTGCCGATATGTCGAACACGGGCGGGTATGCCGACTGCTCCCACCGCCGGGAGAGCAATAGATTGGGACACTTGCGCATCCAGCTTACCGATCAGGTTCTCCGGCACACTGGTCTTTATCTCGAACCCCTGGCGATCGGAGATCACTTCGAGGACGACCTGGTTGGAATTGACCCGCTCGGAGGGTTCTACATGCCGCCGGCTGACCGAGCCGGCAAACGGCGACTTCAATTTGGTCAGCCGGAGGTCGCGCTCCGCCATCCTGCGGGATACCCTGGCCGATTCGTACCGGGAGCCGGCCGTGTCCATCGCGGCCTTGGCGCTGTCCAGCCTCGCCTGGCTCACCACTCCCCGGTCCTTCAGCTGGCGCTGGCGCTCATGGTCCAACTTGCGTTCGCGGAAAGTGGCGAGGGCCTCGGCCTCGTTGGAAACCGTCAGCGCGTGGGCCAACTGATAGCGGGTGTCGTCCAGTTGCGCCAGAACCTGGCCTGCCTCGACCGGATCCCCCACATCCACCGACAGGTGCTCGATCTCGCCATTCACCTCAAAGCTCAGGGCCGACTGCTCGGCCGCCCGCACGCGCCCGGACAGGGTCACCACCTGCTCCACGCTGACACTCTGTACCAGCGCCGTGTCCACCACCCGCAGGGGCGGCGCGGCCGCGGTTTCCTCGGCGGAGCGGGAGCAGGCGCTCAACAGAAATATGGCACTCGCCAGTGCCAACACCCTTGGCCTCACAAGTGAGAAGTGGCCGCAAAGGGGTCTGCAGTCATTCATTGTTCAACCTCTTAATCAAATGATTAAGCGAACATATAATCATTTGATTAAATCCGCAATCAAACCCGCCTTACAAAGGTCTATTAGCGCGCCATCTTTTGGGAAATAAGAGATTTCTCAGAAGGACTGATTGACCACCAATGTCATCAACGGGAAGGACATCCGCTCCTCAGCTGATGCGATGGAAGTCAAACCCAGTAAACCCGGCCACCGGCAAAGCGCAACGGTGGTTGTACATCTTTTGCCAGCCAGGTGGGGCCGTCCAGGTCGAGGAAGCGCACCTTCTCCCCCAGCGGCCAGGCCGCGCGAATGGCCCGCGAGGTGCATAGCATGCACCCGAGCATCAGTTGGAAGCCCTGACGCCGGGCCTCTTCCGCCAGGGCCAGTGCCTCTGTGATACCACCGGTCTTGTCCAATTTGATGTTGACCATCTCGTAGCGGCCGCGCAGACGCGGCAGATCGGCGCGGGTATGGCAGCTTTCGTCGGCACAGATCGGCAAGGGGTGGGGGAAACTGGCAAGAAAGGCGTCGTCGTCCGCGGGCAGGGGCTGTTCCAGCATGGTCACTCCCAGGCCCTTCAGCTGCTGGCAGCGCTCCTCCAGGGCTTCCGCCCGCCAGGCCTCATTGGCGTCGATCACCAGCTGCGCGCGCGGCGCGGCGCCGCGCACCGCCGCAACCCGCTCCAGCACTTGGCGGTCGTCCAGTTTCAGTTTCAAAATACCGGCGCCCTGCCCCACGGCCGTTCCCGCCGCCGCGGCCATGGCCGCGGGGGTGTCGATCACCAGGGTCTGCACCGTGGGCAGGGAATCGGGTCCGGGATGCTCGGCGCCATTGCGCTTTGTCTCCCAGTCCGCAAGCGCGCAGTCCAGCGCGTTGCGAGCGGCACCGGCGGGCATGCGGGATTGCAGTTGATGGCGGTCCAGCCCTGCGGATACTTCCGGCAGCACTTGCTCTATTTCGGCAATCACCGAGTCGACGATCTCGCCATAGCGTGCGTAGGGAGTGCACTCGCCGACGCCGGTCACTCCCTCCCCGGTCACTTCCACCACGACCACCCGGGCCTCGGTACGCGCGCCGCGGGAAATCACGAATGCCGTGCGCAGGGGCCAACTCTCCGCGTAGCAGCGGGCGCGCATAGGCTCATCTCCAAATTCCCTGGAAATAACAGTTTAGGAGAGGGAGTCAGCGGTGGGAGGAATTCCGCATCCTGGCACGGAGTTCGCGGTGGGCAGCGCAATCCTTCTTATCGAGAAAAACAGCAGAGTCCATTGCGCGGCAAAAAGCAGCGCCCTTTTTTATACGGGCGCCGCTTCTTTTTGAGAGGCAATTTTTATCTATCGGTGGTGGAATTCCACCTGCGTTCCGATAAAAAATTTATCTATTCAGGAAATCCATCAGCCAGGTCATGGCCGGACGCGGAGTCCCATTTTCATGAATAAGGCCACTGCCGGTGACCCAGGTTCCGTTGACCACGTAACCCCACAGAGTGATCCCCGCCACTGACGGATGGTTGTAGAACATGGGGAACTGTTCCTGCATGATCTGGAGCTGCCTTTGATCGTTGGTTTCTGCGACGTCGTACTCGGAGACGTAAATCGGTAATCCCAGCGCCGCCACCCGGTTCAGGTTGTTCTCCAGATCCGATAAGGACCAGCCCTCGAGACCGTGTGCCTGCACACCGATAGCGTCCACCACGCCGGCGTTGACAGCGGGCCTCGCCATCTCGATAAACTCTGTGGTGTTCCAGCTCAGAACATTGTAATCGTTCAGGATCAGCGTGGCGTTCGGACAGTACTGCCGGGTCAATCGGAACGACTCGATAATCCAGTCGTTGCCGAAGGCACTTTGCGCGTACCCGGCCGGCGCATGCCCCGGCGTGGACTCGTTCACCACATCAATCATGGCCGTATCCGGGTAGCGCGCACAGAAATCGCGAATCCATTCCTCGATTTCCTGCCGCTGCTCCGCGGGGCTCAGATTATTGATCCAGCCCGGGGCTTGGTTTCCCCACACCATCGTGTGTTGCTTGAACGGAATGTTGTGTTCCCGGGCATAGTTGTACACCCTGTCCAGGCCGGCCCAGTTGTAGACATCTCTGGTTCCCTCGACTGAACCCCACTTGCCTTCATTTTCAGGCGTAATCTGGTCCCAGAACTGTACAAAGTCGGACCGGACCTGCCCAAAGGTGGTGATGTTGCCAACGAAGAAGTCGGGCAAACCACCACCTGAGCTACTGCCCGATGATGACGATGAACCCGACCCGGAAACCGGACCAAAATTGATGAGGCCGTTGCAGTGCAGCCACTCGCTGTTCGAACCGCCGCCGCACTGGTTGTTGCCCCAGACACCGGTATTTACACTCTGGTTCTCGGCTTGGCGGGTATCGCCGTTGACCTGGATGAAATCCACCTGCACATCCCGATCGGCGCCGTCGTCGTTGGTGAATTCCACTGTGATGTCACCGTCCAGAGCCGTCGCCGCCGAATAGTCCTCCATAGCAGTGGAAAGCGTCCAGGTCTGCACCGGACTGCCGCCCACCGCCAGGGTGATGGACTCCGCGCCAGTGGTTCCGCGCGCCCGCACCACAATCATATTGCCGCCGGAACCGGACGAACTGCTCGAACTCGAAGAGCTGCTGGAACTGCTCGAAGAGCTGGAAGACGAACTGCCGCCTGGATCGCCATCACCGGCACAGCTGGGCAGTTCGAAGCTGCCGTCGTGGATGCCCTGGAAACCGAAAGTGGTACTCTCCCCCGCCGCCAGGTTGCCGTTCCAGGCACAGCAGTTGCTGAACGACGGCGTCGCCGTGTCACCCCCGTTTTCGATGACGTTCCAACTGCTGGTGACATTGGCCGGCTCGCCGAAGTCGAGCTGCACGGTCCAGCCGTTGATGGTGTCCGGGCCATCGTTGGTCACCGTCACATCCAACTGGTAGCCGCTGCCCCAGACATTCGGAACCACGCTACAACTAAACGAAGCAAACGCCTGCGCAGCCGATAGAATACCGGACAGCAGCAGTATGAATCTGAATAGGATTTTCATTTGGCCACCTTGCCTATTTATATTATTAGTCAGTTAATATGGTAACGCTACCACCAACCGATTCTCTGAACTTTGTGTACAAAAAAGCATAGAGAATAGCGTGGAAAACAACAGGGGATAAATCTGACGCAATAAGTTGGTAGCGCTATCATTCAAGTTGAACCAATATGTTGCACCCGTCAAGCAAGATGCCCCGAAAAAAAGCATGGCGTCAGTTATTTTGGCGCTGAGTTCCTCAAATAGCAGGAATCAGCAGAGAGTCCACGCATGGAGCGACAGTGGCATCCACCATGCGGTGAAGGAGAGAAGTCAGTGGCGGGAAGCGGGTTCGATATGCAGCAGCTGCGGGGCAAAGGCGGGATCGGCGGCGTGGCCGCGACTGTACAGGCGCACCAGCACAGCGCCGGCGATCAAACCCAGCACGGCTCCGGCAATGGCACCGGTTTCTCCGGCCAGCCTCTCTCCGGCCAGTGCAGCCAGCAATAACGAAATCAAAGGCAGGAGATACACCAGCAACGCACCGCCAGCCAGCGTCCTTTCGGCAATGCCGATCACAGCGGAGTCATCGAGGGAAATGTGCTCCGGGTCGCGCCCGTTGAGCGTCACACGAATGCGCGACGCCCTGGCCCAGTAGTCCTCCAGTAGGCCAGTACCACACCCGGGCTTCGCGGCACAGCCGTGGCAGCCGCTGCGCTGGATGGTTTCCACCCACACAGCGTCCGCCTCAACGGCCACGATGCGGCCGCGCTCTTCGATCATTTGGACACCACCGCGCGCGCCAGCAGTCGCGCGGTGTCGTCGGGAATCTCGCCCACCACGGTCACGGTATAGGAGGTGTCGTCCACTTCGAGGCGATCCATATAAGCTACGGTAGCACCGCGGATAGCGCGTCCCTTGAACTCCAGCTCCCGGCCCAGCTGCTGCACGAAGACGCTGAAGACGCTGAGGCCATCGCTGAACACCAGCATGTCTCCATCCGGCAATGTGTGGGTGGCCACGGACTTGAAGCCGTCGGGTATCCAGCGCAGTTGCCAGCGGCTCTGCGCCGTGGCGCAAGCGCCGCTGTTGTCGATCCGGCGAGCGCTGGCGGACTGAGGTTTCAGCGCGCTTTCAGGGAGAGGGGAGAGATCCAGCCGTACAAACTGGTAGCGCTCCAGCACCCGGCCTTGCTCGCCCACCAGCATGGACTTCAGCGGCAGGCCCGTCTCCCGGTCCAGACTGACCACCATACCAAGACGGTGCTTGTCGCGGGGCCGCGCTTCAATCACCACTGTGTCGCGGTCGGCGATACGCTCTTCACCGTGCAGAAAGAATTGATAGGCGTTCTGAACTTCTGCCTGCCCGGCTCTGCTCCAGAGTGCGGCCCGCGCCATTGGGTTGTCCCCGCGCCGGCAGTTTGCACTGAAGCCGCGGCTGACCAGTTCGCGCGGTTCACCGCTCAGGTAGCGCACCCGCTCAATCTGTTCGCCGTTGCGCACCGCGTGCACCACCTGCAGGGTCTCCAGCATTCCCGCGTGTTCGAAAGTCACCAGGCCGCGGTACTCCAATTCGGTCACTGCTCGCGAGAGTTTGCCCAGCCAGTGCTCCAGTTGCTCCGATTCCTCCGGTTGCCTCTGTTCCTCGCTGGCGCGGGCGACTGGTACCAGTAACAACAAAGCCAACAGCACGCTGTTGGCTTTTCGCATGTATCCCAAAGAATGCATCGCCGCTACTGTCCGCTCTGTTCGCCGTAGGTGGCACGGGCAAAAGGCACCATGCCCTGGCTGCCCATGTGCGCGGCCTGCTCGGAGTGTTGGATCATCACCCGGTTCAGGTGGCGCATCAGCTCGGGAGGGGGTGCCTGGTGGAGCTGAGCCTGGCCGGCGACCGGGTTGTCGGGCACCAGGCGCGGAGCCGCGGTGCTCACCGCACGGGTATTGGGTGTCGGAACATAGAAGCCACTGGGCTGTGGCAGGGACTGCACCGGCTGCTGTTCGGGGCGTTCGGCCCCGGCAACCAAGTCGCCGCCGGGCTGGGGTTGGGAAAGCTGTTGCACGCCGAGGATGGCGGCAAGGGCCACGGTTGCGGCTACTGCACCGCGGGACAGAGAGCGCCGCCAGCGGCCCCGTGCCGCGTGGGCATTCGCCGCGCTCCCCTCACCGTGCGATTGGGACAGGGGCTCCTCCTGTGCGATGGCGGCGGAGATATTCGCCGCCAAACTGCGGTCGACCGACACCACCCGCTCGCCGCGCAGCACATTGGCGGCCAACTGGTAGCGGGACCAGCGTTCACCCACCTCTTTGGATGCCGCACTGGCTTTCAGCAGACGCTGCAGCTCCAGTTCACCGGCCTCGCCATCCATCAGTGCCGATAGCGATTCGTTCAGACGATCCTGATGATTCCCGTGGGACATAGGGGTTGAGCCTCTCTGTACAATCCGGCGCGGGAAGCGCCGGGACCCGTTGTTAGTTATGACCGGAGACCCGGCCGATTGTTTCTCTATATCCGGAAAATATTTGATTCCACGAGGCTGGAAAATCCGCCGGCCAACCCCACCCTCTTACAACCCCCCAACAAGGTGTTCAGCCGCGGTCGCCCAAGGTCTCCGGCTCCCCCGCCAGCACCGCCTGTACCGTGCGGTCTATGGCCTCACGGGCGCGGAAAATGCGCGAGCGCACCGTGCCCACCGGGCAGTTCATCACCTCCGCGATCTCCTCGTAACTGAGCCCCTCCATCTCGCGCAGGGTCACCGCCGAGCGCAGGTCCTCCGGCAGCGCGCGGATGGCCCCGTGCACCGCGGCTTCCAGTTCGTCGCGAAACAGCTCGCTCTCCGGGGTGTCGTTGTCCCGCAGCAGGTCGGCGCCGGAGTAGTATTCGGCGTCATCCAGGTCCACATCTGAGGATGGCGGGCGGCGGCTGCGGGACACCAGGTGGTTCTTCGCGGTGTTGATGGCGATTCGGTACATCCAGGTGTAGAAGGCACTCTCGCCACGGAAGTTGGCCAGGGCGCGGTAGGCCTTGATAAAGGCCTCCTGGGTGACGTCCTGCACTTCGCTGTGATCCTTGATAAAGCGGCTCACTACCGCGAGTATCTTGTGCTGGTATTTCAGCACCAGCAGGTCGAAGGCGCGCTTGTCCCCTTTCTGTACCCGCTCCACCAACTGGCGGTCACTCGGCGACGCCTGTTGCGCTGTCATCCCCTACTCCCGGCCAAAACGCTACGGCACCCACCGGCCGCCACGGCGCAAGCATTTATTCTGTGCAGTTCAAGACACTGGTGGTAGGGCATAAGTTCCGGGCCAAATCGACGAATGTAACATTGGCGCTATACTACGCGACCCTCAAGCACTAATAAAACTCTATGAGCGAACAGGCAAACTACGACGTACTGGTGATTGGCAGCGGCGCCGCGGGCCTCACCCTGGCTCTGCACCTGGCGGCGCGCCACCGCGTGGCCCTGCTGTCCAAACAGCGTCTGCGGGACGGCTCCACCTGGTTCGCCCAGGGCGGCATCGCCGCGGTACTGGACGAGATGGACTCGGTGGAGTCACATATCGCTGACACCTTAGACGCAGGCGCCGGACTCTGCCACCCGGACGCGGTGCGTCTCACGGTGGAAAACAGCGCGGCGGCGATCCAGTGGCTGATCGACCAGGGAGTCGACTTCACCCGCGAGCGCGGCGACTACCACCTCACCAAGGAGGGCGGGCACAGCCACCGGCGCATCATCCACAGCGCCGACGCCACCGGCCGCGCGGTGCACAGCACCCTGATCGACAGAGTGCGCGCGGCGGAGAATATCGACTGCTTCGAACACCATATCGCTCTCGACCTGATCCGCCAGCCGGACCCGCAGAAGGGCCGCTTCCGCTGCGCCGGGTGCTACGTGTACAACAAGCAGAGTGAAGAGGTGGAGCTGTTCCAGGGCCGAGCCGTGGTGCTGGCCACCGGCGGCGCCAGCAAGGCCTATCTCTATACCAGCAATCCGGACGGCGCCAGCGGTGACGGCATCGCCATGGCCTGGCGCGCCGGCTGCCGGGTGGCGAACATGGAGTTCAATCAGTTCCACCCCACCTGCCTCTACCACCCCAAAGCCAAGGCGATGCTGGTGACCGAAGCCCTGCGCGGCGAAGGTGCACAGCTCAAGCTGCCCGATGGCAGCCGCTTTATGCACCACTTCGATCCCCGCGGCGAGCTGGCGCCGCGGGATATCGTCGCGCGCGCCATCGACCACGAAATGAAGCGCCTGGGGGCCGACTGCCTCTACCTGGATATCTCGCACAAGGACGGGAGCTTCGTGCGCGAACACTTCCCCACGGTGTACAACAACTGTCTGCAGTATGGCATCGACATGACCCGGGAGCCGATTCCGGTGGTACCCGCCGCCCACTACACTTGCGGCGGGGTGATGGTGGACCAGTTCGGGCGCACCGACCTGGACCAGCTCTACGCCATCGGCGAAACCACCTTCACCGGCCTGCACGGCGCCAACCGCCTGGCCAGCAACTCACTGCTGGAATGCCTGGTGTACGCCCGCGCCGCGGCGCTGCATATCGACGGTGTACTCGACTCGGTGCAGCCGCCCCGCCCGGCGCCGGCCTGGGACGCCTCGCGGGTTACCGACTCGGACGAGGATGTGGTGATCTCCCACAACTGGGACGAGCTGCGCCGCTTTATGTGGGACTATGTGGGTATTGTGCGCACCCGCAAGCGCCTGCTGCGCGCCGAGCACCGGGTGAGGCTGCTGCAGCAGGAGATCCGCGAGTTCTACGCCAACTACCGGATCACCAGCGACTTGATCGAGCTGCGCAACCTGGCCCTGGTCTCCGAGCTGATCATCCGCTCGGCGCTGGAGCGCCGCGAGAGCCGCGGACTGCACTACTCCCTCGACTATCCTCAGCTGCGCGAGCTGGCGATGGACACCATCCTGGTGCCGGAGAACTTTGCCGACCAGCGGCAGTTTGTCTGACCGGGGGCTGAGATTGATGGGCACGCCCGCTGCGCGGGCTTTGCCCATATCACCGCGAATACCGCAGCGCCACCAGCAACCGCCGCCAGTCATCGGCATCCAGAGAGTCCCACGCCAGCACCAGCCGCAGCCGCCGCCCGCGCGGGTCGCATCCGTTGATCACGATCAGCCAGGACCAGAGCACCAGCTCGCCGGAAAATTCGACCTCCCGCTCGACGCCGTCTTCCTGCAGCCAGAACCAGCGCCGCTCGCGGGTGCTCAGCAGCCCCCGCACACGCCGCAGTCCCCGCCACTCAAACGCCGTATAGGCCAGCACCAGCAGGGCCGCCGGCAACAACAGAAACCAGGGCAAACGACACCACCACAACAGCAGCAACGCCTGTGCGGCAGTCAGCAACAGAAGGACAAACAGGAAGCGGGAGGGCGCCACGGCGCAGGTGAGCCGGGCGCTTCTTTCGAGATAAGCGGGATAACTACTGCTGTAATCCGGTGTTGTCACGGATCACCTGCACGATGCGCTGCAGCTCCGGATCATCCGGGTCCTCGCGGCGCAGGAACCAGGAGAACAGGTCCTGATCCTCGCACTCCAGCAACTGCTGATAGCGCCGCTGGTCGGTCTCGTCCAGGGTATCGTAGACATTATCCAGAAACGGCAGCAGCACCAGATCCAACTCCAGCATACCGCGACGGCTAGCCCAAAACAGGCGGTTGCGATCCATACTTCTCTTCCAACCAACAGTGAATGCCGCGCAGTATACCCGCTGGCCCCAAGAACCTGAAAAAGCGGCTTGAAAAAGCGCCCATCACCCCAAAATAATCCACCCTCAGACAACCCCCGATGGCAGGTGGCAACTATGGATCAACGTCAGTGGCAGGATTTTCTCAGTTCCGAAGGCGCCATCTGGGAGGATGTCGATACCCCCAATCCCGCTGCCCACTTCCCCGCCACCGAGGCAGACCTCCACCTGGTGGATCTGAGCCCCCTCGGCACCGTCTCCGTCGAGGGCCCGGACAGCCAGAAATTTCTCCAGGGCCAGCTCACCTGCGATCTGGTCACCCTGCCGGACAACCACAGCACTCTCGGCGCCCACTGCAACCCCAAGGGCCGCATGATCAGCGCCTTCAGCGCACTGAAACTGTCCCACAGCGAATTTTTCCTCCGCCTGCCCCGGGATCTGGCGCCTATCGCCCGCGACACCCTGGGCAAATACGCCGTCTTCTTCAAAACCGAACTGCAGGATATCGGCGACCGGGTCCGCTGGCTGGGACTGCAGGGACGGAATGCGCCCGCCCGCGCGTCGGAACTGCTGGGTCTGGACGACCTGACGGAGGGTGAACTGCGGATATTCGACTGCGGCGGTGAGCGCGCCATCGCCCAGGTGGTGAGCGATCAACAGGTCGCCCTGCTGGTACCGACACAGGAATCCGCAAATCTCTGGCAACGCCTGACGGCGTCGGCCGATCCGGCGGGCTACTGCCACTGGCTGCAACAACAAATAGCCGCGGGCATCCCCCAACTGCACGCCGAAACCAGCGAAATGTTTATCCCTCAGATGACCAATCTGCATCTCCTCGGCGGCGTAAGCTTCAAAAAAGGCTGCTACACCGGCCAGGAAGTGGTGGCGCGGATGCAATACCGCGGCGCCGCCAAGCGCCGCCTCTATCGCGCCCGCTGCACCTCCGGGGAAATCCCCGCCCCGGGGCTGGAAATCTATGGCGAAAGCGAACAGAGCATCGGCAATCTGGTGGTGGCCTGCCGCAGCGAACACGGCACCGAGCTGCTGGCGGTACTCACCATCGGCAAGGTCGCCACCGGCGAGGAATTGCGGCTGGCGGATGGGCGGGAGCTGGAGATCCTGGAATTGCCTTACGATGCGGAGGCGGACCCGTTGGCGTAGAACGCCCGGCTGACTCCTATGCCACCACTATTGGACTGACCACCTCACTCCTGATACCTTCTCGTCCTCACACTTGAGCCAAGCCAATTTCTTTTTTTTGGGGAACGAGGAGAATTATGAAAATCGCACTGATGAACGAGTTCAGCCAGGCGGCGAAGAACCCTATTGTGCTGGAACAGCTGAACAACGTGGCCGCGGAACAGGGCCATCAGGTTTTCAATGTAGGTATGGATGGTGACAACGACCACCGCCTCACTTACATTCACCTGGGCATCATGGCGGGCCTGCTGCTCAACTCCAAAGCCGTGGATTTTGTTATCAGCGGTTGCGGCACCGGCCAGGGCGCGCTTATGTCCCTCAACGCCCACCCGGGAGTAGTCTGCGGCTACTGCATCGACCCCTCCGACGCCTACCTGTTCGCCCAGATCAACAACGGCAATGCCCTGTCACTGGCCTTCGCCAAGGGCTTCGGTTGGGGCGCTGAGCTGAACTGCCGCTACATCTTCGAAAAAGCCTTCACCGGCGAGAAGGGCCAGGGCTACCCGCCGGAGCGCAAAGAGAGCCAGGTGCAGAACGCCGGCATCCTGAACGGCGTCAAGGCGGCCATGTGCAAGGACTACATGGAAGGCCTCAGGGCGCTGGATCAGGAGCTGGTCAAAACCGCCGTTACCGGCGAGCGCTTCCAGGCCTGTTTTTTTGAGTACGCGCAGGATCAGGCGTTGCAAGACTACGTGCGCAGCTTGCTGGACGGCTGAAGGTTGTCGGTAGTCTGATCGCAGCCAACGGCCGCTCCTACATAATTCGATATAATTCGATCAAAACCTTGTAGGAGCGGCCCATGGCCGCGATCAAACCACCAGCCGCCTCCGACCTTCAATCGCGGCCATGGGCCGCTCCCGGCCGGACCGCTCCCGGCCGGACCGCTCCCGGCCGGACCGCTCCCGGCCGGACCGCTCCTACAAGTGGCACAGTCTTTTCCGACGCCCCTTACCCTCTCCCTATACTTCCACCGCCACATGATCCAGCTCCGCCGCCTCCGGCAGCGCCCATTCAATCGGCTCTCCACCGTTTTTTTGCAGATAGGCGTTGGCCTGAGTGAAGGGACGGGTGCCGAAGAAACCCCGGTGGGCGGATAGCGGCGACGGGTGAGGAGCGCGCACCACCTCCGACGCCTACCTGTTCGCCCAGATCAACAACGGCAATGCCCTGTCACTGGCCTTCGCCAAGGGCTTCGCCTGGGGCGCCGAGCTGAACTGCCGCTATATCTTCGAAAAAGCCTTCACCGGCGAGAAGGGCCAGGGCTACCCGCCGGAGCGCAAGGAGAGCCAGGTGCAAAATGCCGGTATCCTGAACGGCGTCAAAGCCGCCATGTGCAAAGACTACATGGAAGGCCTCAAGGCGCTGGACCAGGAACTGGTCAAAACCGCCGTTACCGGTGAGCGCTTCCAGACCGGCTTCTTTGAGTATGCGCAGGATCAGGAATTGAAGGATTATGTGAAGGGGCTGTTGGACAGCTGACGGAAAAATCCTGCAATACCCAGTTGGCGCCCTGGCACACCGCGGGTGCCAACAGACTCATCAAAATCTATAACCGTAGCAGTTTCCAGCATATCCCCACTGGCATGAGGTGCGCCTGCATTAAAGCAGTCACCACTAACTCCTTCCCTAACGCCCCATGACTCGGACCGGCCTGCTCAAGTAGACAATCTTCACTTGTTGGCGGTATAGTAATCCGCCTCCAAGAATCACCACTGATATGGATATCATATGAAAACCCTCGAAAACATACTTATCTTCAGAGGCGACCTTGATCTCATTTACGATGGAAGCTCCAGACTGAATTTATGGAGAGCCGTACACAAAGATAATGTCGGGCAAAACCCACTGCATCCAGATTTCTATCCACGGATGATCAGAGGATCAATGCGCAGACCCGACATCGCTGTAAAAGAAATCGGCGGCGTTGAATATGTAGAAGCCGAGCTGGTAAAGGGCACATCTCTATTTGACAAATCAGGCACATTCGGATTCAAAAATTTCGAGTACTTTGAAATACCCGCCGGGACGGAAATCCCAACTGGACTAATCATCATCAAAGGCGAGTACAATCAGAAGTACAAAGCCACCCACTACTCCATATGCCCGAACCATAGAATGAGAAAAGATCTATTCATCAGGTTGTTGGATCGCTTAGCGTATAACGCCCAGTTCCAGAAGCGGAAAAATCAAAGTGTCTGATATTTCAATTGGCACCCTTATGATGGCAATTCAGGCAGTCAAAAAAGAGATTGCCAGGCTTGAACATCTATTAACGTCAGAAACGTTAACAGATGGTGCGGACGTTCAAGATTTACTGCTTTCCTATGAAGAAGCGGAATCTGAATTGAAAGGCCTGTACATAGAGAAACAAAAATTCACCAAGAATTACCCGAGTTACGAATCGCTCTAGCCCTTAAGTGCCCCCTTAATTGAGGGGGCACCACTTCTCCCCCCTGCAACTGCCCCAAAACCTCCCGAAAACTGTTGAGCCCCGCCTCCAGGTTCTCAATGATCTCCTCCGCCAGCTCATTCGGTTCCGGCAGGTTGTCGAGGTCGGTCAGGCTCTTGTCCTTCAGCCAGAAAACATCCAGGCTCGCCTTGTCGCGGGCGATCAACTCGTCATAGCTGAAGCTGCGCCAGCGCCCTTCGGGATTTTTCTCCGGGTGCCAGGTCGCCCTGCGCCGGTTGCGGTTCTCCGGCTTATAGCACTTGATGAAATCCTCCAAGTGCTCAAAGCGCAGCGGCTTTTTCTTCAAGGTGTGATGAATATTGGTACGGTAGTCGTAGAACCATACCTTCTTCGTCCACGGCTTGGGGCTGGCCTCGCGATTATCGAAGAACAGCACATTGGCTTTGACCCCATGGGCATAGAAGATACCGGTGGGCAGGCGCAGGATAGTGTGCAGGTCGGTGGTTTCCAGCAACTTGCGGCGAACGGTCTCACCGGCACCACCCTCGAATAACACATTATCCGGAACAACCACCGCGGCCCTGCCGGTGGTTTTCAGCATGGCGCGAATATGCTGCACGAAATTGAGCTGCTTGTTTGAAGTGGTGGCCCAGAAGTCCTGGCGGTTATAGGTGAGGTCGTCGGTTTCCTGCTCGCCTTCCTCGTTGGTAAAACTCATGGAGCTTTTCTTGCCGAACGGAGGATTGGCCAGCACATAGTCCACCGTATCGGATGGCGGCGCCACAAGGGCATCGTTGGGCGATACCGCGCCCTCGCCGTCGATCTCGCCGATGTTATGCAGGAACATGTTCATCAGGCACAGGCGGCGGGTATTGGCGACAATCTCGTTACCGGCAAAGGTGTCGTGCTTGAGAAAGGCCTTCTGCTTCCTGTCCAGCTTGTGGTTTTCCACCAGGAAATCATAAGCGGCCAGGAAGAAACCACCAGTGCCGCAGGCCGGGTCGGCAATGGTCTTGCCCGGCTCCGGGCGCACGCATTCCACCATGGCCCGGATCAGGGCGCGGGGCGTGAAGTACTGCCCGGCGCCGGACTTGGTATCCTCGGCATTGCGCTCCAACAGCCCTTCGTAGATATCGCCTTTGACATCGGCCCCCATCACCAGCCACTGGGTGCTGTCGATCATCTCGATCAACCGAGCCAGCTTGGCCGGGTCCTGTATCTTGTTCTGGGCCTTGGTGAACACCTGCCCCAGCAGCCCCTTCTTTTTACCCAGCGCCATCAGCAACTCGACGTAATGCACCTCCAGCTCGGCGCCCTTCTTGTTCTTCAGGGTTGTCCAGGCGTACTTCTTCGGTATGCCCACCTCTCGCTCGTAGGGTGGTCTGGCGTACTCATCCGCCATTTTCAGGAAGATCAGGTAAGTGAGCTGCTCCAGATAGTCTCCATAGCCCACACCATCGTCGCGCAACGTGGTGCAGAAACTCCAGACTTTGGAAATGATTGGGGCACTTGCTGGGCTCATTCGGGGTCCTTACTGCTGTAAAATGGTTTGTAAAAGTCGATGTTTACGGCGCTATCTGCCGTAAACCACACATTCAATAAACCAGGCTGTCATGCCTTGTGTTGTCTCAACCAGGCATGACCAACTGTGGTTAAACGATACTTTTGCAGTCGGCTGCGAGGTTTGTCAGGGATGGTCATTTCAATGAATCCCTCGTCCAGAGCCGGACGCAGATAGGCTTCGCGGAAGTGATCTTCATGCTTCAGCCCCAACGCGGCCTGGATATCCGTGCGCTTCATTTCCCCCTTCATCACAGCCAGCAGCCTTTCGACTTCCCCGGTGACTTCCCCGGTGACTTCCCCGGTGACTTCGGAGGTGACTTCTTCGGCAAAGCCCTCATGTACCGGCAAGCGAATCAGAAACGAGCTGCGCTCTTCGTCGCTTTCAAAGACCGGCGCGGGCGAGCCGTTGGCCCGCATGACCCGCAGAATCTTGGGGATGCCGGTGGAGCGGCCCTCGGTGAGATCAAGCTCCTTCAGGAACTCGCCAATGCGGCGGTTGCGGTAGCGGCGGCTGACGGCACGGCCCGCCTGCAAATCCGCCATGCGGATGGAGCGATCCGGGCCGGGGAAGCTCAACACCATCAGCTCTTCCGGGGTGATACGCACCTCGATCGGCTCGCGGATTTCATAGGAGCGATGATATACCGCATTCACCACCGCCTCTTCAATAGCCGCCAGCGGATAGTTCCAGAAACGCTCGGCCTGGGGCCGGTCCGGGTGCTTGACGACGGTTTCCTTCAGGTAATTGCGGGCGATGTAATCCACCGCATCGCGGGCAATGCGCCCCAGCGGGCCGCGAAATTCCTTTTCCTCGAAGCGGTCACCGCCCGGCCCATCGGGGAAATACACCACATCAATCTGGGTGGCCGGAAAGAACTGTTCCGGGTGCTCGTTGAAGAACAGCAGCCCCACGTTCTTGGGGAAGGCCATCTCCGCCGGGCCGCCGACCACATTCATGCGCCGCCCCAGCGCCTCGGCATCGAGGGTGGCGGCCTCGGCGGCCAACTCACTGCCGATCTCCTGCAGGAATTCGCGCATCAGGTGAGGTGACAGATCGGTGAGCCTGGCCCCCTGCCGGTAACGGTCATCAAACGGCACCGTCGCCGCCAGCGACAACAGCTCCCGCTCATTCGCTCCTTTGGCGCGCACCGTGCTGGTGTGCTTGCGCAGGTAAAACGCCCAATCCGCCTTCTTGTCGCCCAGTCGGGTTCTGGCTTTGTAGGGCCGGGTTTCCCCACCCGGCACCCACAGCACCAGAATCAGTTTGCCCTGCACTTCATAAGTGGCGGTCAACGGATGATAAGGCGGCTGAATGGCCGCATTGCCCAGGTTTAGCAACTCCTTCTGGATGCCGTCGATCTGCTCTGGCTGCAAACCCACAGGCGGCGAAACCGGTTGCCCATTCTTCTCTTCCACGCCCACCACCACATAGCCGCCGCCCAGATTGTGAAAATCATTGGCGAAGGCGCAGATGCTGTGCAGCACTGCCTCCGGGTTCCAGCCCGCCTTGTATTCCACCCGTTCGCTTTCGATGGTGCGGTGGTGGAGTAGGGAGTCGAGGTTGATAGGAAGTTTGGGGGGCATAATTCAAGGGTTCATAATAGCTTCAGTTTTCTCTTCCGCATCGGCATCAACATGAGACGCATTTTTTTCGGAAGAAGATTTTATATACTCAAAAGCACTATCTCTTATCTCTTGAATTCTCTGTATTATATTTTTTCTTATTTGGTTTTTACTGCCTTTTTCCACTCTTGGGAGTCGTTCAATGCTGAAATTGAACAATGTTCCTGAATAGTCTATGCCCTTTGAAGATTTACCTGAGAAGAAAAAATCGATACCGCACTCTCCAGCATTCGTGCCAAACTTGAATGTATAGGTAGCGGTCATCTTTACCAAAAAATAATATGGGTAGTATTTTTTATCATGTAGAAGAAATATTTTCCCAAGGTCCTTGCCATTGATCTTGATTTTTGTAACCCGCCCCTCCATCCACTCAATCTCTGGATCTTTAGGCAATGCCCCCGCCTCCTGATCTCGAATAATCTCAAAATCGCCAATCTCCTTGAAGCTAAATTCAGGCATATCAACCGAAGCCAACTTGAGGAAGAAACGGACACGCTCGCTGTTTTCAAAATCATCAAAGGCAATGGATTCCGGCTTTTCATCCCGTGTTATACCTTTTGACTTATAGAATTTCCCAATAGCGTTAGTGATCCCATCATTGATTCTATTCGTATCCTTGGAGGTACGAAACCTGTCAACCTCGACTTTCAAACCGTCACCAGAGGATTTTAGAGTAATTTCCGCCGGATAAACAATTTCTTGCTCTATCCAATCTTTACTGAAATCTAAAACTCTCAAAGAGTATATGATTTTCACATCGCCATCAGGATCAACCGATATGACCGGATCAGAAGCAAATTCCCTATCATCCTCTAACTGTATACCTTCAACTACCGAATCGAAATTCTTGATAAGTTCCGATTTCCATTCGGCATCAGCGGATGTCAGTTGCAATTTGCAAGATGAGTACTTCTTTCCGGATTCACGAACGAATGACTTTTCAACAAGCCGAGTGAACTCCCCTGGAGTTAGTAGGCATCCACTCAGCAGGGGCACGGTATCTGATTTTGAAGTGCTGCCAACAAATATGCCTTTTTCTTTCAGAGTCTCAGTAATCTCTCCGCTACTAATATGCTCGCTATTGAGCAATATACGCAAGCGATCTCCCCACAGCATAGCTCGCTCATAATCAAACTGTTTGGCGGGTGTTCCCATGTTCAGCACTCCAGGAGGTCGAGAATGGTCTCTTTGTAGCAAAACACTTTAATGTTCGCTTCCCTTTCTTGATAAGCCATCAAGACAGAATCTTTTTTCTGCTTGTCATCCGCAGGGTGATAACTTTCCAAGCCAATGAAGATATCCTTCACCCAACCATCTGAGAAGTCGAAAGCCAAGCTGCAAAGTTTATTCAGCGTTTCCTCGGAAAACCCTTGCTTGGCATACAGGCAGAGGGATGGCCTTTCCCCTAGAATAAACCTGATGGGGATAAGATCGGAGGCAATGAGTTCGATAGGCAGTATATAACCATATCGCTCATCATTATTAGCAATAACATTCCCAAGCTTTGGATAATAGAATTGATACTCGCCTCCATATTTTGTCGCCCTAAAATGGCTGATCGCCGCCTTGATAAAGGAGGCACGAGACATATCCATTAGATAGAGTGGGCAGTTTGATTTCAAATCCAACCGAATATGATTTAGGACTCGCCTGATATCTCTATTCAGATTTTCTCTATCTCCATGCAACCACACAAGCAATCCAGCATGTTTTTTTTGCTTACGTCCTTTGAAGTTTTGTATAGTCTGGCTAATCTCAGGACTAATCTTTGAGCAAGAAACTATCTCATCAAGTTCTGATAGATGCTCCTTAAGCGTAGTCCTAACACCTTGATCACCCCTTGGATAACCGTTCTTGGCGTTCTTTGAAGATACATAAACAACATCCGTTCGATCTTCATGAAGTGGACTATCATAGATAAAAATAAAGTCATTTCCATGAGTCTTCTCTCGGTTATGGGACTTGTCATTACATGGAACACTGACCCCTTTCAGGAGATTGCTCCAACCGATTAATTTCAGGAGTTCTTCCGTGATCTTTTCTCCGTTTTCACCGGAGGTTTTTGACGACTCACCCATTTCTGTTCTCCAGACTCACGTTTATCTGTATAGATTTCCCATCAACCTTGAAGTCCACATCACTAAATGAAAAATTTTCCGGGATTATCAAGGAGATATCACGCCCCAAACTAATGCGGCTAAATACTTTCTTCAATTTAGCCTGAAGGATTCTTGTCGACACGCTGATATCGCCCGAACTAATCAATCCTTTTCGCTCAATGATTCGATCCATCTCTACATCCCACACATCTGAAGAAACATATTTCCTCGATATATCCCTGATCTCCTCACCTACCACTTTATCTCTGACCGAACATAGCTCAGCCACTTCGCGACAGAACTCTTGCCGCGCCACGGGGCTTTCGATGTCTTCGCGAATTCTTTCTATTAGACTAACAGCCACAGAGGACTTAGTTGTTTCACTTGGAACCTGCTTGGCTTTCAGAAAATCGTCAATCCAGTATTTCGTCCGACTGCTTAGGCGATCAATCGCATAGATAATGTCGAAGTCTTCAACAATAAGAACCCCTTTATCAATCAATTCCGGATTAATGCCACTGTAGACTTCAAGCTGTTGCACCCCCCCTTCCGTGCGGGCTGAAAGGTACTGTTGCTTCGACTCCGACTTGTAGATGCCTATTGCAGACCTGTACACACCACCCACTTTCAAGCGATCAAAAAGAATAACGAACAGATCCCCCGATGCAATGTTTGGATGATGGGCTGAAGTATATAAATGGGTAGCCAGTTTTTTTGACAGTCCCACGAAAGAAGTTTTTTTGGAGAAAAAACTGGAAACATGATGCGCCACGTCGTTTAGCGCGATATCGCTCTCATGGCTCAACACATACTGATTCTTATCGCTAACGATGCCTCGCAAGTAGCCACCGAGTATTACATTAGAAATCCTGTCCGTAATCTCGAAGCACTGATCAGCCAAGGTCAACGGCTCTTCTCGCAGGCGGTTTCCAACCTGATGCAGCATAATAGATCGGACAACCGACTCACCGATTTCCAAGGGCTGGCTCTCAATTCTATTTATTTCAGAAACGCCTCCTTCCGTCATAACCCTTTTCCCTCTCCTCCAATATTCTTTGCTGCATTATTTCTCATTAAGAAAACCTCACCAACTGGCCAGAGAAGGCTTTTTTAAGGATGGACTGACGGAGAGCTACAGCCTTATCAAGTTGCAAGCTTACCTCATCCGACATTCGGTCAATAGCAGAAACCTTTTCATCAAGTGCATCTACAACCACCACCTGCTCCCCCAAAGAACAAAATGGGAATGGATACCCCTGCAACTTCTCCCCATTAATGTTTGACTGGTTAACGCCATCTGTTTTGACCGTATTTCCGTAGCCCTTCGCTATTAAAGAGTTCAGGAAATAATTGAGATATCGCCCATCCACAATGCTTGAAATATGGTTCACTCGGATTAGATATCCGGCAAACAGCGCCTCCCGCTCACCTTTGTAGATAGCTGTTTTCCCCACCAGCTCTGGACTATTGGTTCTATTGAACAGAACGTCACCCGCTTTTAATGAGTATTTTTCTATCTCTTCCTTATCAGATGTAAAAACCAAGTCAGACCAATCAATAATTCCACTCTGAAGGTTTCCCATCCGCACCACAGGAACATCCCCCTCCCCTGAGGATTTAGCCGAGGTTCCATATTCAACCCCACAGGTCATCAAACCAAGCCTTCCCCACATCCAACTTGGTGGAGATTCTGGAAGTGAGGAAAGAACCTCACCATCTAGGACGGATATCTCTTTAAGTGCTTTTGGCTTTGAGGGTTTCTTTCCCTCCTTGCCGTTCTCTTCCCACACCTTGACAGCCGACTTCCACTCTTCAAGCTGTTGCTGGTAGCGTTGTTCGCGCTCCT
The DNA here is from genome assembly GCF_030997045.1 of Microbulbifer sp. TB1203. NCBI lineage: Bacteria > Pseudomonadati > Pseudomonadota > Gammaproteobacteria > Cellvibrionales > Microbulbiferaceae > Microbulbifer > Microbulbifer sp. TB1203. The sequence continues at coordinate 698,323 of NZ_CP116899.1, read as the reverse complement.
GCTGGATTCTGTCGAGGAGTTGTTCGGGGGACTCAAGCTTGTCGGGGTTTTGTTGGCGCCATTGTTCGGTGAGTTTGCCTTCGAAGGCGTGTTTGAGGACGGCCTGGCGGTAGGCTTTGAGTTGTTGCCGGGCAGTTTTCAGGGATTCGATGCCTTTGTCGAGTTCGGAGAATAGGGTTTCGATTTTGGCGACGATGTCCTTTTGCTCTTGAAGCGGAGGCACTCCGATTCTCAGGCGGTGTGCATCAGCTCTATTCAAACCCGGAATAGCAGTGGATGTTTCAAACTGCTTTAGGCGAAGACTCTTGAGTAAATAGTATGTAAATTTTTCATCAACAGCTTTCTTGGGCTTAACAAAGTAGGTCGTATCTATCGGCCAACAATTTCCTGGAGAAAAATGTACTTCCCCAGCAGCTCCTTTTCGGCCGACGATAACAACCGGCCCTTCCGTTACATAACTATCGTGATAACCAACAACCCCATTTGATCCATATACAGGATAAGGGCCGTCTTCTTTTCTGAACTTCTTAACTAGTCCTTTTCCATAAGCAAGCTCGTAGAGCTCACCGACTGTAGAACCTTCCCAATGGGACGGTAATGTGTCTTGATCCAAACTGCTATCTCTCACGCCACCAACTCCCGATTCAACTCCTCAATCACCCCATCCATCTGATCTCCAAACAACTGATACATCCGCCCCAGCCCACCCTTGCTATCGAATGGGGCCATTTCCAAGTCGTCGCGCTCCAGGTGGAAGGAACTGGTAATGTGGTCGCGGATCAGGGTGAGCCAGGTCATTTGTTCCTCGTTGAATTTTTCGCCGGCGCCGCTGTGGCGCTGGAAGATCCAGCGCTTGAAGTTTTCCTTTACGGTGGCGGCGAAGGGGGTGATGGTCTGGTCGACGCCGGTAACGCGGCGGATCAGGGCCACCAGTGCGGTCAGGTCGCTGATTGGGTTGTCGCCGCGGTAGTTGTCCAGATGGGCGTAGGCCTGCCAGACGCGCAGGGGGGCCAGTTTGGGCCTGTCCTGTTGCAGGGCGTCCAGCAGGGTTTTGATCATCTCAAAAGTGACTTCGCTCCGGCGGGCCGGGGTCTGGAAGTAGATGGCCAGGGCTTCGATCTGGTCGCGGTGCTGGTTCAGGTAGTCGGTGAAGTCCTGCACCAGGGCCTCGGCGTTGGCCCGGGTTTCACCGGCCCACTCCGCTTTCAGTACCTCGTCCAGGTCTTCGTGGACGATGGTCTGTTCCTTTTCGCGGCGGATGGTGTCGATCAGTTCGATCAGCTCGCCGTTGAAGACCTTGGCAGCCTCCCCTACCAGTTGGTCGCGGGCCTTGTCCCGGGCGTCGTCGCCGGGGTTGCTGTCCGCCGGTACCCGGGCAATTTCGCAGGCTTTCTGTTCCACCACGTCCGGGTTGATGGCGTTGAGCAGTTCGCCAACGATGAGGGTTAGCGGTATGCCATCGGCTTTTTCGCTGATGCGGGCGCGGTCTTTGTCGTCCAGTTGTTTGTCGAGGCGGGCGAGGCGGCCCGCCAGGGAGGAGACGCTGTCTTCGTCGCGGGCGGCGCCCATCATTACGCCCATGGCCAGTTCCTTGAGGGAGATGCCGGGTTTGGTGATCAGCGGCTGGCTGGCAGTTTTCAGGGATCGGGTTACGCCGATGGCATCGACGATGACGTAGTGGGTCTTGGCGCTGTTGGCGGAGGGGGTGACTTTTTTCAGGCCGTCCTTGTCCAGGGTGCGGGTGCCGCGGCCTTTCATCTGCTCGAAGTAGTTCTTGCTTTTCACGTCGCGCATGAACAGCAGGCATTCCAGCGGGCGCACGTCGGTGCCGGTGGCGATCATGTCCACGGTGACCGCGATGCGCGGGTCGTAGTCGTTGCGGAACTGGTTGAGCACGGATTTGGGGTCGTCCGCATTGTGGGTGATCTTCTTACAGAAGGCGTTGCTCTCGCCGAATTCCTCGCGCACGGTGTGGATGATGTCGTCGGCGTGGCTGTCGGTTTTGGCGAAGATAAGGGTTTTGGGTACTTCCTGCCGGCCGGGGAAGATGTCCGGCAGTTTGTCCCGGAAGGTGCGGATAACGGTGCGAATCTGGTCCGGGTTGACGATGTCTCGGTCGAGCTGTTTTGCCGAGTAGGCTTCGTCTTCGTCCTGGGTTTCCCAGCGGTTCTTGCGGGTGAGGCGTTCGCGCTTTTGTACCTGCTGACTGGCTTCTATAACGCCGCCGCTTTGGGTCTTTTGGGTTTCGATCAGGTAGACCTCGTTGCCGACGTTGACGCCATCGGCGACGGCCTTTTCATGGTCGTATTCGCTGACCACGTTCTTTTTGAAGAAGCCGTAGGTGCGGTTGTCCGGGGTGGCGGTGAGGCCGATCAGGTAGGCGTCGAAGTATTCGATCACCTGCCGCCACAGGTTGTAGATGGAACGGTGGCATTCGTCGATGATGATGAAGTCGAAGAATTCCGGGGGGATCTTTTCGTTGTAGATTACCGGCAAAGGTTGTTTTTTAAGCCCTTTCTTTTCCGCCAGGTTGTCTTCTTCGGTGGCTTCGTCCAGTTCTTCACCTTTCAGCAGCGAGTACATGCGTTGGATGGTGCTGATGCAGACCTGGCTGTCGCTGGCGACGTAGGACGACTTGAGCCGCTGCACGGTGTATAGCTCGGTGAATTTGCGGTTGTCGTCATTGGGCAGGTAGGCCATGAATTCCTGCTCGGCCTGTTCGCCCAGGTTTTTGGTGTCCACCAGGAACAGGATGCGCTTGGCCCTGGCGTGCTTGAGCAGGCGGTAGGCGGCGGTGATGGCGGTGTAGGTTTTGCCGGAGCCGGTGGCCATTTGCACCAGGGCGCGGGGTTTGTCGTCCTTGAAGGAGGCTTCCAGGTTGTTGATGGCTTTGATCTGGCAGTCGCGCAGGCCGTCGGTGTTGAGTGGTGGCAGCTTTTTCAACCCTTCGCGCAGGGTGCCTTGGTTGTCCTCAAGGCGCTCGTGCCAGCGGGCCAGTTCTTCCGGGCGGGGGAAGTGGAAGATTTCCCGCGAGCGCGGGGCCGGGTCGCGGCCATTGGTGAAGCGGGTGATGGCGCCAGTGCTCTGGTAGATGAACGGCAGGGGTTCCCGGTTGTTGATCCACTTGAGCTTGGCGTTGGCGTAGCCCTCAGCCTGCTCTTCGGCGCCCGTGATCTTGTGACCCCAGTCCTCCGGTTTGGCCTCGATTACGCCTGCGGCCTGCCTGTCCACGAACAACACATAGTCTGCCGGGCCGACATCCGTCTGGTACTCACGTACCGCTATGCCGCGCCCTGCATTGAAGTTGATAGTGTCCTTATGCTGGACCACCCAACCGGCCGCTCGCAGTTGCTGGTCGATATCATCGCGAGCACGCTGCTCCGGGTTCTGGTTGAGGGTTTCAGTGACCATTTTGGATTTCTTGTTGTGATCCGGCAAACAGAAGGACATAGGCTATTGCAGCTTGGGCGCTGGCGCAAATGGCTTCTCACTGGGAGTCTTGGCGCGGTTCGTGAGGTAGAGCCGTCGTTGGCCGTAATCGGTGCCCAGGGTTGCCGGCAGGCCCTTCGCGGCCAACGGCCGCTCCTACAAGCGGCCCGGCTGCGAACTCCTAAAATCCCCGGTAGTTGCCCCCTCACACCTCCACCGCCACATGATCCAGCTCCGCCGCCTCCGGCAGTGCCCAGTCGATCGGCTCTTCACCGTTTTTTTGCAGATAGGTGTTGGCCTGAGAGAAAGGTCGGGTGCCGAAGAAACCTCGGTGGGCGGATAGCGGCGATGGGTGAGGAGCGCGCATCACCCGGTGTTTGTTGCTATCGATAAAAGCGCCCTTCTTCTGCGCGTAGCTGCCCCAGAGAATAAACACCAGGCCCTCTCGCTGCTCCGCCAGTTTGTGAATGGCTGCATCGGTAAATTGCTCCCAGCCGCGCCCCTGGTGTGAACCCGCCCTGCCCCGCTCAACCGTGAGTGTGGCATTCAGCAGCAGCACGCCCTGCTCCGCCCAGGGCTGCAGGCAGCCGTGCTCGGGGGGATCGATCCCCAGGTCGGATTGCAATTCCTTGAAGATATTTTGTAGCGAGGGCGGTACGGGTACGCCGGGTTTTACCGAGAAACAGAGGCCGTGGGCCTGGCCGGGGCCGTGATAGGGGTCCTGGCCCAGTATCACCACTTTGACCTCTTCGAATGGGGTGGAGTTGAAGGCGTTGAAAATCTGCGGACCCGGGGGATAGATGACCTTGCCCGCGGCCTTTTCCTTTCGCAGGAACTGGCGCAACTGCTCCATATAGGGCTTTTCGAATTCGTCTTGCAGGACGGCGTACCAGGAGGGGTGGATTTTTATATTGTTTGGAACCTGCATAGTTTTTCCTTGGCTGTATCTCGCGGTTCCCTCTCCCCTTGGGAGAGGGCTAGGGCGAGGGGGCATCGTCGGTATGCCATCCCCTCTCCCCCGGCCCCTCTCCCGCAAGCGGGAGAGGGGAGTTAACGCAGTGCCTTTTTCACCCGTCGGCGCAGCTCGGGCACCACCTCCTCCTCGAACCAGGGGCGCTGGCGCAGCCATAAGGTATTGCGGGGGCTGGGATGGGGCAGCGGTAAATAGCCCGAAGGCAGGGCATCGCGAAAGTGACGCACGTTTTCCGTAATGCTCCCGTACCAGTGGGGCAGATAGTAACGCTGTGCATACTGCCCTATCAGCAAAGTGAGTTGCAAATTCGGTAGCTGTTCCAATAGCTTCCGGTGCCAGGCGGGCGCGCATTCCGGGCGCGGCGGCAGGTCGCCGCCCTTGCCGCGGCCCGGATAGCAGAAGCCCATTGGAATAATGGCGATGTGGGATTCGTCGTAGAAGGTATCCCGGTCCATCGCCAGCCATTCCCGCAGGCGGTCGCCGGAGGGGTCGTTCCAGGGGACGCCGGTGGCGTGTACACGGGTGCCCGGCGCCTGGCCGACGATCAGCAGGCGCGCGGATTTTGCGGCGCGCACTACCGGGTTGGGACCGAGGGGGAGCTGGTCTTCGCAGAGGCGGCAGTGGCGGACTTCTTCGAGGAGGGTGATCAGTTGTTTCCGGGCCAAAGTTTTTACCTCACAAAGGCGGCGGGCCTATGGCCCGCTTGCCGAGCTGGCGGCGGGCGCTCCCGAGCTCGGCGTTCCCAGGGGGAACCGGAAATGCAGCAGCAGCGCGCGGCGGTCGTTCGGGTCGGCGGCGCGGGCGACGTTGTTGTTGTCCAGCACCACGTGGATGCCGCTGGCGTCCACCGCCAGTCCCTCGCCCTTGCCGTAGCGGGTTTCCCGGTAGACGAATTTCGGGGCCTCTTCGATCGCCCGGTAGTCGATGCACCACTGCGCGCGCAGGGTTTCCGGGGAGCGTCGGCATACGGCGAAGGCGTTGCGCTCCAGGGTGAAGAGCGCACCGTCATAGTAGGCGAGGCCGGTGATGTCCTCGGAGCGATCCCGGAAATCCAGGCCAGCCACCGGGGGAATGGAGAATATTGCCGGTGCGGTGTCGGCGCGCAGCCGCACCAGGCCCCGGGGTTCCCGCTCCATGGCGATCCAGAAATCGTCGCCGGCCTTTACCAGTCCCTCGCCGGCGGCGTTGGCCTTCTGCAGGTAACCGCGCTCGCGCGCCTCCGCGGCCCAGCGGTACGGCAGCCAGGCAACCGACCCATTGGCCTCCAGCCGCGCGAGGCGGTTGTAGCGCTCGCTCAGCAGATAGGCAGTATCGCCGTCGCAGCTGATACCCTCGAAATCCATCGCCTGGCCGTCGCGGACCAGATCCAGTAGTGCCGCCATCGGGCCCGCCGATTCCCCGTCCGGCACATTCAGGCCTTGCAGGCGGGTGCGGGAAACCAGCGCAGCGCCCTGCCCGGCCAGGTCCAGGGCATAGATGTCCGCAGAATTTTTGTCGGATACCGCCAGCAATTCGCCATTGCAAAAGCTCAGCCCGGAAATATCCAGGCCGGCGCTGTCATTCAGCCAGTAGCTTGCCAGTAATTGCGCGGGGTGTACGGGAGCCGCCGATACGAAGGGCGGCAGCAATGTCAGCAGGCCGCCCAGCAGAAGATTTCTAAGCAAAAGGATTCCAGTGATCAATCGCGGAAGTTATTGAATTGCAGGGGCTGATCCAGTTCCTTCCCCCGCAGCATGGCGATCACCTGCTGCAGGTCGTCGCGCTTCTTGCCGGTGACACGCACCTGGTCGCCCTGGATCGCCGCCTGCACCTTGAGTTTTTCGTCCTTGATCATTTTAATGATCTTTTTTGACAGTTCTTTGTCCAGGCCGTTTTTCAAGGTGACCGGCACCTTCACTTGTTTGCCGGATTGCTCTTTCTCACCCACCTCCATGGCCAGCGGATCGATATCGCACTTGATCAGCGCCCCGCGCAGCATGTCCACCATCTGGTCCACCTGGATATCCGCCTCGGCGCGCACCACCAGGGAAAAATCGTTCATCTCCACCTCGGCGTCCACCCCCTTGAAGTCGAAGCGGTTGGTCACCGTGCGATTTACCTGGTCCACGGCGTTGGTGAGCTGATGCTTGTCCACTTCGGACACTATGTCGAAGGAAGGCATATTATTCTCCGTTTGCTATTTCCAAATTTCCGGGGTGACTTCCACGCTCTGTGTATCGGAGCTGAGCCAGAGCTGGCCATCCTGGATGGTCACATTCAGTTCCATATTGCGCGCCGCCATCGCCGCCATCTGCTCGCAGGCATCCGCCGGCAGGTGGTAGACACGCAAATTGTCGAAGCGCGCCAGCGCATCCCGATGTTTTTGCCACCAGATCGGCGCGGTGCGGCGCCCGTAACTGTACACCAATACCTGCGCGGCGCGGCCGCTGGCCTTGCGCAGGCGCTCTTCCGCCGGCAGGCCCACCTCGATCCACAGATCGATTTCACCGCTGAGATTCCTCAGCCACAGGTCGGCCTCGTCGTCGGAGGACAGGCCGCGGGTGAATTCCAGGCCGTCCGCGGCATTGTGGGCGAAGGCCAGCAGGCGCACCATCATCCGCTCGTCGGTCTCCGAGGGGTGGCGTGCCAGGGTCAGCTGGTGTTCGCCGTAGTAGTCCCGATCCATGTCGGCAACCTGCAGCCGGGCTTTGAAGATAGTCGCTTTTAATGCCATTACAGCTTCCTATTGGTTGGCGCCGCTGTATCCAGGAGCCAGCTATTCTTGGGGTCTCGGGACAAAATACGGGTATCCGGTATGCGTTCAGTGTTCACCGCCGGCCGCCGGGCCTTGCTGGGCGCCCTGTTCGGCCTCCTGGCCCTGGGGCTCAGCGGCTGTGGCATCAACAATATCCCCACCTATGACGAGCAGGTCAAAGCCGCCTGGGCCCAGGTGGAGAACCAGTACCAGCGCCGCGCCGACCTGATTCCCAACCTGGTGAAAACCGTCAAGGCCTACGCCGCCCACGAGCGCGAGACGCTGCAGGCGGTGACCGAGGCCCGGGCCAAGGTCAGCTCCATACAACTGGACCCGAACATGCTCGACGACCCGGCCAAGCTGCAGCAGTTCGAGGCCGCTCAGGCGCAGCTGTCCAGCGCCCTGGCCCGGCTGATGGTGGTGGTGGAACGCTACCCAAACCTCAAGGCGGACCAGAATTTCCTGGCCCTGCAATCCCAGCTCGAAGGCACGGAAAACCGCATCAGCGTAGCCCGGCGGGATTATATCGCCGCCGTGGAGCGCTACAACCGGGAGATACGCACTTTCCCAGGACGTATCTGGCACGCGCTCCTCTACCGGGACATGCCCCTGCGCGAGACCTTCCAGGCCACCAATGAAGACGCCGAGAAGGTACCGGAAGTGGACTTCCGGTGACGCGATGATCGAGCGCCGCATTCAGGTCGCCCTCCTCCTGCTCGCGCTGCTCTGTGCAGTCGGGGCGTTGGCGGAAACCCAATTCCCGCTGCTCTCCGGCCGGGTGGTGGACAAGGCTGGTATCCTCAGCCGGGACACCGTCTTCCAGCTCACCGAATTGATGCAGCAGCACGAAAAGAAGACCGGCAACCAGCTGGTGGTGGTCACAGTGCCCGACCTCCAGGGGCTCACTATCGAGGAGTACGGCTACCAGTTGGGGCGCCACTGGAAGATCGGCGAGAAGGGCGGGGACAACGGGGTTCTGCTGATCGTCGCGCCCGACGAGCGCGCAGTGCGTATAGAGGTGGGCTACGGGCTGGAAGGGGCGCTGACGGACGCTCTCTCCGCGAATATCATTCACACCAAGATATTGCCGAAATTCAAAAGCGGCGATTTCGACGGCGGTGTCACCGCGGGCGTGGAGTCCATTATCTCTGCGATCCAGAATGAGTACGTGCCCGAACCCACCGCGACCGGCGGCGACCGGCGCCTGGCGGTGTTGGTGGGCCTCTTCCTGCTGTTGGTGATGCTGCAGCTGTTCGGCACCTCTGTACTGGGAGCATCCGCTGCCAGCCGGGGATATCGCCGGGGCCGCTACGGCGGCTACTATGGCGGCGGCGGATTTGGCGGTGGTGGCATTGGCGGAGGCGGCGGTTTCAGCGGTGGTGGAGGTGGTTTTGGCGGCGGGGGGGCCTCGGGAGGATGGTGATGCTGGAAGGCCAACAGCGGCGCAAAGTCGCCGAAGCGATCAAAGAAGTGGAGTCGCGCACCGACGCGGAAGTGGTCACGGTACTCGCGCGGGAGGCGGACAGCTACCTGTATATCTCCACCCTCTGGGCCGCCTTCCTCTCACTGTTGCTGGCGCCTCTGGTGCAGTTCCTGCCCTGGTGGCTGGATTACCGCGAGGCCTTCACCCTGCAGTGGCTACTGTTTATCGTCCTGGCGGTGCTTTTCCGCTGGCGCCCGCTGACCATGCGCCTGGTGCCGAAAAAAGTGAAATACTGGCGGGCCGCCAACCTGGCGCGGCGCCAGTTCCTGGAGCAGGAACTGCACAGCACACGCGGGCGCCTGGGGCTGTTGATCTTCGTCGCCGAGGCGGAGCACTATGTGGAGATTCTCGCCGACCGCGGGCTGGCCGAGCGGATCACCGACGAGAGCTGGAGTGAAATCGTGGAAAACTTCATTCGCGAGATCAAGCGCGGCAAAACCGGAGAGGCTTTTGTGCACTGCGTGGAAAAGTGCGGGGAGCTGTTGCAGGAGGTCGCTCCGGTCAGCGAGATCAAAAACGAACTGCCCAATCACCTGATTATCCTGGACTAGCGCTATGAAACTGGGAAAACCTGTTACGTTGTTCATCCTCGGTACACTACTGGCCTTCGGCGCCTACTCTATCGGCTGGAATCGGGGAGAGAGCAACGGCGGCAACGGTCGGCTGTCACAGCTGTTCAGCTCCGGCAACGACCTGGAAGACCGGGTGAAAAAACTGGAGGATTCCCTGCGGGACTCCATTCAGATCCAGACCCGCCTGTTCGACCTGGTGGAGGACCTGAGAAGGCAGATGGAACAGGGAGAGCCGGAAGGCATGGAGACCCGCACCGCCGCCACAGTGGGACATGAGGAACCTCCCTACACTCCCCAGGATTCCCGTCAGGAGCGCTACCGCAAATATCGCGAGATGCAGCGCCAGCGCCTGATCGACGCGGGCCTCAACCCGGACAGGGCCGAATTCATTCTCGACAAGCAGGAGCGGTTCCAGTACGAACACATGCAGTTGACCTACGAATACCGCCACCTGGACGACAAGTCCACCGCGGAGGCAAACGCCCTGCGCGACAAACTGGAGACCTACAGCAACCCGCGCAAAATGTTCGAACACGAGCTGAGCCCGCAGGAGTTTGAGTTCTACCTGGAGGTCAACGGCGGGCGCCAGGAGCTACAGATAGACAATATCGTACCGGGCACGCCGGCCGCGGATATCGGCCTGAAGCCGGGGGACAAGATAGTTTCCTACAACGGCGAGCGCGTCTTCCACTCCGGTGATCTGCGTTCACAGATATACCGTGTGGACCCCGGAAAAACGGTACCGGTGGAAATACAGCGCGAGGGAAGCAGTAGTACTGAAACCATCTATGTGCCCAGCGGGCCGCTGGGGATTCAGGGATAGGAGGCCGCTGGCGATACGATAAACTCCACCGGCCGCCAGCTCCACTAGTCCTGTTTGTCAAAGAGCCCCGGTACGTAGATCCAACCGCGATTGGTATCCGCCGAATCCAGTTTCCAGGTGCGCTCCACCAGTAGCGCCCCCGGCAATACCCGCTCCGGCGTCCTATCGGCGCGCTCCTGCAAACCGGGAATAAACAATTGGTGCAGCCGCCGCGAAGCGAGATTGTTGTGCGGCTCCATGCGCACAGCGCCATAGCCATCATCTTTCGGCACTACGACCCGGTTGCCCAGGCCACGATATGCAAGCAGGGGATCCTGTACCCGGACGCGCATCAGCAAACCCATATCGCTCCACTCCGGCGGCACACAACACAGGTGTCGCGCAGCCATGGCCACATGTACGCCGTGGGCCTGGGCAAAGCGGGTGAGCTGCTCGAATTCAGCTTTGGCCACCCACCACCCCCCGGTCACCGCCTTGGAAAGCTCGGCACTGCCGCTGGCAAAACGGTACAGAATTGTGCCCCTGTGCAACTCGTGCCGGGCGGGGGAAATCATACCCCCGGTCTGGGAATAGGCCAGAACTCTGCCGCGCCCGTCCACCAGTGCACTTTTAGGGCGGGTATCCGCCCCCATGGCCCACTGGCGGCTGGTCGGCTCATTGAATTCCTCGCTGTTGACAAACATGGAACATCCCTCTTCTCATTGTTACAAAATTTTTTCCGGCAGCGGAATATTGGCTTTGGAAACTGATCGGATATCGCAGGCGGATAATAAAAGCTCCCACAAATGCCGATAACAACCCCAATGATTTGCGTCCAATAATACCTAAATCGCCCACCCATATGAAAAAAATAAATTCGGGTCAGAGTGAAATTTTAATACCCAGAATAAGAGAAGATTTATTCCGCTTCGACGCTGTTGCAGAGTGCAATCGGCAGCCACAGAAAGCCCTGAACCAGATTGGCGATCCGTTCACATTCATCTGCAGTGGGAGCAAGAAAGATATCTATGCAAGAGATCGGGAGGATCGGCCCCAATTACTGGGGCCGGGTAATAGACGATACGATTATTCCGCTGTGGTTTCCGGGCGCATATGCGGAAACAACAAAACATCGCGGATCGACGGCGAGTCAGTCAGAAGCATCACCAGGCGGTCGATACCGATGCCCTCCCCCGCGGTGGGCGGCATGCCGTATTCCAGGGCGCGGATATAGTCGGCATCGTAATGCATAGCCTCGTCGTCGCCGGCGTCCTTCTCCGCCACCTGGGCACGGAAGCGTTCGGCCTGGTCCTCGGCGTCGTTCAGCTCTGAGAAGCCGTTGGCGATCTCGCGGCCTCCGACGAAGAACTCGAAGCGGTCGGTAACGAAGGGGTTTTCATCATTGCGCCGCGCCAGCGGGGACACCTCGGTGGGATACTCGGTGATAAAGGTCGGCTGGTCCAGGCGGTGCTCGACTGTCTTCTCGAAAATCTCTATCTGCACCTTGCCCAGGCCCCAGCTGTTTTTCAGCGGGATTTCCAGTTTTTCCGCCACTGCGCGGGCGCTTTCCAGATTGTCGATGTCGGAGTGGCTGAGGCCGGGGTTGTAGCGCAGGATGGAATCGAACACCGACAGGCGCGCAAACGGCTTGGCAAAGTCGTAGCTGCTGCCCTGGTACTCGATCGTCGTCGAGCCCAACACTTCGGAACAGATGCCGCGCAGCATCTCCTCGGTCAGGTCCATCAGGTCGTTGTAGTCCGCGTAGGCCTGGTAGAACTCGAGCATGGTGAACTCGGGGTTGTGCCGGGTGGACAGGCCCTCGTTGCGGAAATTGCGGTTGATCTCGTAGACCCGCTCGAAGCCGCCCACCACCAGGCGCTTCAGGTACAGCTCCGGCGCCACGCGCAGGTACATGTCGATATCCAGCGCATTGTGGTGGGTGATAAACGGACGCGCGGTGGCGCCGCCGGGGATCACCTGCAGCATCGGCGTCTCCACTTCCATAAAATCGTGGCCGTTCAGGAAGCGGCGGATATAGTCGATCACCCGCGAGCGGATGCGGAAAACTTCGCGGGACTCCGGCGTCGCGATCAGGTCCACATAGCGCTGGCGGTAGCGAAGCTCCTGGTCGGCGATGCCGTGGAATTTCTCCGGCAGCGGGCGCAGTGCCTTGGTGAGCAGGGTGAACTCCTCGCAGGTCACGTAGAGGTCGCCCTTGCCGGACTTGTGCAGCGCGCCCTGCACACCGACGATATCGCCGATATCCCAGGCGCCGAAGCGTTCCTTGATATCCTTCTGCGCCGCCTTGTCCGCGTACAGCTGGATGCGCCCGGATACGTCCTGGATCACCATAAAGGGCCCGCGCTTGGCGAGGATGCGTCCGGCCACACAGGCGCTCTTGCGCAGCTCTTCCAGCTCTTCCTTGGTTTTTTCGCCGAACTCATTCTGCAGATCCGCCGCCAGGTTTTCGCGGCGAAAAGCGTTCGGAAAAGCATTGCCCTTTTCGCGCAGCGCGGAAAGTTTGGCGCGACGCTCGGCGATCAGTTTGTTTTCGTCTTGCTGGGTATCTGTCATGGGGGTCTTTCCAATGCGGAATGATGAATGCGGAATGCGGAATGTCTCGGAGCGATGAATGCCCTTATTCCGCATTCATCATTCCGCATTCCGCATTTATTTACAGGCCCGCTTTTAAACTCGCCTCGATAAACTGATCCAGGTCGCCGTCCAGCACTGCCTGGCAGTTACTGGTCTGCACTCCGGTACGCAGGTCCTTGATGCGCTGGTCGTCCAGCACGTAGGAGCGTATCTGGCTGCCCCAGCCGATATCCGCCTTGCTCTCCTCCATCGCCTGCTTTTCCGCGTTGCGCTTGAGCATTTCCTGCTCGTACAGTTTGGCCCGCAGCATTTTCCAGGCCTTGTCGCGGTTCTGGTGCTGGGAGCGCTCGCTCTGGCAGGCAACCACGATGCCGGACTCGATATGAGTCAGGCGCACCGCGGAGTCGGTCTTGTTCACGTGCTGGCCGCCGGCGCCGGAAGCGCGGTAGGTATCCTCGCGCACCTGGGACTTGTCCACCTCGATCTCGATATTGTCATCGATCTCCGGCGATACGAATACGGAAGAAAAGGACGTGTGGCGGCGGTTGCCGGAATCGAATGGCGATTTGCGCACCAAGCGGTGCACACCGGTCTCAGTGCGCAACCAGCCGAAGGCGTGGTCGCCAACGAAATGAATGGTGGCACTCTTGATACCGGCCACCTCCCCTGCGGAGACCTCTTCCAGGGTGGTCTTGAAGCCGTGGGCCTCGCCCCAGCGCAGGTACATGCGCAACAGCATCTCCGCCCAGTCCTGGGCCTCGGTTCCGCCGGAGCCGGCCTGGATATCCAGGTAGGCGTTGTTGGCATCCGTCTCGCCGGAAAACATGCGGCGGAATTCGAGAATGCCCAACTGCTGCTGCAAGCCCTCGATCTCCGACGAGACCTCGACCACCGAGTCCTCGTCCCCTTCCTCCACCGCCATTTCCAGCAATTCGCGGCAGTCGGAAATGCCGGAATCGAGGTTCTCAATGGTCTTTACCACAGTCTCCAGAGAGGAGCGCTCGCGGCCGAGTTCCTGGGCGCGGTCGGGATTGTCCCAGACACTGGGCTCGGCCAGCTCCAGTTCGACCTCGGTCAGGCGCTCTTTCTTGCTGGCGTAGTCAAAGATACCCCCTAAGAACGTCGGTGCGCTCTTCGAGGTCTTTCAGTTGGTTGAGGAGGGGATTGATTTCCATGAACTCTCGGATTCCGGACTGTGTTTAAAGCGGCGCGCATTCTACCGCAGCGCGATGGGGTGCTTCCAGCCGCGTTGGCGGATGTGCGGCGATTATCCACCCTCCGAACTTCGGAAAGAACGCCGCAACCCGGCGAGAAGGCCCTGGTGCCGGGGGCCGTTCGGGAAACGTTTGCCGATGAGGCTGTTGAGCGAACCGGCCACCGGCGCCAGGGCCGCCACTGAGCCGGGGCCCCTCCCCCAGCCCCTCCCCCGCAAGCGGGAGAGGGGAGAAAATCATCAGGAAGAATGCCGCAGCCCGACGCGAAGGCCCTGGTGCCGGGGGCCGTTCGGGAAACGTTTGCTGATGAGGCTGTTGAGCGAACGGCCACCGGCGCCAGGGCCGCCACTGAGCC